>JBOIFD010000118.1:0-14639 GCA_050741515.1 Burkholderiales bacterium
CCGGGTCAAACAAATACGGCTAAAGCGAGGGCAACCCGTTTGGCCCGCAGGCGAACGGGTTTTCTGTTTTCTGTGCACCAATCGTGATGCGCCCAGATCGCACACCTGAGCTCCGTGCCCTGCTCGACCGCCGGATCCTGATCCTCGACGGCGCGATGGGCACGCTGATCCAGAGCCACCGGCTCCCCGAGCCGGCGTTCCGCGGCGAGCGCTTCGCCGACTGGCCGGTCGAGCTCGCCGGCGCCAACGACCTGCTCGCCCTCACCCAACCCGAGTTCGTCGGCGGGCTGCATCGCCAATACCTCGCGGCCGGCGCCGACATCGTCGAAACCAACACGTTCAACGCCAACGCGCCGTCGCTCGCCGACTACCGGCTCGAGGCGCTCGCCTACGAGCTCAATCTCGCGGCGGCGCAGCTCGCGCGCGCCGCGGCCGACGAGTTCTCCGACCGGACCCCCGACCGCCCGCGCTTCGTCGCCGGCGTGCTCGGGCCGACGAGCAAGACCGCCTCGATCTCGCCCGACGTCAACGACCCGGGCTTTCGCAACGTCGCGTTCGACGAGCTCGTGGCCGCGTACACCGAGTCCTTGCGCGGGCTCGTCGACGGCGGCGCGGACCTGGTCCTGATCGAGACGATCTTCGACACGCTGAACGCCAAGGCCGCGATCTTCGCCATCGAGGGCTTCTTCGACGCGGCCGGCCGACGGCTCCCGGTGATGATCTCCGGGACGATCACCGACCAGTCGGGCCGGACGCTCACCGGCCAGACGACGGAAGCGTTCTGGAACTCGGTGCGCCACGCGCGCCCGCTCACGATCGGGCTGAACTGCGCGCTCGGCGCGAAGCTCATGCGGCCCTACATCGAGGAGCTGGCGAACGTCGCCGACACCTACGTCTGCTGCTACCCGAACGCCGGCCTCCCGAACCCGCTCTCGGAGACCGGGTACGACGAGACGCCGGAGCACACCTCGGGCCTGCTCGGGGAGTTCGGCGAGTCGGGATTCCTCAACATCGTCGGCGGCTGCTGCGGCACGACGCCCGCGCACATCGCCGCGATCGCCGCCGCCGTCCGCGACCTGCCGCCGCGCGGCGTGCCGACGATCGGCAAGAAGCTGCGGCTCGCCGGGCTCGAGCCGGTGAACATCGACGGCTCGTCCCTCTTCGTCAACGTCGGCGAGCGCACCAACGTCACCGGCTCGAAGGCGTTCGCGCGCCTGATCCTCGGGGGGAACTTCCCGGCAGCGCTCGCGGTGGCGCGGCAGCAGGTCGAGAACGGCGCGCAGGTCATCGACGTCAACATGGACGAGGCGATGCTCGATTCGCCGCGCGCCATGGCGACGTTCCTCAACCTCGTCGCCGTCGAGCCGGACATCGCGCGGGTGCCGATCATGATCGACAGCTCCAAGTGGTCGGTCATCGAGGCCGGACTGAAGTGCGTGCAGTCGAAGCCGATCGTGAACTCGATCTCGCTGAAGGAGGGCGAGGCCGAGTTCATCGGGCACGCGCGGCTCGCCCGGCGCTATGGGGCGGCCGTCGTCGTCATGGCGTTCGACGAGCAGGGTCAGGCCGACACCCTCGAGCGCCGCATGGCCGTGTGCCGGCGAAGCTACGACCTGCTGGTGAACACGGTCGGGTTTCCCGCCGAGGACATCATCTTCGACCCGAACATCTTCGCGGTGGCCACCGGGCTCGAGGAGCACGCGACCTACGGCCTCGACTACATCGAGGCGACGCGCTGGATCCGCGCGAACCTGCCGCACGCCGCGGTGTCGGGCGGCGTGTCGAACCTGTCGTTCTCGTTCCGCGGCAACGACGCGGTGCGCGAGGCGATGCACACCGCGTTCCTCTACCGCGCCATCCGCGCCGGCATGACGATGGGGATCGTCAGCGCCGGGCAGCTCGGGGTGTACGAGGACATCCCGAAGGACCTCCTCGAGCACGTCGAGGACGTGATCCTCAATCGCCGGCCGGACGCGACCGAGCGGCTGGTGAAGTTCGCGGCGCACGTGAAAGGCGGCGGGCGGCGCACCGAGGAGGATCTGGCATGGCGGGAAGCGCCGGTGGCGCAACGGCTCGCGCACGCGCTCGTGCAGGGGATCTCGACCCACGTCGTCGCGGACACCGAGGAGGCGCGGCAGGCGCACGGGCGGGCAATCCAGGTGATCGAGGGCCCGCTGATGGACGGCATGAACGTCGTCGGCGACCTCTTCGGCGCCGGCAAGATGTTCCTCCCGCAGGTGGTCAAGTCGGCGCGCGTGATGAAGCAGGCGGTCGCCCACCTGGTGCCGTTCATCGAAGCGGAGAAGGCGGCGAGCGGGGATGCGAGATCGAAGGGCAAGATCGTCATCGCGACGGTCAAGGGCGACGTCCACGACATCGGCAAGAACATCGTCGCCGTCGTGCTCCAGTGCAACAACTTCGAGGTCGTCAACCTCGGCGTGATGGTGCCGGCGCAGCGGGTCCTGCAGGTCGCGCGCGACGAGCGCGCCGACATCATCGGGCTGTCGGGGCTGATCACGCCGTCGCTCGAGGAGATGGCGCACGTGGCGCGCGAGATGGAGCGCGAGGGCCTGAGCGTGCCGCTCCTGATCGGCGGCGCGACCACCTCGCGCGTGCACACGGCGGTGAAGATCGCGCCGAACTACTCGGGGCCGGTGATCTACGTCCCGGACGCGTCGCGGTCGGTCGGCGTGTGCACCAATCTGCTCTCCGACGGGCGGCAGGCGGGGTACCTCGCCGAGGTGCGCGCCGACTACGAGCGCGTCCGGACCCAGCACGCCGCGAAGCAAGGCCAGGCGCCGCTCGTTCCGCTCGCGGAAGCCCGCGCCAACGCCTTTCCGACCGACTGGAAGGGCTACGCTCCGCCGGCGCCGAAGCTCCCGGGGCGCAAGGTGCTCGAGGGCTACGACCTCGCCGACATCGCGCGCTACATCGACTGGACGCCGTTCTTCCAGGCGTGGGAGCTCACCGGCCGCTACCCGAAGATCCTCCAGGACCCGGTGGTCGGCGAGGCGGCGCGCAACGTGTTCCGCGACGCGCAGGCGATGCTCGAGCGCATCATCACCGAGCGCTGGCTGACCGCGAACGCGGTCATCGGCATCTATCCGGCGAACTCGGTCGGGGACGACATCGAGGTCTACGCCGACGACACGCGGCGCGAGGTGGCGACGGTGTTCCGATGCCTCCGCCAGCAGGCGAAGAAGGCGGCCGACCGGCACAACCTCTGCCTCGCCGACTTCGTCGCGCCGCCGGGCGTGCGCGACTACCTGGGGCTGTTCGCGGTGACCGCCGGCGTCGGCTGCGACGCGCACGTCGCGCGCTTCGAAGCCGCCCATGACGACTACAGCGCGATCATGCTGAAGGCGCTCGCGGACCGGCTCGCCGAGGCCTTCGCCGAGCTGATGCACGAGCGGGTGCGGAAGGACTTCTGGGGCTACGCCGGGGACGAAGCGCTCGCGGCCGAAGCGCTGATCGCGGAGCAGTATCGCGGGATCCGTCCGGCGCCCGGCTATCCGGCGTGTCCCGACCACACCGAGAAGGGCCCGCTCTTCGAGCTGCTCGACGCCCCGGCGGTCGGCATCACCCTCACCGAGAGCTATGCCATGTGGCCGGCGGCCGCGGTGAGCGGCTTCTACTTCTCGCACCCCGGCTCGCAGTACTTCGCGGTCGGCAAGATCGGCCGCGACCAGGCCGAGGACTACGCGCGGCGCAAGCGCACCGACCTCGACAAGACCGAGCGCTGGCTCGCGCCCGCGCTCGCGTACGACACCTGACCGTCTTCACCCACAGGAGGTTCGCATGTCCATCATCCGTCACGAACCCGGCAAGTTTCTCTCCGGCGCGGTCGAGGCCGCCGGCCTCGTCTTCGTCGCCGGGCAGGTCGCCGACGACCTCGCCGCGGGAATCGACGCCCAGACCCAGCAGGTGCTCGCCAAGATCGACGGCCTGCTCGCCAAGGCCGGGACGGGCAAGTCGAAGATCGTGTCGGCGAGCGTGTGGGTCACCGACATCCGCAACCGCGAAGGCATGAACGCCGTGTGGATGAAGTGGATGGACCCCAAGAACCCGCCGGCCCGCGCGACGGTCGAGGCGAAGCTCGCCGACGCGCGAATGCTGGTCGAGATCGCGTGCGTCGCCGCGAAGTGACCCCGATCGTGGAGTGAATGCACGTGCCGTGAGGCGCTTCGCCGCCTTGGCCGTGCTCGGCCTCGCAGCCTGCACCGCCGAGCTCGACTGGCGCGAGTTCACTTCGCCCGAGGGACGGTTCGCGGTGATGCTGCCGGGCCGGCCGGCGCGCGACTCGCGCGAGGTCACGCTCGCAGGCGCCAAAACCCCGATGCACATGACGTCGGTGCAGGTGTCCGGGATGGCGTTCGGCGTGGGGTACGCCGACCTCCCGCCCGGCGTGGATGCCGGGCGCGTCATCGCGGAGGGCCGCGACGCGCTGGTGCGGAACGTCGGCGGACGCGTGACGGCGGAGCGTCCGCTCGCGCTCGACGGGGCGCGCGGGATCGAGTTCCAGGCCGAGGGGTCGGCGCAGGGCGTTGCCATGCGGGTCTCGGCGCGCATCGCCGTCGCCGGCGACCGGTTCTATCAGGTGGTCTTCGTCGGCCGCGCCGAGCGCGCCGGCGAGGTCGACCCGACGCTCTTCCCGGGCTCGTTCCGGGTGCTGCGCTGACCCTACGATGTGATCGCTTACTTTCTCCAGAACGCAGGCGTGAAGACGACAAGCAATGTGAACAGCTCCAGCCGCCCGAGCAGCATCGCCACGATGCACAACCAGGTCTGGAAGTCGCTGAGTACGGCGTAGGTCGTCCCCGGACCGACCTTGTTGAGCCCCGGGCCCATGTTGTTGATGCACGCCACCACGGCGGAGAACGCGGTGACGAAGTCGAGACCGGTCGCCGTCATGGCGAGCGACATCCCCACGATGGTCAGCCCGTAGACCAGCATGAACGCGAGCACGCCGAAGATGAGGTTGGGCTCGACCCGCTGCCCGCCCACCTTCAGCGGCACCTCGGCGCGGGGGTGAAGGATGCGGGTGAACTCGCGCACCGACTGCTTGAGCAGCACCAGCGCGCGGATCATCTTCATCCCGCCCCCGGTCGACCCGGAGGACGCCGCGAAGCACGAGAGATAGAGCATCCACAGCGGCGCGAAGACCGGCCAGGCGCCGAAGTCGGTGGTCGCAAAGCCGGTGGTGCTCGCGACCGACACCACGTTGAACGCCGCGTAGCGAAGCGAGGTCCAGAAGCTCGGATAGAAGTCCTCGTACCACAGATAGACCGCGATCATCGCGGCGCTGCCGAGCATCGCGAGCATCACCATGCCCGCCTCGGGGTCGCGCGCGTAGGCCGCCACGCTGCGCCGCCGCCAGGCGCGGAAGTGGGTGGCGAAGTTGAGGCTCGCGATCAGCATGAAGACGATCGTCACCGCCTCGATCAGCGGCGAATCCCAGAAGCCGAAGCTCGCATCGTGCGAGGAGAACCCGCCGAGGCCCAGCGTCGAGAACGCGTGGATGAGCGCGTCGAGCCAGGTCATCCCCGCGAGCTTGAGGGCGAGGATGCAGGCGACGGTGAGGAAGAAGTAGATGACCCAGAGGCCCTTCGCGGTCTCGGTGATCCGCGGGGTGAGCTTGGTGTCCTTCATCGGCCCCGGGGTCTCGGCCTTGAACACCTGCGCGCCGCCGGCGCCGAGCAGCGGCAGGATCGCGACCGCGAGCACCACCACTCCCATCCCGCCCATCCAGACGAGCTGGGCCCGCCACAGGTTGATCGACGGCGGCAGGCGGTCGAGGTCGGACAGCGTGGTCGCGCCCGACGTGGTCAGCCCCGAGACCGTCTCGAAGTAGGCGTCGGTGAACGAGAGGTTCGGCAGGTACAGCAGCAGCGGCACCGTGGCGAACGCCGGCAGCACCGTCCAGACCAGCGCGACGAGCAGGAAGCCGTCCCGGATCTGCAGCTCGGCCTCGCGGCCGCGCGCGAGCAACCAGAGGGCCGCGCCGGCGCCGAACGTCACCACCAGCGTCTCGTCGTAGGCGAGCTCGGCGCCGTCGTCGAGCAGGTGGGATACCGAGAGCGGCAGCAGGATCGACAGCCCGAAGATCATCAGGATCATCCCGAGCGTCTGCCCGAGCGCCGCGTAGCGGGCCAGCGCAGCCGCCGGGGTGTGCGCCGCCGCCGCCATCAGACGAAGCCGAAGCCGACCTGGAACAGCTTCTCGAGCTTCGGGATCATCCGCTTGTTGGCGACGAACATGATCACGTGATCGTCCGGCTGGATCACGGTGTCGTGGTGCGCCATGATGACTTCCGAGTCGCGCTCCGTGGCGACCGGGTCGTTCGCCTGCGCGGCCTCGGGCCGCGCGCGCCGCCGCACGATCGCGCCGATCGCCGCGCCGCGCGGCAGCTGGACCTCCTCGACCTTCTTGCCGATCACCTTGCAGGTCTTCTCGTCGCCGTGGGTGACCAGCTCGAGCGCCTCGGCGGCGCCGCGGCGCAAGCTGTGCACGGCGACGACGTCGCCGCGCCGGATGTGCTGCAGGAGCTTGCCGATCGTCGCCTGCGCGGGCGAGATCGCGACGTCGATCTGCCCCCCCTGCATGAGCTCGGCGTAGGAGCGGCGATTGATCAGCGCCACCACGCGGCGCGCGCCCAGCCGCGTCGCGAGGAGCGCGCTCATGATGTTGTTCTCGTCGTCGTTCGTGAGCGAGAGAAACAGATCCATCTCGCCGATGTTCTCGCTCTCGAGCAGCTCCTCGTCGGTCGCATCGCCGTGGAGCACCAGCGCGGAGTTGACCTGGGTCGCGATGTGCTCGGCGCGCAGCTTGGAGAACTCGACGATCTTGACCTGGTAGTGGCCCTCGAGCGCGCGCGCGAGCCGCAAGCCGATGTTGCCGCCGCCGGCGATCATCAGCCGCTTGACCGGCTTGTCCATCTTGCGCAGCTCCCGCATCACCTGGCGGATGTGCTCGGTATCGGCGAGCAGGAACACCTCGTCGCCGGCGCGCACCACGGTGTCGCCGTCCGGGATGATCGTCTGGTCGCCGCGGAAGATCGCGGTGACTCGCGCGTCCACCGAGGGGATGTGCCGGCGCAGGTCCTTGAGCGGATGGCCGACGAGTGGCCCGCCCTCGACCGCCCGCATCGCCACCATCGTGACCCGGCCGCCGGCGAAGTCGAGCACCTGCAGCGCCTCGGGGAACTCGATCAGCCGGGTGATGTACTCGGTGACGATGTCCTCGGGGCTGATCGCGTAGTCGACGGCAAACCCGTCGTCGCCGAGCAGCTCCGGACGCGCGACGATCGAGCGCGAGCGGACGCGCGCGATCCGCGTCGGCGTGTTGAACAGCTTCGCGGCGATCTTGCAGGCGACGAGGTTGGTCTCATCGGTCTGCGTGACCGCGATCAGCATGTCGGCGTCCTCGAGGCCCGCCTCGACCAGCGTCGTCGGATGCGCGGCGTTGCCGACGACGGTCCGCAGGTCGAGCCGGTCCTGGAGGTCCTTGAGGCGCGCGGCCTGGTGATCGACGACCGTGATGTCGTTCTGCTCGGAGACGAGGCTTTCGGCGAGCGTCGAGCCGACCTGGCCCGCGCCGAGGATGACGATTTTCAAGACGACTCCTGCGGTGACGGGGTGGCGAATTGTATGGTCTTTTGATCCGCGCAGCGAAACCGCGGCGTGACGCCGCCGGCGGTTAACATCGGGCCATGTCGGCCGCCTACGAAACCCTCGCGCTCGGTGCGGCGCTCCTCCTCGCCGCGATCCTGCTCGGCTGGGTTTCGCAGCGCGCGAACCTGCCGCTCCTGCTCGTGTTCCTCGTGGTCGGGATGCTCGCCGGCGAGGACGGACCCGGCGGGATCCAGTTCGACGACATCGGGCTGAGCTTCCTGGTCGGCAACCTCGCGCTCGCCGTGATCCTGCTCGACGGCGGCATGCGAACGCGCTACGCGGTGTTCCGGGTCGCTTTCGCGCCCGCCCTGGCGCTCGCGACGGTGGGCGTGGTGCTCACCGTGGCGCTGGTCGGCGTGTTCGCCGCCGGGATCAGCGGCTTCGACTGGAGCTACGGCCTCCTGCTCGGCGCGATCGTCGGCTCGACCGACGCCGCCGCGGTGTTCGCGATCCTGCGGACGAGCGGCGCCCGCCTGAACGAGCGCCTCGCCGCCACGCTCGAGCTCGAGTCCGGCATGAACGACCCGATGGCGGTGTTTCTCACCATCGTCCTGATCGAGGTCGTCAAGCACGGAGCTTCGGCCGCCGGCCCGTCGATCCTCACCGAGCTCGTGCTCCAGTTCGGGATCGGCGGTGCGGCGGGGCTCGCGGCGGGCGTGGGGCTCGCCTGGGTGCTCGGGCGCGTGCGGCTGTCCACCGGGTTGCACGCGTTGCTGACGGTCGCAGGCGGGGTGCTCGCGTTCGCGCTCACGAACCGCATCGGCGGCAGCGGCTTCCTCGCCGTCTATCTCGCCGGGCTGATCATCGGCAACCGGCCGACCCACTCGAGCGACGATGCGCTGCGGGCGATGGACGGCTTCGCCTGGCTCGCGCAAGCGGCGATGTTCCTCCTGCTCGGCCTGCTCGTGACGCCCTCGGAGCTCCCGGAGATCGCGTGGCCGGCGCTCGGGCTCGCCGTCTGGCTCATGCTCGTCGCGCGGCCCGCGGCGATCGTGGCGTGCCTCGCGCCGTTCCGCTTCGCCGCGCGCGACACCGCGTTCATCGCGTGGGTCGGGCTGCGCGGGGCGGTGCCCATCATCCTTGCGCTCTTCCCGCTGCTCGCGGGGCTCGAGGGCGGCCGCACGCTGTTCAACTACGCGTTCTTCGCAG
The DNA here is from genome assembly GCA_050741515.1 of Burkholderiales bacterium. Lineage (GTDB taxonomy): Bacteria > Pseudomonadota > Gammaproteobacteria > Burkholderiales > SG8-39 > DATEDA01. Next base: position 8,820 of record JBOIFD010000118.1, read on the forward strand.
TGCTGATGTCGCTGCTGGTGCAGGGCTCCACCGTCGCGGTCGCCGCCCGCCGGCTGCGCGTGGCGCTGCCCCCGCGCCCCGAGCCGCTCGCGCGAACGCCGGTGATCGCCGGCAAGCGGGACGACTGGGAGTTCGTGCAGTTCACGGTGGCCTCGGAGAGCCGCGCGGCCGGGATGCGACCCGGAGATCTGGAGCTCCCCGAGGGTACGCAGCTCGCCGCGCTGTTCCGGCGCGGGGCCCGGCTGCCGCTGTCGGCGTGGACGTCGGTCGAGGGCGCCGACGTCGTGGGGCTGATGGCGCGTGCGACCGACGTCGAGCGCCTCGCGGAGCTCTTCGCCGCCGAGCTGCAGACCGGCCCGCTCGCCGCGCGGACGGTTTACGGGGACTTCGCGCTCGAGGGCGCGGCGCTGCTCGGGGACGTCGCGAAGTTCTACGAGATCTCGATCGCGCCGGCCGACTCGGGGCTCACGCTGGAGCAGTACCTCCGCCGCACGCTGCACCGGCGGCCGGTGCGGGGCGATAGCGCGCGGCTCGGGCGCGTCTGGCTGACCGTGCGCGAGATGGACGGGGAGCGCATCACCAAGGTCGGCCTCAAGCTCGCCCCGGTCAGTCCTCCTTCTTAGCCGGCCCCAGCCCGAGCTGCCGCAGCTTCCGGTAGAGGTGCGTGCGCTCGAGCCCGCTGCGCTCGGCGAGCCGGCTCATCGACCCCTCGCGCGAGAGGTGGTGCTCGAAGTAGGCGCGCTCGAACGCTTCGCGTGCCTCCCGCAGCGGCAGATCGAGCGGCAACCCCGCGAACGCCGCCGGCGCTTCGGGCGGCGGCAGCAGGCGCTGCACGTCCTCGGCGCCGACCTCGTCCTCGAGCGCGGTGAGCGCGGCGCTGCGCACCACCTGCTGCAGCGCCTCGAGGTTGCCCGGCCAGCCGAAGTTGCGCAGGCTGTTGAGCGCCGCCGTCGAGAACTCGCGCGGCGGGCAGAACCGCGCCTCGACCAGCTGCGCGAGCAGCATCGACGCGATCTCCGGGACGTCCTCGGCATACTCCCGCAGCGCCGGCAGGCCGAGCACGACCTGCGCGAGCTGCGCGAGGAGCCCGCCGTCGAACCCGAGCTCGTCGACGAGCCGTCGCGGGTCCGCGGCCGTGAACGACACGAGGCGGACCTTCTGGCGCTCGGCGCGCGCGGCGATGAACGCGAGATTGCGCTGCTGCACGCGGCTCAGGCTCGCGAGCTCCTCGACGAACAGGATCCCGCCGGCGGCCTGCACGAGCAGCTCCTGCGGCGAGTCGGCGAGGCCGGCGCCTGCGACCACCCACGGGGTAGCGGGAGGCGCCAGGGCGCGCGCGAAGAGCTCCGGCATCACGCCGGGCTCGCCGCGCAGCAGCAGCGACGCGCCGACCTGCCCGAGCTGCGCGAGGCGCTTGCGCAGATCCGCGATCACGGCCGAGCGCCCCAGATTTCCGAGCGCGAGGCCGGCCGTCAGCGGCGCCTCGGGGGCGCGCAGCGCGCGCTTGACGGTGGCGAGCAGCTTCTGCATCGCGATCGGCTTCTCGAGGAACTCCAGCGCCCCGATGCGCGTCGCCTCGACCGCGGTGTCGATGGTCGCATGCCCCGACATCATCACCACCGGCATCGTCAGCTGGCCGCCGGCCGCCCATTCCTTGAGGAGCGAGATGCCGTCGGTGTCGGGCATCCAGATGTCGAGCAGCACGAGATCCGGCCGCTCGCGCACCCGGACTTCGCGCGCCGCGGTCGCATCCTGCGCGAGCCGCACCGTGTGACCCTCGTCGGCGAGGATCTCCGAGAGCAGCTCGCGGATACCGACTTCGTCGTCGACTACCAGGATCGTCGCCATGTGCCTCCGATTCAGGCCGCGAGCGGCAGCGCGATCGTCACCGCCGCGCCGCTCCGACCGGAGCCGCCGGTCCGATTCTCGATGCTGACCGTGCCGTGGTGCTCGTCGATGATCTTCTTCACGATCGCGAGCCCGAGCCCGGTGCCCTTCGGCTTGGTGGTCACGTACGGCTCGAACGCGCGCTTCATGATCGACTCGGCGAAGCCGCCGCCGTTGTCGGTGACCGAGAGCCGGATGAGGCCGCCGGCGTGCTCGGTCCGCACCTCGATGCGCGGGTCGGGACGCCCCGCCAGGGCGTCCTCGGCGTTCTGCAGCAGGTTGTGGATCACCTGCCGGAGCTGCGTCCCGTCGCCGCGGACCGGCGGGAGCCGCGGCTCGAGCCGGGCGGCGACGCGCGCCGGCGAGTGCTCGTAGAGCGCCAGCACCTCGCGGACGAGGGCGTTGAGGTCGAGCGCCGCCAGGCTCGGCGCCGGCGTGCGCGCATATTCGCCGAAGTCGTCCACCATCGCCTGCATCGCCGCGACCTGGCTGACGATCGTCTCGGTCGCGCGCACCAGCGTCTCGCGGTCCCCGGGCGCGATCCGATCGGCGAGCTTCGCCTGCAGCCGCTCCGCCGACAGCTGGATCGGGGTGAGCGGGTTCTTGATCTCGTGGGCGAGCCGGCGCGCGACCTCGCCCCAGGCGGCGGCGCGCTGCGCGGCGATGAGCTGCGTCACGTCGTCGAAGATCACGACGTAGCCGCCGCCGCCCGGCAGGCGCGAGCCGCGCACGAGCAGCGTCAGCCCGCCGTCGGCGAGATCGAGCTGCCGCTGCCACGGCTCGTCCGGCGCGCCCGCCGCGAACCCCTCGCGGACCGCCGCGGCGAGCGCTGCGAGCTGCGGCGAGCCGGCGAGCGGCCCGCCGGTCGAGGCGGCCACGTCCTGGAGGAGGATCGTCGATGCGGCGCTGTTCGCGACCTGCAGGCGGAACGCTTCGTCGAACGTGAGCACCCCCGCCGAGAGGTTGGCGAGGATGCTCTCCAGGTAGGCCTTCGCGCTCTCCACCTGCGCGCGGCTGGTCTCGGCGACCGCGCGCGTGTCGTCGAGCTGCCCGATCATGCTGTTGAACGACCGCGTGAGCACGCCGAGCTCGTCGCGGCTCGTCACCTTCGGCCGGCGGCTGTAGTCGCCGCGCGCCACCGCGAGCGTCGCTTCGGCGAGCTCGCCGAGCGGCTCGGAGAGGCGGCGGCTGAGGATGAACGCGAGCGCGATCGCCGAGAAGAGCGCGAGGAGCAGCGTCAGCGTGAGGGTGAGCAGGTAGATCCGCTTGAGCCCGACGCGCAGGAGCGAGAGCTCCCGGTAGTCGCGATACACCGACTGCACCGTCTCCGCCGTCGCCGCGAGCGACGGCGGCACCGCGTGCGTGAGCTGCAGCAGCCGCGTCTCCTCCGCGATCCCCCCGGCGCCGAGCGGGACGATCACCCGCAGCCGCAGCCCCTTCTCGCCCAGCGTCTCGATCGCGGCGTAGTCGCGCGCCTGGCGCACCTGGCGCAGCACCGGGAGCGGCGGCGAGTCGAGCCTGAGGCGCGTCGGCTCGCGGCTCGCGCCGGCGAGCGGCACCCCGCTCCCGGCGAGCAGGACGGCCTCGTCGACGCCGGCTTGGGCGCGCAGCCGGTCGAGCGAGAGCGGCTGCTGCACGGGCGGGAGGTCGGACAGCTCGAGCGCCATCACCCGCGCCTTGCCGCGCAGCTCGCTCAGCATCGTGTCGAGCGCGGTGCGGCCGAGACTGAGCCCGCTCTCGAGCGCGGCGTCCACGCGCACGTCGAACCAGGACTCGATGCTCTTGGTCAGGAACTGCACCGACACGGTGTAGACGAGCACCCCCGGAACGACCGCCATCACCACGAACAGCGCGAGCAGGCGCAGCGTCAGCCGCGCGCCGAACACGCGCCCGCGGAGCGCGCGCCGCAAGCTCAGCAGCTGATAGCCGACCAGCCCGAGCAGCGCCGCGGCGATCACGGCGTTGAGGACGAGCAGCAGCGGGTAGTGGCTCTCGAACAGCGTGGTGTTGGCGCTCGCCACCGCGAGCAGGAACAGCAGGATCCCGCCGAGGGCCGCGCTGGCGACGAGGACGTAGGTCATCGCGCGGCCTCGCTCGCGATCACCGCGCCGTTCACCTGCCACTTCTTCCACGCCGAGGCGAGGCTCCAGTCGCGGTTCGCGAGCGCGCTGACCTGGAACGGCTTGGGAAGCTGCGCGGTGTCGAGCCGCATCCGCACGTAGGCGTCGTAGGCGGCGTCCGCCTGGAGCGCGCCCGGCGGAAGGACGAGCCATTCGCGCACGGTCCCGAGGGCGCGCAGGGCCTCGTCGAGCGTCGTGAAGCTCTGGTGCAGCGTCCCGGTCGACAGGCGGTAGGTTCGCGTGAGCGCATGGAACGAGAGCCGCGCGGTCAGCGTGGCGGCGCCGATCTTCTCGTCGAGCCAGTACCACCGCGGCCGGTAGGACTCGAACTCGACGACGAAGTAGAGCGGCACGCCCTGGGCGAGCGCGTCCTCGAGGCGCGCGGTGAGGTCGAGCACGAAGTCGGCGTTCAGCACCACCCCTTCGGCGGAGCCGACCAGCCTCGCCGCGCCGACCTCGATCTCCTCGGCCGCCGCAGCGGCGGCCGCGAGCGCGGCGGCGGCGAGGAGCGCCCGGAGCGCGCGCGTCATGCCTCACCGCTTCTCGAGCCGGGCATAGAAGAATCCGTCGTGCTCGTCGTCGGGCCGGAGCTGCCCGTCGCCGAGGCCGGGAAGGGGCCGCCGGCGGGCGTCGTCGTGGCGGGCGAGGAAAGCGTCGATCACTGCGCCGTTCTCCTCGGGGAACACCGAGCACGTGGCGTAGAGCAATTTACCACCCGGGACGAGCACCTGCCAAAGCGCGGCGAGGAGCCGCGACTGCTCGCGCGCGAACCGGTCGAGGTCCGCCTCGCGCCGCAGCCACTTGACGTCGGGATGGCGCCGCACCACGCCCGAGGCGCTGCAGGGGACGTCGAGGAGGACGCGGTCGAACGGCGTCCCGTCCCACCAGCGGTCGGGATCGCCGGCGTCGGCGGCCCGGACCTCGGCCGTGAGCCCGAGGCGCTCGAGCGTCGCGCCGATCCGCGGCACGCGCTCCGCGTCGCGGTCGAGCGCGAGGAGCTCGAGCTCGGCGAGCTCGAGGAGATGCGCGGTCTTCCCGCCGGGCGCAGCGCAAGCATCGAGCACGCGCATGCCGTCGCGCACCTCGAGCAGCGGCGCTGCGAGCTGCGCCCCGGCGTCCTGCACCGACACCTCGCCCGCGCTGAACCCGGGGAGCCGCTCCACGCCGCACGGCTGCGCGAGGCGAACGGCGACCTCGCCGACGCGCCGCGCGTCGATCCCGAGCGCGGCGAGCTTCGCGAGCCAGGCTTCGACCGCGAGCTTGCGCCGGTTCACGCGCAGCGTCATCGCGGGACGGCGGTTGCCGGCGGCGAGGACTGCCTCCCAGGCCTGGGGATGCGCGCGGCGCACTCGCTCGATCCACCAGGCGGGATAGCCGAACCGCGCCGCCTCCGACCCCCGCGCCTCGGCTTCGAGCGCCTCCCGGCGCCGCAGGTAGTTGCGCAGCAACGCGTTCACGAATCCGCGCGCCGCGGCGTGCCCGAGCTCGGCGCACGCGGTGACCGCCTCGTCGACGATCGTGTGCGGGGCGCGGCGCTCGCGTCGCAGCGCGTGCAGCGCGCAGAGGAGCAGCGCATGCACCGCGCGGTCGGGGATGGGCTTGCGGGCGAGCGCCGCGAGGATCGCCTCCGGCGCCCCGTAGTCGCGCAGGGTGCCGTAGGCGAGGTCCTGCACGGCCGGACGCGACGCACCACCCGCGTCTTCGTCGAGCACGGCGGTGAGGCTCGCCCCGCCGAGCACCCGCGCGACGACGCGGCTCGCGGCGGCGAACGTGTGCGAGAGCGGCGGCGAATTCAACTGTTTCCGGTTGTTAC
>JBOIFD010000119.1:0-3747 GCA_050741515.1 Burkholderiales bacterium
CTCGCCGACCTGCCGCCGGACGGCGAGGACCATCACGTCTTCCACGCCGGCACCGCGCTCCGCGACGGGCGCCTCGTGACCGACGGCGGGCGGGTGCTGTGCGTCACCGCGCTCGGCGACAGCATCAGGCTCGCGCAGCGCCGCGCCTACGAGATCGCGTCGGCGATCCGCTTCGAAGGCATGCAGTACCGGCGCGACATCGGCTTTCGCGCGATCGGTCCGCGCAAGGGCTGAGCTCGCGTCGCCGTGGTTAAATGCGGCGCATGAACGTCGCCGCGGTCAGGGATTACTTCACCGGCCTGCAGGATCGCATCGTCGCCGCGCTCGAGGCGGTCGACGGCGGCAAGTTTCGCCGCGACGCGTGGACACGGGCCGAGGGCGGCGGCGGCGATTCGCGCGTGATCGAGGCAAGCGGCGTCCTGGAGCGCGGCGGCGTCAACTTCTCGCACGTTACCGGGGTGCGGCTCCCGCCCTCCGCCACCGCCGCCCGGGCCGAGCTCGCCGGACGCGGCTTCGAGGCGCTAGGCGTGTCGCTGGTGATGCATCCGCGCAATCCCTACGTGCCGACGGTCCACATGAACGTGCGCTTCTTCCTCGCGACGCGCGACGGCGAGGCGCCAGTCTGGTGGTTCGGCGGCGGCATGGATCTCACGCCCTACTACGGCTTCGAGGAGGACGCGGTCCACTTCCATCGCGCCTGCAAGCAGGCCCTCGACCCGTTCGGGCCCGAGCTCCATCCCCGGTTCAAGCGCTGGTGCGACGAGTACTTCCATCTTCGCCATCGCGGCGAGCCCCGCGGCGTCGGCGGCATCTTCTTCGACGATCTGAGCACGCCGGACTTCGAGACCTGCTTCGCGATCGCGCGCAGCGTCGGCGACCGCTTCCTGCCGGCGTACCTGCCGATCGTCGAGCGCCGCCGCGACGCGCCGTACGGCGAGCGCGAGCTCGAGTTCCAGGCGTACCGGCGCGGGCGCTACGTGGAGTTCAACCTCGTCTACGACCGCGGCACGCTGTTCGGCCTGCAGTCCGGCGGCCGCGCCGAGTCGATCCTGATGTCGCTTCCGCCGGCGGTGAAGTGGCGCTACGACTGGGCCCCCGAGCCGGGGACGCCCGAGGCGCGGCTGTACGAGGTGTTTCTCGTGCCTCGCGACTGGGTCTAGGAAACGGGCGCGGCCCCCGGTCCAGGTGTATACTCTGCGTATCTATCCGGAGGTTGAGGTGAAGGTCGCGAAAGTGTTCAAGCATGGCAACAGCCAGGCGGTCAGGTTGCCCAAGGAGTTCCGTTTCGATGCCGACGAGGTCGTGGTCAAGCGCACTGCTTCGGGGGTGCTGCTGATGCCCAAGAAGATCACGCTGGAGCAGCTCGACGCGGTCCTCGGACAGTTTCGCGGACGGTTCGTCCGCCGGCAGCCGGCGCCGCAGCGGCGCCGCTGGCGATGATCTGGATGCTCGACACCGACACGGTCGGCTACCTCATCAACCGGGGACCCGGCGTCGAACGCATCAAGCGCAGGCTTTCCGGCCGCTCGCCGGGCGAGGTCCGGATCTCGGCGATCACGCTGGTCGAGATCCGCTACGGCTTTGCCGCCGGGGACGTCAGCGCGGAGCGGCACGACGCGCTGGAGGACTTCCTGGCGCTGTTCCAGGTCGACGATTTCCCCGCGGCCGCGGCCGCGGACTACGCCGCGATTCGCGTGGCGCTCGAGCGGGCCGGCAAGCGGATCGGTGCCTACGACCTCCTGATCGCCGCCCACGCCCGGCGCATCAATGCCACGCTCGTCACGAATAACGAGTCCGAGTTCAAGCGCGTTCCGGGGCTTTCGGTGCAGAACTGGTCGAAGCCCTGAGCGATCGGTGACGGAGCGCCCGAGCACGCTCCCGGTCAGCGCCCGAGCTGCCGGGCGAGGTCGACGAAGTCCTTCGCGTTGAAGTCGAAGCGCGCCTCGGGCGGCACGTCCCGCTTCGTCCCGAACTCCATCGGCCGTCGCACGAACGCCGTTCTCAAGCCGGTGCGCGCCGCGGCGTCGAGGTCCTCCGGGTGCGCGGCGACCATCATGACCTCGCCCGGCGCGAGGCCGAGCAGGCGCGCCGCGCCCAGGTAGACCTCCGGGTCGGGCTTGTAGTGACCGAGGATCTCGGCCGACAGGATGCAGTCCCACGGCAGGCCGGCGTGCTTCGCCATGTTGGTCAGCAGCGCGACGTTCCCGTTCGAGAGCGTTGCGATCTCGTACTTCTTTTTCAGCCGCTTGAGCCCGGCGACCGAGTCCGGCCACGGCGCGAGCCGGTGCCACGCACAGTTGAGGTCGGCCTTCTCGGCCTCGGCGAGACCCTCGATGCGAAAGCGTGCCAGCAGCTCGTCGAGAATCCTGCGGTGCAGGCCGTCGATGTTCGTCCACGGCAGCGCGCCGCTGCGGACGCGATCCATCGCCGGCCGGTAGCCCGCGCGCCAGGCGTCGGCCACGGCCGCCCAGTCGGCCGTCGTGACCGGGCCAGGCCAGTCGCCGGCCAGCTTCTTTCGCCGCCCGAGCTTGCGGCCCTCGGCGATGATCGAGCTCCGCCAGTCGACGACGGTGCCGAAGACGTCGAACGCGAGTGCCTTGACCTGCGTCGCGACGCGCTTCACGGCCGATCCCCCTCCGGCAGGAACAGCTGCAGCAGATCGTTCAGGAACCGGCGGCCGAGGTCGGTCGGACGGATGCGCAGATGGTCGCGGACGATGAGGCCCTTCGCTTCCGCCGCAGCGAGCGCTTTCCCGGCGACCGTGATCGGCAACCCGGTGCGATCCGCGAACGTCCCGAGCTCGAAGCCTTCGGTGAGGCGCAACGCGTTCATCATGAACTCGAACGGCAGCTCGCGCACGCTGACCTCGCGCCGCTCGGCGACCTGCGTGCCCTCGGCGACGCGCCGCTGGTACTCGGCCGGGCTGCGCGTGCGCATCTCGCGCACGATGCGGTCGGCGAACGAGACCTTCGAATGGGCGCCGGCGCCGATGCCGAGGTAGTCGCCGAAGCGCCAGTAGTTGAGGTTGTGCCGGGACTCGAGGCCCGCCCTGGCATGCGCGGACGTCTCGTAATGCGCGTATCCCGCGCCCGCGAGCCGGGCGGCGACGAGCTCGTGGATCGCGGCCGCGGTGTCCTCGTCGGGCAGCGGCGGCGGATACTTGTGGAAGACCGTGTTCGGCTCGATCGTCAGGTGATAGAAGGAAAGATGGGGCGCCCCGGTGGCGATCGCCTCCGCGACGTCGGCCTCCGCCTCCGCGATCGTCTGCCCGGGCAGTGCGTACATCAGGTCGAGGTTGAAGTTCTCGAAGGACGCGCGTGCCACCTCGACCGCGCGCCGCGCCTCGCGGTCGTCGTGGATCCGTCCGAGCGCGGCGAGCTGCCGCGGGTCGAAGCTCTGGATGCCGACCGAGAGGCGATTGACGCCGGCGGCGCGGAAAGCCCGGAACTTCTCGGCCTCGACCGTCCCCGGGTTCGCCTCCAGGGTGACCTCCGCGTCTGCCGCGAGCGGGAGCCGCGCGCGGAATGCCGACAACAGGCGTTCGATCGCGGCGGCCGAAAAGAGGCTCGGCGTGCCGCCGCCGAAGAAGACCGAGTAGACGCGCCGTCCCCAGACCGAAGGCAGCGCCGCGTCGAGGTCCGCGATGACCGCGTCGACGTACGCCGCCTCCGGCAGCTCCCTGCGCAGCTCATGCGAGTTGAAGTCGCAGTACGGGCACTTGCGCACGCACCACGGCAGGTGGACGTA
>JBOIFD010000120.1:0-13092 GCA_050741515.1 Burkholderiales bacterium
CGCCTGATCCGCGAGCGGACTGAGCGCCTTCAGCTCGGGGGTCCTGCCGCCGCCCGCCTCAAGAGTGAGGTCGAGATGGTCCATCGTCGCGCGAGAACTTAGCACAGGCCGCTAGCTGCTCGGGAAACCGCGGGATTCGCTGTGCTATAGTCTCCGGCGCCGTGGAGAGATGCCCGAGTGGCCGAAGGGGGCGCCCTGCTAAGGCGTTATACGGGCAAAACCCGTATCGAGGGTTCGAATCCCTCTCTCTCCGCCACCAACACGAACAAGCTTGCGCAAGCACGGCCCGGCCGCAGCCTGCGGGACCGTGAGGGAGAGAGCAACGTCATGCGTCTGCTGCTCGTCAACCCGAAGTTCCCCGAAAGCTTCTGGACCTACAAGTGGGCGATCGACGAGATCCTCGTCCGCACGCGCACCACCAATCCCCCGCTCGGCCTGGCGACGCTCGCTGCGCTCTGCCCGCCCGACTGGGACGTGACCATCGTCGACGAGAACGTCGAACCGCTCCCGCTCGCGCCCGAGGCCGACCTGATCGGGATCTGCGGGATGGGCGTGCAGTTCGCGCGGCAGACCGAGCTGCTCCACTACTATCGTGCGCGCGGCCACTACGTCGTGGCGGGCGGCAGCTACGCCTCGCTCTGCCCGGAGAAGTACGACGGCCTCGCCGATACCGTGGTCGCCGGCGAGTCGGAGTACGCCTGGCCGCGGTTCTGCCGCGACTTCGTCGCCGGCGAGGCGAAGGCGCTGTACCACGAGACCGACACCGTCGGGCTGGCCGATTCGCCCACGCCGCGTTTCGACCTCCTGAAGCTCGACCTGTACTCGGCGGCCTCGATCCAGTTCTCGCGCGGCTGTCCGTTTCGGTGCGAGTTCTGCGACATCATCGTGATGTTCGGGCGGCGCCCGCGCGTCAAGACCCTGGAGCAGATCGGCCGCGAGCTCGACGCGCTCCGCGCCCAGCGCATGCGCCGGGTCTTCTTCGTCGACGACAACCTCATCGGCAACCGCCCGCAGGCGAAGGCGCTGCTCGCGTTCCTGGCCGAGTACCAGGCCCGGCACCGCTACCGGTTCAGCTTCGGCACCGAGGCGTCGCTCAATCTCGCCCGGGACGCGGAGCTGCTGCGTCTCTTCCAGGCGGCCAACTTCTCCTGGGTCTTCATCGGCATCGAGACGACCGACGAGGCGAGCCTCAAGGAGACCAAGAAGACCCAGAACGTGGGCGGGGACATGCTCGCCGACGTGCGGCGGATCTATGCGCACGGCGTCGACGTGCTCGCGGGCTTCATCATCGGGTTCGACAACGACACGCTCGCCACCTTCGAGCAGCAGCGTGCGTTCGTCCAGGCGTCGGGGATCCAGGCCGCCATGATCGGCCTGCTGCACGCGCTGCCGCGCACGCCGCTCTACCAACGGCTGCAGCGCGAGGGCCGGCTCCGGGAGCACGTCGACCATTACAACAACACCCGCCCGGGCACCAACGTCGTGCCGAAGCGCATGGACTACGACGCGATGGTCGAGCGGTATCAGTGGCTCTATCGCGAGCTGCTGACCGACGCTGCGATCGGCGAGCGGATCCGCAACAAGATGCGCTACCTGCGCGCGCCGATCTACACCGGCGGGTTCGCCTGGCGCGACAGCCTGGGAATCATCTGGCGCCTCCTCCGCAAGGGGATCCTGCCCGGCGGCCCGGCGCGGTGGATCGCGTTCCTGCGCTCGCTGCCGCTGCTTCACCCCAATCAGCTTCCGATGGTCGTCGCGGACTGGATCATGGGTCTGTCGATGGCGGATTTCGCGCGGCGGCGGTTCGAGGCGCCGGTCGTCGACGCGAGCTCGGCGGCGCGCCGCATCGACTCGGTCCGGGCAGCGATCGCGCGCTACGTGGATGCGGGCAAGGCCGGGCTGCAGATCACGGCCGATCCCATCCCCAGCCTGTCGCTGTCGATGCACGGCCTGCTCGACCGGCGGTTCTTCACCCGGGCGGCGCGCCAGCTCGAGCGGCTGCTGCGACACACGCCGTCCACGCTCACGCTGCGGATCGAGGCCCTGCGGGAGGCGGAGCGGCAGCACCTCGAGCGGCTGCTGCGGCGGCTGCGGCGCTACGGCGACCGGATCTCGATCGTCGTCGACGAGCGCGTGCGCCACGCCGTGGCGATCGACTCGTCGGTCTTTCACCTCGTGCTGACCGCCCGCCCGGGCTAGCGCCCGGGCGCGACCGGCGCTCAGACCGGCTGGTCGAGCCCGAACGCCTTGTGGAGCACGCGCACCGCGAGCTCCACGTACTTCTCGTCGACCACGACCGAGATCTTGATCTCCGACGTCGAGATCATCTCGATGTTGATCCCCTCCTCGGCGAGCGTCCGGAACATCTGGCTGGCGATCCCGACGTGGGAGCGCATGCCCACCCCCACCATCGAGACCTTGCAGACCTTGTTGTCCCCCACCACGCCCTTGGCGCCGATGTGCGCCTGCACCTGCTTCGCGATCCCGAGCGCCTTCTGGTAGTCGTTGCGGTGGACGGTGAACGAGAAGTCGGTGATGCCGTCGACGCTCGCGTTCTGGATGATCATGTCGACGTCGATGTTGGCGTCGGCGATCGGCCCCAGGATCGCGTAGGCGATCCCGGGCCGGTCGGGAACGCTCATCACGGTGATCTTCGCCTCGTCGCGGTTGAACGCGATGCCGGAAATGATTGCCTGTTCCATCGTCTCGTCTTCCTCGAACGTGATCAGCGTGCCGTCGCCCTCCTCCTCGAAGCTCGACAGCACGCGCAGCCGGACCTTGTACTTGCCGGCGAACTCGACCGCCCGGATCTGGAGCACCTTCGAGCCGAGGCTCGCCATCTCGAGCATTTCCTCGAAGGTGATCGTGGCGAGCCGGCGCGCTTCCGGGACGATGCGCGGGTCGGTGGTGTAGACGCCGTCGACGTCGGTGTAGATCTGGCACTCGTCGGCCTTCAGGGCCGCGGCGAGCGCGACCGCCGAAGTATCCGAGCCGCCCCGGCCGAGGGTCGTGATGTTGCCGGCGACGTCGACGCCCTGGAAACCCGCGACCACCGGAACCGTTCCGGCCGCGAGGTCGCCGCGCAGCCGCTCCTCGTCGATGCTGAGGATCCGCGCCTTGGTGAATGCGTTGTCCGTGACGATACGGACCTGGGCCCCGGTGTAGCTCTTGGCCTTGACGCCGAGGTCGGACAGCGCGATCGCCAGCAGGCCGACGGTCACCTGCTCGCCGGTCGCGGCGACCACGTCGAGCTCGCGCGGATCGGGGATCGCCCGGATCTCCCTTGCGAGGCCGATCAGGCGGTTGGTCTCGCCGGCCATCGCCGAGGGCACGACGACGACCTGGTGCCCCCTCGCCTTCCAGCGCGCGACCCGCCGCGCGACCGCCTTGATCCGGTCAACGCTGCCGACCGAAGTGCCGCCGTACTTCTGGACGATCAATGCCATGCCGGACACCGAGAAAAGGCGCGCAATTCTACCGGACCGCCGTGGGGCGGGCCGGGGCCGGGCTGTGACGATTGTTTACAACCGGCGCGGATTGCACCGATATGACGTTGTGCTAGCATTTGCGGATGCTCCCGGGGGAGCCCACAAAATCAAGGCGGAAGGGCACGCAACCAAATGAAGATCTTCAACTTCTCGATCAACCCGAAAGAGATCCGGCGCAAGCTGGGGCTGAACCAGCAGGACTTCTGGACCAAGATCGGCGTGACGCAGAGCGGCGGGTCGCGCTACGAAAGCGGCCGCGAGATGCCGAAGCCGGTGCTCGAGCTGCTGCGGCTCGTGCACGTCGAGAAGCTGGACCTGAGCCGGGTGAAGAAAGAGGACTTCGAGGTCATCGAGTACCTGAAGGAGAATCACCCGGACCTGTACCGCAACCTCAGGAAGGCGTCGAAACCGGCTCGCAACAGCAAGCGCGGGGCGCCGAGCACCGAGCACTGAAGCTCTCCTCCGGACCAGGAAAAGCCGGCCTGGGGGCCGGCTTTTTCGTTGGCGGATGGCGGATGGGGAGGGATTCGCCGACGTACCGCCGGCCGCGGTTCGGCGGCGCGTACGCGCATCGCCGAACCCTTCGAATCCCCCACGCGAGCCGAGCAGTCGGCTCGCTCCCATGCGCCCCGAGCAGCCCGCGGACGCGGGCTTCTCTTGTTCGTGGCGGATGGGGAGGGATTCGAACCCCCGGACCCTTGCGGGTCAGCGGTTTTCAAGACCGCCGCATTAGACCGCTCTGCCACCCATCCGGGGCTGAAGTCTCCGTGACACTTCAATGACTTAGCGCGGCCGCGACTATAGCACGCAAGCCGCCGGCGACGACGTTGGCGGACTCGCTATACTCGCGGGCGAAACTCCCGGCGCCGGAAGCTCTCTAAGCGCTGCGGATCCAATAAGGAGGAAGCGATGCAACCCGAACTGCAGCCCGTCCAGGCCAACGTCCCGTCGCGCGCGCCGGAGCGCGCGCTCGAGCAACACCGGGTACTGCGCAACACCTATCTGCTGCTCGCGATCACCCTCGTCCCGACGGCGATCGGGGCGGTGATCGGCACGAATCTCAATCTTTCGTTCCTGCGGTCGAACCCGATCGTGTCGTTCGTCGTGATCCTCGCCGTGTTCTACGGCTGGATCTGGGCGATCGAGCGCAACCGCAACAGCGGCCTCGGCGTCGCCCTGCTGCTCGGGTTCACGTTCTTCCTCGGACTGCTGCTCGGCCCGCTGTTCCAGTCCGTGCTCGGCCTGAGGAACGGGGCGCAGCTCGTGATGCTCGCCGCCGGCGGGACCGCCGCGGTGTTCCTCGGGCTGTCGGCGGTCGCGACGACGACGACCCGGGATTTCAGCCGGCTCGGCGGCTTCCTGTTCGTCGGCGTCATCGTCATCATGCTCGCGGTCGTCGCGAACGTGTTCTTCGCGAGCCCGGTGCTGCACCTCGCACTGCTCGCCGGGTTCATCGTGCTGTCGTCGCTCCTCATCCTGTGGCAGCTCAACTCGATCGTGCGCGGCGGCGAGACCAACTACGTCTCCGCGACGCTCACGCTGTACGTCGCCATCTACAACCTGTTCTCGAGCCTGCTGCAGCTCCTCGGGATCTTCGGCGGCGAGCGCGACTGACCGCGCGGAAGGCTTCGCGGCGGAGGGCGGCTTCGGCCGCCCTTTTTGCTGCCCCCTTGTCAAAGGGGGCGCGTAGCGGAGCGAAGCAGGGGATTTCTAGTCGCGCGCAAAGAGCGCGATCGACTCGACGTGGCCGGTGTGCGGGAACATGTTCACGACGCCCGCCGCGGCGAGCCGATAGCCGTTGCGATGGACCAGGACCCCGGCGTCCCGCGCGAGCGTCGCCGGATCGCACGACACGTACACGATCCGGCCCGGCGCGCCGTCCGCGAGCGCCTTGATGATCTCGATCGCGCCCTCGCGCGGCGGATCGAGGAGCATGGCGTCCCAGCGCGGCAGCCGGGCGCAGGCCGCGGCGTCGAAGAGATCCGCCACCGCGAACTCGACGGCGAGCCCGTTCCGGCGCGCGTTGTCCCGCGCCCGCTCGATGAGCCCGGCGTTGACGTCGATGCCGGTCACCGCGGCCCCGGAGCGCGCGATCGGGAGCGCGAAGTTTCCGAGCCCGCAGAAGAGATCCAGGATGCGCTCGCCGGGGCGCGGCGCGAGCAGCCGCAGCGCGCGCCGCACCAGGACCGCGTTGACGTCGTAGTTGACCTGGGTGAAGTCCGTCGGCAGGAAGTGGACCTGCACCCCGAACTCCGGGAGCGTGTAGTACAGCGGCGGCGAGTCGAGCGGGTGAAGCGGCCGCGCCGAGTCGGGCCGGCCCGGCTGCAGCCAGAGCTGCACGCCGTGGACGTCGGCAAAGCGCTTCAGCGCCGCCTCGTCGGCCGACGTCGGGGGCTCGAGCACGCGCAGCACGAGCACCGTCACCGCCTCGCCGACCGCGACCTCGATCTGCGGCACCCGGTCGTGGATGGAGAGCGCCCCGACCAGCCCGCGGAGCGGCACGAGGAGCGCCGCGATGGACGGCGGGAGGACGTCGCAGCTCGTGATGTCCGCGACGTAGGTCGACTTGCGCTCGCGAAACCCGACCAGCGCCCCGCCCTTCTTTTCCACGAAGCGCACCGAGAGCCGCGCCCGGCGCCGGTAGCCCCAGGCCGGCCCGTGGATCGGGGCAAGCAGCCCCTCGGCCCGCAGCTTGCCGACGTGCCAGAGCGCGTCCTCGAGCACCCGCTGCTTCGTCGCCACCTGGGCACGCGGGTCGAGGTGCTGGATCGCGCACCCCCCGCAGGTCCCGAAGTGCGGGCATCGCGGCGCGACCCGCGCCGCGCTCTCGCGGAGGCGCCGGGTCGGGGTCGCAAGGTCGTAGCTCCGCTTGCGCTCGCGAACGAGATACTCGACCCGCTCGCCGGGCAGCGCGCCGTCGATGAACACCGCCTTGCCGTCGACGTGCGCGACGCCGCGGCCTTGCAGGTCGAGCGACTCGACGAGCGCGACGGGCATGGCCGGGCGCCCTACCGGGGGCGCCGCCCTTCTTCGCTCACCGTCGGTCGTCGGGCCAGCGCGCGAGGAACTCGCGCCAGTGAGCCTCGTCGAGGCCCGCGAGCGTCGTGCGCGCGAGCGCCAGCTCGCGCCGGTGCTCGTCGCGGTCGAGGGCGCCGCGCATCATCTGGAAGCGCAGGTACACGAGCCAGGTGTTGAGCACGTCCGCCTCGCAGTAGTTGCGGATGTCGGCGATCCGCCCCGCGCGGAACGCTTCCCAGACCTGCGACCCGTCCAGGCCGAGCTTCCCCGGCAGGCCGAGCAGCCGCGCCAGCTGGTCGAGGGGCGCGCTCGCACGCGCCTGATAGAGCGCGAGGAGGTCCATCAGATCGACGTGCCGCGTGTGGTACCGCGCGATGTAGTTGTTGTACCGGAAGTCGCGGCTGTCGGCGAAGTCCCCCTCGCCCATGTCCCAGTACCGCGGCGCCGCCACGCCGTGGATGAGGCCGCGGTAGTGGAGCACCGGCAGGTCAAACCCGCCGCCGTTCCAGGAGACGAGCTGCGGCGTGTACTTCTCGATGCCGTCGTAGAAGCGCTGGACGAGCTCGCCCTCGCCGTCGGTCGGCGCGCCGAGCGACCACACCCGCAGCGCCTCCCGCTCGCGCAGCAGGCACGCGATGGCGACGACGCGCTGCAGATGCAGCGGCAGGAAGTCCTGGCCGCTCGCGGCGCGGCGGCGCTGGAAGGCGATCTCGGCGACGTCGGCGTCGGCGAGCGACGGGTCGAGGTCGAAGACCGCGCGGTAGCCCGCAACGTCGGGCACCGTCTCGATGTCGAAGACGAGCGTCGCCGGCATGCGGCCCGGTACGTCAGTCGGGGAAGACGCCGGTCGAGAGGTACCGGTCGCCGCGGTCGCAGACGATCGCGACGATCGTCGCGTCGGTCGCCTCCCGCGCGATCCGGAGCGCGACGTGCACGGCGCCGCCGGAGGAGATGCCGGCGAAGATCCCCTCCACGCGGGCGAGCCGCCGCGTCATCTCCTCGGCGTCCGCCTGGCTCACGTATTCGAGGCGGTCCACCCCTTTCGGGTCGTAGATCTTCGGCAGGTAGGCCTCGGCCCACTTGCGGATGCCGGGAATCTGCGAGCCTTCGGTCGGCTGGCAGCCGATGATCTGGATCCGCGGGTTCTGCTCCTTCAGGAACCGGCCCGCGCCCATGATCGTCCCGGTCGTGCCCATGCTGGACACGAAATGCGTGATGCGGCCCCCGGTGTCGCGCCAGAGCTCCGGACCCGTCCCCTCGTAGTGGGAGCGCGGGTTGTCGGGGTTCGCGAACTGGTCGAGCATCACGCCCTTGCCTTCCGCGATCATCCGGTCGGCCAGGTCGCGCGCCGCCTCCATTCCGCCTTCCTTGGGCGTGAGGATGATCTCGG
This sequence comes from Burkholderiales bacterium, assembly GCA_050741515.1. Classification (GTDB taxonomy): domain Bacteria; phylum Pseudomonadota; class Gammaproteobacteria; order Burkholderiales; family SG8-39; genus DATEDA01. Next base: position 7,897 of record JBOIFD010000120.1, read on the forward strand.
CGCCGTAGGCGCGCATCGTCTGCCGCCGTTCGAGCGAGAGGTGCTCGGGCATGATGAGCACCATCCGGAAGCCGCGCATCGCCGCCGCCATCGCGAGGGCGATGCCGGTGTTGCCGCTCGTCGGCTCGATCAGCGTGTCGCCGGGCTTGATCCGCCCCCGCTCCTCGGCGCGCAGGACCATCGAGAGCGCCGGGCGGTCCTTCACCGAGCCGGCGGGATTGTCGCCCTCGAGCTTGCAGAGGATCACGTTCGTGGTCTCGCCGGGAAGGCGCTTGAGCCGCACGAGCGGGGTGCTGCCGACGGTGTCCTCGATGGTCTTGTACATGAGCTGGGTGCCGGGGAGCGCTACGCGGCGTCCGCTCGCCCGAGCTCCGACACGTATCGCTCCACGCCCTCGGCGACGGTGAGAAACGGCGCATCGTAGCCCGCGCCGCGGAGCGCCGTCAGGTCGGCCTGGGTGAAGCTCTGGTACCGGCCCTGGAGCGCCGCCGGGAACGGGATGTATTCGATCGCGCCCTGGAGCTTCAGCTCGGCGAGGGGGAGCGCCGGCTGTCCCGCCGCCCGGCGGCAGCTGTTGATCACGCTCTCGGCCATCTCGTTGAACGACTGCGCGCGTCCGGTGCCGACGTTGAAGATCCCCGAGCGCTCGGGGCGCTCGAGGAAGCGGACGTTGACCTTGACCACGTCCTCGACCGAGACGAAGTCGCGCTGCTGCTCGCCGTCCGCGTACCCGTCGGCGCCCCGGAACAGCCGCACCCGCCCGTCCGCGCGGTACTGGTTGTAGAAGTGCCACGCGACCGAGGCCATGCGGCCCTTGTGGCCTTCGTTCGGCCCGTAGACGTTGAAGTAGCGAAACCCCGCGACCTGCGCGGCGGCGTCGGGAAGCCGCCGGCGGACGACCTGGTCGAAGAGGTACTTCGAGTAGCCGTAGACGTTCAGGGGCGCCTCGCACTCCGGCGACTCGCGGAACGTCCGGCCCCCGCCGTAGACCGACGCCGACGACGCGTAGAGGAACGGAATCTCCTCCTCGAGGCAGAAGTCGAGGAGCGCGACCGAGTAGCGGTAGTTGTTCTCCATCATGTACCGCCCGTCGGTCTCCAGCGTGTCGGAGCAGGCGCCCTGGTGAAGGACGGCGTCGAGCGCGCCCTCGAACTCGCCGGCCGACAGGCGATCGAGGAACTCGCGCTTGTCCAGGTAGTCGGCGATCTCGCAGCCGACGAGGTTCCGGAACTTGTCGGCGCGCGTGAGATTGTCGACGGCGACGATGTTGCCGACGCCGCGACCGTTCAGGGCGCGGACGAGCTGCGAGCCGATGAAGCCCGCGGCGCCGGTGACGACGGTGTAGTTCATGGTCGAGAGGAAGTGGCGGCGAGGTCTGCCGCGAGCTCGTCCGGGTGAACGACCGCCGTGCCGAGTTTACCAACCACGATCCCGGCCGCGTGGTTCGCGATCCGGACCGCCTCGGGCAGCGGCGCGCCGCTCGCCAGCATCACGGCGACGGTCGCGACGACGGTGTCGCCCGCGCCGCTGACGTCGTACACCTCCCGCGCCACGGTGGGCTCGTGCTGGACGCCGGCCTCGCGGTAGAGGGTCATGCCTTCCTCGCTGCGAGTGAGGAGCAGCGCTTCGAGGCCGAGCTCGGCCCGCAGCTCCTGCGCGCGCGCCGTGAGGTCGGCCTCGTCCTTCCAGCGGCCGACCACCTCGCGGAGCTCGGCGCGGTTGGGCGTGACGAGCGTCGCGCCGTGATAGCGGGAGTAGTCCTCGCCCTTGGGATCGACCACGACCAGCTTCCCCCGGCCCCGGGCGAGCCCGATCATGCGCTCGATGTGCGCGAGGCCGCCCTTGCCGTAGTCGGAGAGCACCAGCACGTCGCACGCCGCGAGGCTCCCCTCGAACTCGGCGAGCTTGTCGGCGAGCACCTCGTGCGAGGGCGCGGTCTCGAAGTCGATCCGGAGCAGCTGCTGCTGGCGACCGATCACCCGCAGCTTCACGGTGGTCGCGAGGGTCGCGTCCCGGTGCAGGCTCGCGCGCACGCCCTCGGCCGCGACCAGCCGGGCAAGCGCGTCGCCGGCCTCGTCGCCGCCGACCACCGACAGCAACGCGGTCTGCGCGCCGAGCGCCGCGCAGTTGCGCGCGACGTTCGCCGCGCCGCCGGGTCGCTCCTCCGTGCGCTCGATCCGCACCACCGGAACGGGCGCCTCGGGCGAGATCCGGCTCACGTCGCCGAACCAGTAGCGATCCAGCATCACGTCGCCCACCACCAGCACCCGGGCGCGGGTCAGGTCCGGGAGCGTGCCGCCCTTACGCATCACCGAGGGGGATCTGCAAGGGGGCTTGCCCCCTTGCTCAGACACGGGGGATATACAAGGGGGTCTCCCCTTGTTCGTACGATGGCGTTCTTCGTGCCTAGCGTCATCGCGGACTAGGTTACCTGCTCCCTGCCGATCGGGTAGTACTCGAACCCGAGCCGCCGCAGCTCCCCGGGCTCGTAGAGATTCCGGCCGTCGAAGATCACCGGCTGCTTGAGGCGCGCGCGCAGGCCCGCGAAATCTGGGCTCCGGAACTCCCTCCACTCGGTCACGATCGCGAGCGCGTCCGCCCCGTCGGCAGCGCCGAGCGGGGACTCGCCGTAGGTGACGCGCGGCTCCCGGCCGAAGTGTCGGCGCGCCTCGGGAATGGCCGCGGGATCGTACACGGCGACGCTCGCGCCGCGCCGCAGCAGCTCGGCGACGAGCACCCGGCTCGGCGCCTCGCGCATGTCGTCGGTGTTCGGCTTGAACGCGAGTCCCCAGACCGCGAACCGCCGGCCGGCGAGCCGCTCGCCGAACCGCCGCACGATCTTGCCGACCAGCACCTGCTTCTGCGCCTCGTTCACCCGCTCGACGGCCGCGAGCAGCTGCAGGTCGACCCCGACGCCGGCCGCGGTCCGCGCGATCGCCCGCACGTCCTTGGGGAAGCACGAGCCGCCGTAGCCGAGCCCCGGGTAGAGAAAGTGGAAGCCGATGCGCGAGTCGGCACCGATGCCGCGACGAACCTGCTCGACGTCGGCGCCGAGATGCTCGGCGAGGTTCGCGAGCTCGTTCATGAACGAGATCCGGGTCGCGAGCATCGCGTTGGCGGCGTACTTCGTGAGCTCGGCCGAGCGCACGTCCATGACGATCAGCCGTTCATGGTTGCGCTGGAACGGCGCGTACAGGAGCCGCATCGTCCGGGTCGCTTCCGCGTCGTCGGCGCCGATCACGACGCGGTCGGGGCGCATGAAATCCTCGACCGCCGCGCCCTCCTTGAGGAACTCCGGGTTCGACACCACCGTGTAGGGCACCGCCGCACCGCGCGCCGCGAGCTCCGCGGCGATCGCCCGGCTGACCGCGTCGGCGGTGCCCACGGGGACGGTGGACTTGTCGACGACCAGCCGCGGCTCGGTCATGTGGCGGCCGATCGTCCGCGCCGCGGCGACCACGTGGCGCAGGTCCGCCGCGCCGTCCTCGTCCGGCGGCGTCCCGACCGCGATGAACTGCACGGCGCCGTGCGCCACGCTCGCGGCCGGATCGGTCGTGAACCGGAGCCGGCCCGCGGCGCGGTTGCGCGCCACGAGCTCCGGCAGCCCGGGCTCGTGAACGGGCACCTCGCCGCGGTCGAGGATCGCGATCTTGCGCGCGTCCACGTCGTAGCACAGGACGTCGTTGCCGACCTCGGCGAAGCAGGCCCCGGAGACGAGCCCCACGTAGCCGGTGCCGATCATCGTGATCCTCACTCAATCCCTCCGGACCCGGTGCCTACGGCGCAAGGTCGTACTCCTCGGTCCGCCGCGGCGGATAGGTCTCCCAGCTCATGCACGCCGGGCACTGCCAGTGGAACTGGCGCGCGCGGAAGCCGCAGCTCTCGCAGCGGTAGCGCGCGAGCCGGCGCGTCTGCCCCTGCACGAGGTTGCGGACGAGCTCGATGTCGTGGCGCCGCTCCGCGGGTGCGCTGAGCAGCTCCGCCTCGAGCAGCTTGTCCAGCCCGAGCAGGGTGGGATTGCGTCGCAGCTCGTCCCGGACGATCCGGTAGGCGGCCTCCGGTCCCTCGGCGTCGAGCGTCGACTGGAAGGCGACGTCCAGGAGATCGAGCGACGGGTATTGCGCGAGATAGCCATGCAGGAGCGTGAGCCCGGTCGCCGGATCGCCGATCGCCTGGTGGCTCTTCAGCAGCCGGTGGGCGACCAGCGCGAGGAAGGTCGGGTTCTGGGTCTCGACGCGCTTCCACTCCTCGATCGCTTCCTGCTCCCGCCCGGCCGCGGCCGCGAGATCGCCGGCGAGAATGCTCGCGCGGACGCATTTGCGGTTCGCCTTGAGCGCCTCCTTGAGGAGCCCCCGCGCCGCGTCCGGGCGCGAGTGCGTGGCTTCGACGGCGGCCAGCTCGCAGTAGAACTCGGCGATCTCCTTCTGCCACGACTGGCCGGTCTCGGTCTCGAGCGCGCGCGCGGTCTCGATCGCCTTCTGCCAGTCCTTCTCCTGCTGGTAGATCTCGAGCAGCCGTTGGAGGGCCTCCAGGCCCTGCGCGCTGTCGCGGAGCCTTCCGAACACCTCCTCCGCGCGGTCGAGCAGCCCCGCCTTCAGGTAGTCGTTGCCGAGCTCGAACAGCGCCTGCACCCGCTGGTCGGCGGCGAGATCGGAGCGCTCGAGCAGGTTCTTGTGCATGCGGATCGCCCGCTCGGTCTCACCGCGGCGGCGAAAGAGGCCCCCGAGCGCGAAGTGCAGGTCGACGGTCTCCGGGTCGACCTTCACCACCTCGATGAACGCCTCGATCGCCTTGTCGGGCTGCTCGTTGAGGAGGAAGTTGAGGCCCTTGAAGTACGAGCGCGGGAGGTTGCGCGACTCGGTGAGGACGTGCTTGATGTCGATCCGGGCGGCGAGCCAGCCCAGGCCGAAGAAGATCGGGAAGCCGATCAGCCACCAGAACTCGAAGTCCATTCGTCCCGGCGTCCCCTGGCGCGGTGGCGGGCTCCCCGGGGCTAGGGCAGCGACGGCGCGTCGGGGACCGACGCCCGTTCCGGCCCGGTCGGCGGGCCCGCGGCTGCGGAGGCTCCCGGCTGGAGCAGTTCCAGCTCCTTCCGCAACCGCACGGCGTCGCGCCGCCGACGGGCGAGCGCCGGCAGGCACGCGATCACGCCGAACACCGCTCCGGCCGCGAAGCTCACCAGCACGAGCAGGACGA
>JBOIFD010000121.1:0-3880 GCA_050741515.1 Burkholderiales bacterium
CCTGCGGCTCGAGCGCTCGCTCGGCGCGGCGCCGAGCGGCCGCGGCGGGGATCTCCCGACGTTCGTCACCGCCGACCGCATCCAGGGGCTCGGCTCGGCCGAGGTCGAGGCGAGCGGCGACGTCGAGCTGCGGCGCGGCGACACGTCGCTCCGCGCCGACCGCATCAGGTACTTCCAGGACACCGACGAGGTCGAGGCGACCGGCAACGTGCACGTCCGGATCGGCGAGGACGAGGTGACCGGTCCGCGCCTGCGGCTGCGGATCGGCGACACGACCGGGATCTTCGAGAGCCCGAGCTTCCAGATCGCGCCGCGCGAGGTGCGCTCGCGGCTGAAGCAGGGCCTGCCCGCGGGGCCGACCGCCACCGCGACCGACGCTACCGGCCTGCGCGTGACCACGGAGGGCCGCGGCGAGGCCAAGGCGTTCCGGTTCGAAGGCGAGGAGCGCTATCGCGTCACCGACGGCACGTTCACGACCTGCCGTCCCGGGCAGGACGACTGGTTCATCCGGGCCGCCGAGCTCGACCTCGACATGGAGCGCGAGGTCGGCACCGCGCGCGACGCGCGCCTCACGTTCCTCGGCTGGACGACGCCCAGGATTCCGTGGTTCGACTTCTCGCTCAACAACGAGCGCAAGACCGGGTTCCTGCCCCCGGGCTTCGGCTTGCAGAACGCCTCCGGCGCGCAGATCATTCTGCCGTTCTACTGGAACATCGCGCCGAACTACGACGCGACGATCACGACCCGCTACATGACCCAGCGCGGCGTGCAGTTCCTCAACGAGTTCCGCTTCCTGCAGCCGCAGTTCGCGGGCATCGCGCGCTACGACTTCCTGCCCGACGACAGGGTCCTCAACGCGTACCGCTACGCGACCGCGTTGGACACCAACTGGAACCTCCAGAACGGCTGGTACGGGCTGATCAACTACCAGCGCGCCTCCGACGACAACTACTTCCGCGACCTCTCGACGCGGCTCGCGGTCGCCACGCAGATCAACCTGCCGCAGCAGGCGGTGGTCAACTACCTCGCGCCCTCCGGCTGGTGGAGCGCGGCCGCGAACTATCAGCGCTTCCAGACCCTGCAGGATCCGCAGAACCCGGTCCCGGTTCCCTACTGGCGCGAGCCGCAGCTCACGCTGAACGCGCTGCGGCAGACGGTCGGCGGTCTGGACGCCGGCTTCCAGGGCGAATACGTCTACTTCGGCAACAGCGCGCTGGTCCCGACCGGAAGCCGCGCCACCGTGTACCCGTACCTTTCGCTGCCGCTGCGGGCGAGCTACGGGTTTTTCACGCCGAAGGTCGGCGTCAGCGCCACAGCCTACGAGCTCAATACCCTCGGCGGGTTCCCGGACAAGTCGGTGAGCCGCGTCCTGCCGATCGCGAGCCTCGACACCGGTCTGTTCTTCGATCGGCCCACGCGTCTGTTCGGCACCGACTACCTCCAGACGCTGGAGCCGCGCGTCTTTTACAACTACGCGCCGTTCCGCGATCAGACCCAGATCCCGGTGTTCGACACGACCAACGCCGACTTCAACTTCTCGCAGCTCTTCCAGGACAACGCCTTCGTCGGCGGCGATCGGATCTCGAACGCCAACCAGGTGTCGGTCGCCGCGACCTCGCGCTTCATCCGTCCGAGCGATGGCCAGGAGCTCGCGCGCGCGATCATCGGCCAGCGCTACTTTTTCACCCCGCAGAAGGTGTTCATCCCCGGCTTGCCGATCCGCACCGAGAACATCTCGCCGCTCATCATGGACGTCAGCGGCCGGATCGCGCAGAACTGGACCGCGAACGTCGGCATGCAGTACCAGTTCGGCAGCACCGGGGGCGTCGCGCAGTCGGTCGCCGGCGTCCGGTACTCGCCCGCGCCGGCGGCGGTGGCGAGCGCGGCGTATCGCTACACCAACCAGCAGCTCACCGCCGGGGTCGGGAACATCCAGAGCCTGGACGTCGCGGCGCAGTGGCCGCTCGGCCGCGGCGTCTACGGCGTCGCCCGGGTCAACTACGACTTCGTCGGCAAGAAGGTGGTCGAGTCGCTGGCGGGCCTCGAATATAATGCCGGCTGCTGGATCGTCCGCGCGGTGGCGAGCCGCTTCCAGACGGCCACGGCGCAGGAGACGACGCTGTTCTACATCCAACTGGAGTTCAACGGGCTCGCCCGGATCGGCTCCAATCCGCTCGAGGTGCTCCGCCGCAACATTCCGGGGTACACGCTCATCAACCAGTCGACGCCCGACAGCCGCACGTACGATCTCGGGGCGATCGGTGCGGGCGAACCTCCCGCGACCGGGATGTCGGTGTCGCCGATCCGCTCCGACGTGCCGTCGGCGTACCGTTCCTACGAGTGACGATGAAGCGCGCCCTTTCAATGTCGCTGCTGCTGCTCGGGTGCCTGGCGGGAGACGCGGCGGCCCAGTTCCGCGTGCCCGGCTTTCCGCAGGCGCCGTCGGAGCGGGCGGCGCCGGCGGCGCCGGCGCAGCCCGCGCCCAGCGGCCCGCAGCTCATCGACCGCATCGTCGCGGTCGTGAACACCGAGGTGATCACGCAGCGGGACCTTGCGGAGCGGATCGCGATGGTCGGGACGCAGCTCAAGCGGCAGGGCACCCCGATGCCGCCGCCCGAGGTGCTCGAGCGCCAGGTCCTCGAGCGGATGATCACGGACCGGGTGCAGGTCCAGTTCGCGCGCGACACCGGCGTGCGGGTCGACGACCTCCAGGTCGACCGCACCATCCAGCGGATCGCCGAGAACAACCGGCTGACGCTCGCCGACTTCCGCCGGACGCTCGAGGGCGAGGGCGTGTCGTTCGACCGCTTCCGCGAGGACATCCGCAACGAGATCGTGATCTCGCGCCTGCGCGAGCGCGAGGTCGACAGCAAGATCCAGATCGGCGAGGGCGAGATCGACAACTTCCTGCAGGAGCTGCGGGGCGGCGACGCGGGCACCCAGTTCGATCTCTCGCACATCCTGGTGCGCGTCCCCGAGGCCGCGGGCCCGGAGCAGGTCGACGCGCGGCTGCGGCGCGCCCAGGAAGCGCTCGCCAAGGCGCGCGGCGGCGCCAACTTCGCGCAGCTCGCGGTCAGCTACTCCGACGCGCCGGACGCGCTCAAGGGCGGCGGCATGGGCTGGCGCGAGCGCGACCGGCTGCCGGAGATCTTCGCCGAGGCGCTCGTCAAGCTCAAGCCCGGCGAGGTGAGCGACGTCCTGCGCAGCCCCGCGGGCTTCCACATCGTCAGGCTCAACGAGCGGCGCGGCGGCGGCGGGTCGTTCATGGTCGAGCAGACGCGCGCGCGGCACATCCTCGCGCGCGTGAACGAGCTCGTGTCCGAGACCGAGGCGCGGCGCAAGCTCGCCGTGCTGCGCCAGCGCATCGCCGAGGGCGCGAACTTCGCCGAGCTCGCGCGGCTCAACTCCGACGATACCGCCTCCGCACAGCGGGGCGGCGAGCTCGGCTGGACGGTGCCCGGCGACCTGGTGCCGGAGTTCGAGCGCGCGATGAACGCGTTGAAGATCGGCGAGCTGTCGGAACCGGTGCGCACGCCGTTCGGGTACCACATCATCCAGGTCGAGGAGCGGCGGACCGCCGACCTCTCCGCGGACCGCAAGCGCATCGAGGCGCGCCGGGTGCTGCGCGACCGCCGGGCCGACGAGGCGTACCAGGAATGGCTCCGACAGCTCCGGGATCGCTCCTACGTCGAGCACCGGCTGGAAGAGCGGTGATGCCCGGTGATGGGTAAGGCGAAGCGCCGCGCCGCACCGCCGGCCGAGCGCGCGCCACCCACGATTCGTCCCCCGGTCATCGCCGTCACCTCCGGCGAGCCCGCCGGCATCGGCCCCGACGTCTGTCTCGCGCTTGCCGGCCGCGCGCGCGACGCACGCGTCGTGG
>JBOIFD010000122.1:0-2203 GCA_050741515.1 Burkholderiales bacterium
GTTCAGGTACGACCCGACGCGGAGGATCACCTTGCGGATGATGTGGACCGCCGCGAGGTGCTCGGTGTAGATCGCGGCCTCGCCGGCCGCGCCCGCGGCCAGGAAGACCGCCTTGTCGCGGTCGGCGATGTCGAACTTGACTGCAAACCGGCCGGGAGGCGTCGCCATGAAGCCGGAAAGCGGAACGGTCCCGCTCGCCGGCAGCTGCCCCTGTCCCTGCGCCCAGATCACCGAATCGACGCTGGCCTTGATGATCCGTCCGGGCAGCGTCTTGAGCGCGAACTCCGCTTCGTTGCCCGGCGCGACCTGATGGAGCTCGTTCTGGTTGAAGAGCGCGACCACCTGACCCTCCGCCTCGACGAGCGTCATGACCGCGTTCAGCGGGATCCCGGCGACGAACGCGCCCGGCCGGAGCTGCAGGTTGATCACGTAGCAGTCGCACGGCGACCGGGTCGTGGTCTCGCCGAGGAGCCAGCGTGCGTTCTCGAGCTGGGCGCGGATCTGCGCGACCTGTGCAAATTCGCCCTTCGCCGTCGCGCCGAGCTTTTGCTGGATCTGCCGCTCGCCCGCGATCGCCTGGCCTTCCCCGGCGCGCGCCTGCGCCTCCGCGCTGCGGGCGGCGACCAGCTGACCGCTCAGCTCCTGCACGTCGGTCTCGGCCTGCTCGAGATCGAACTTGTTGCCCGCGCCGCTCGCCACGAGCTCGCGGTGCTGCTGCACGCGCTTCCGGGCCAGCTCGAGCTTGGCGCTGACTTCGCGCGTTCGGCCAGCGGCCTGCTCGATCGCGCCGCGGGTCTCGGCGATCTTGGCCTTCGCGCCCTTCACGGACTCCTCCAGCTCGCGCTCCGAGCCCTGCGCGTTGGCGAGTTGCGCCTCGAGCGTGTTGACCTCGAGCTCGTACGGGGTGGGGTCGATCCGGAACAGGACGTCGCCCTTCCGCACCAGGACGTTGCCTTCCTGGACCGGCACCTCGATCACCCGCCCCCTGACCTGGGAGACGATCGGGATCGTGTACTTGTAGACGCGCACGTCGGACGACGAGGGCGCGAAGATGTTGAGGAGCAGGATCAGCGCCGCCAGCCCGACGACCGGGATGATCACGACCGTGACCTGCGTCGCCGTGTTCCACGGGAGCCACTTCAGCTTGATGAAGATCAACCAGACGAAGAACGAATAGATGCCGAGGAGGAGGAGTTCCATTACGCCTTGACCTTCTTGACGGCGGGCGCCGGCGCGCGCTCGGCTGCCGGCGGCGCCTCGAGCGCGGGCGCCGCCTCGACGACGTCCGCGGGCTTGACCCGCGCGAGCTCGTCCTTCAGCGCCCGCAGTTTCGGGGGCAGGGCGCCCCGCGCTTCCATGGCCTCGAGATCCTCCCGCAGGTGAACGATCTCTTCGCGGAGCAGCGTGCCGGCGCGCTGCTTCTCCGTCATCTCGTCGAAGTAGTCCTCGTGCTTGTCGGTGCCATAGGCGACCCGGTACGCCACCGGCTTCGTGAACGCCCACAGCCACGCGAACGGCCAGAGCAGGCCGCCGAACACGAGCGAAAGCAGGCAGAGCGTCTGGATGGCGGCGCGCTGGGGATGGTGGCGCTTGTGCGCGATCTTCTCGGGCAGCACGTGGACGATCCAGAAGAGGACGATGACCACGCACGGCACGACGAAGATGACGAACAGGGCCAGCCAGTCGGCCACCGTGTCGAGCAGGTCACCCGACAGGAACGATGCCCGCGCCGGGGAGGCGCCGAGCGCTGCGATCGTCCACGCCAGGGATCGAAGCGCGCCGCGCGCCGGCCGCATTGAAGTCCGCTCGTTCACCAAATCCTCCTGCCAGGGCCGGAGCCTGACGCTTGAGCGCATCCTGCGTCCTCCGTGTCGACCTCTGGAATCCTACCAAAGTAGGATTTTAGACTCCCATGCTGCCCGTTGATTGCCCTTGCTTTCCGCTGGCGCGGCGGGTGTCCCCGCGGCCCGGATTCGGCCGCGCCCGACCCGCCGCTACTTCGCTTGCGTGCGCCGCAGCTGCGGGTAGGCTGCGAGCAGCCGCTCGGCGACGCAGTCCGGGTAGTTCTCGGGTATTCGCCAGACGCGGGACCCCGGTGGCACGTTGACGAGGCAGCGCTGCGCGGGCGGGATCGGATAGCGCAGCGAGATCGTGACGTCGGTGGCGATCCACTCGTTCGCATACCAGTACCCGTGGCCCTTCA
>JBOIFD010000123.1:0-4101 GCA_050741515.1 Burkholderiales bacterium
GACGAGCCGGCGGCGGGCATCCCGAGCGCCGAGAGCCATATCCTGCTCGACGCGATCGCCACGCTGCCGCAGGACATCGCGGTGCTCATCGTCGAGCACGACATGGACCTCGTGTTCCGCTTCGCGCGGCGCATCACCGTGATGGTGAGCGGCGCGATCTTCGCCGAGGGCTCGCGCGCCGAGATCGCCGCCAACCGCGAGGTGCGCTCCGTGTACCTGGGGAGCGCCGTCGATGCCTGACGCGCTCGCGCTGCGGGGCGTCTCGGCCGGCTACGGCGAGACGGTGGTGCTGGAAGGGATCGATCTGGCGCTTCCGGCCGGCGAGAGCCTGAGCGTCATCGGCCGCAACGGCGTCGGCAAGTCGACCCTCCTTGCGACCGTCATGGGCCACACCACGCTGCACGCCGGCGAGATCGCGCTCGACGGGCGCCGGATCGACGCCGCGCCGGTCCACCGGCGCGCGCTGGCCGGCCTCGGCTTCGTGCCGCAGGAGCGCGAGATCTTTTCATCGCTGTCGGTGCGCGAGAACCTCGAGCTCGGCGCGCGGCCCGGCCACTGGACCCTCGCGCGGGTGTTCGAGCTGTTCCCCAACCTCAAGGAACGGCTCGGCCACGCCGGCAACCATCTCTCCGGCGGCGAGCAGCAGATGCTCGCGATCGCGCGCGCCCTGATGACCAACCCGAGCGTGCTCCTGATGGACGAGCCGACCGAGGGGCTCGCGCCGCTGATCGTCGAGGCGCTCACCGAGGTGCTGCTCACCTTGCGCGCCCAGGGCGGGCTCTCGATCGTCCTGGTCGAGCAGAACAGCCGGGTCGCGCTGGCGTTCTCCGAGCGCACCGTGGTCATGGACAAGGGCCGGATCGTCTACGACGGCCCGTCCGCCCGGCTGCGCGACGACCCGGACTACCTGGCGAGCCTGATCGCGGCGGAGTAGTGGCGAAGGCAATCGCGGCAGGCGGCCCGGCCCGCGGCCACCACGCGCTGCGCGCGGCGCTGTGGATGGGCGGGGCGTTGCTCTGCTTCTCGCTCATGGCGATCGCGGTGCGCGAGCTCCTCGACACCATGGGCACCTTCGAGATCCTGTTCTTCCGCAGCTCCATCTCGTTCCTCATGGTGCTCGCGGTCCTGCCGCGCTACGGGATCGCGGCGCTCCGCACCCGGCGGGTCGGCCTCCACGCGACCCGCAACGTCCTGCACTTCGGGGGGCAGGCCGCCTGGGTCTACGCGATCGGCGTGCTGCCGCTCGCGACCGTCTTCGCGATCGAGTTCACCATGCCGGTGTGGACCGCGGTGCTCGCGACGCTGCTGCTCGGCGAACGGCTGAACCACGGGCGGATCGTCATGCTGGTGCTGGGGCTCGCCGGCATCCTGATCATCCTCCGGCCCGGTCTCGCCGTCGTTCATCCGGGAGCGCTTGCGACCCTCGCCGCGGCGGTCTGCTTCGCCGCGGTGATGGTCTCGACCAAGCGGCTCTCGGCGACCGACTCGCCGCTCGCCGTGCTGTTCTACATGTCGGTGATGCAGATGCCGCTCGGCCTCGCCACGGCGCTGCCCGGCTGGGTCGCCCCGACGACTGCCGACCTGCCCTGGATCCTCGCGGTGGGCGGCGCCGGCTTCGGCTCGCACTACTGCCTGACCCGCGCCTTCATGCTCGCCGACGCCACGTTCGTCGTCCCCCTGGATTTCCTCCGGTTGCCGCTGATCGCCGCCGTCGGAGCGCTGTTCTACGGCGAGCCGATCGAGCTCGCCACCATGCTCGGGGCCGCGGTGATCTTCGCCGGGATCTACTACAGCCTCGCCCGCGAGCGCCGGGTGCGGGCCGCGTCGCCGAGCCCGGGGCCATGATCGAGTCGAGCTGACCTGCTCGCCCCCGTCCGGGGGAAGTCTCCCGCAGCGCGCCTCCGGCAGTCTCACCCGTCTGCTCGATTGACGCGGTCGAGAGTTCGATGGTATCTCCCCATGCTCGAACCACGGGCGCGTTGACACGTGAAGATCGCCGTAATGGGCGCGGGAGGCGTCGGCTCCTATCTCGCAGGGCTGCTCGCCGGCGCCGCCGCAGGCGTCACGCTGATCGGCCGCGGCGCGCATCTCGCCGCGATCCGGACCGGCGGACTCCGCGTCACCAGGCATGACGGCGAGGTCGCGACCACGGCCATCGCCGCGACCGACGATCCCGCGACCGTCGGACCGGTCGACGTCATCGTCCAGTCGGTCAAGCTCTACGACCTCGCGGCGGCCTCGCAGCAGATGCTGCCCATGGTCGGGCCGGACACGATGGTGGTGACGGTCCAGAACGGAATCACCGCGCCGAACGAGGTCGGCGCCGTGGTCGACCCGGCGCGCGTCGTCGCGGGCGTCGTCTTCATCAATTCGGCGGTCGTGGCCCCGGGCGTCGTCCACTGCAAGAGCGACATCAACTCGCTCGTCTTCGGCGAGCCGGATGGCCGCACGTCCCAGCGCGTCGCGGCGTTCCGGGAGGTCTGCGTAAGCGCCGGCATCGACGCGCGCGTCTCCGGCCACGTGCCAACCGAGCAGTGGCGGAAGTTCGTTCCGGTCGCCGGCTTGAGCGCGATCGCCTGTCTCTCGCGCCAGCCGATCGGACCCATTCGCGAGGACCGCAAGCTGCGGGCCCTGTACCGCCAGGCGATGACCGAAGTCGTCGCGCTCGCGACCGCGAAAGGCGTCGCGCTGGAATCCGGCATCGTCGAGCACATGCTCGCGCTCGCCGAACGCTACCCGCCCGAAGCGAAGGTCTCGATGCTCGAGGATCTGGAAGCCGGCAAGCCGCTCGAGCTCGACTGGCTGAGCGGGTACGTGAGCCGCGAAGCCCGCCGGCTCGGCGTCGCGACGCCGTTTCACGACGTCGCGTACACGTGCCTGAAGCCGCTCGCCGCCGGCCGGCGCGGCTCGGGCTCGGCTTAGGCCCAGAGCGTCTTCGTCGCCAGCCGCGCGCCTTCGGCCAGCGCCTCGAGCTTGGCCCACATGATCGACGGGTGCACCCGCCGGTAGAAAGGGCCCTGGGCGAAGCCGCAGTCGGTGCCCGCGATCACGTTCTCCCGGCCGACCAGCCGCGCGAGCCGCACGATCCGCTCGGCCACGAGCTCCGGGTGCTCGACGATGTTGGTCGCGTGGCTGATGACGCCCGGGATCAGCACCGTGTCCGGCGGAAGCTTCACGTGCTCCCAGACGCGCCACTCGTGCTCGTGGCGGGGATTCGCGCCCTCGATCACGAGCGCTCCGACCCGCGCCTTGAGCACGAGATCGACGATGTCCTTCAGCGGCACGTCGGTCGTGTGCGGACCGGGCCAGCTCCCCCAGCACACGTGATAGCGCACCCGGTCCCGCGGAATGCCCTCGAGGGCGTGGTTCATCACCTCGACGTGCCGCGCGAGCCAGCCCCGATAGTCGGCGAAGGTCCCCGGCGGCACCATCCGGTCGTAGGTGACCGCCGCGCGCGCGTCGTCGAGCTGCACCACGAAGCCGGCGTCGACGATCGTGCGGTACTCCGTTCGCATGGCCGCCGCGATCGCCTCCAGGCAGGCCTCGTCGCTCGGGTAGTACTCGTTCCTGCGGTCCGGGATGACGCTCGACGGCGCCGCCACGGGCAGGAACGCCTCCTCGACCCGGGCGCCCTCGAGCGCCGCCCTGAAGTTGTCGATGTCGCGCTGGAGCGCCGTCTGCCCGGTGTAGGCGATCGGCCCGACGCACACCGACTCGGTCGCGGTCGCGAACCCCTCCTTGGCATCGAGCTCGGCGTAGAACTCGGCGAACCGAGTCCGGTCGGCCCCCCGTGCGAAGGGGTTCGCGCCGGGCGCCACGGGCCGTCGCTCGAAGCCGCTCATGCGCTCGAGCAGATACTGCGACCAGCTGATCGACTTGCCGAACTCCCCGTCGCTCGGGACGTCGACGCCCGCCTCGGCCTGCCTGCGGACGATGCCGGCGACGGCGTCCTCGAGGCACCTGGCATAGGCCCGCTCGTCGACCGGGCGCCGGTCGCGCTTCGCGCTCAGGAACTCGAGGAGCTCCGGCGGGCGGATGAGGCTGCCGACGTGCGTCGTGAGGATCCGGTCGGTGCTGCGCCTCACCGCGCGCTCAGTCGGG
>JBOIFD010000124.1:0-31923 GCA_050741515.1 Burkholderiales bacterium
CGAGAAGACGCGCTCCCACCGCCAGAACATCAACACCGTCTACATCGGGGTCGAGGGGCGAGGCTATACCGAGGTCGGCGGCAAGCGCATCGACTGGGCGCCGCACGACGTGTTCGCCGTGCCGACCTGGCAGTGGCACGAGCACGGCAACGACAGCGACCAGGATGCGATCGTCTATTCAGTGAGCGACAGCCCCGTGATCGAGAAGCTGGGACTGGCTTGCGAGCAGCGCAAGACGAAGGAGGGCAAGACGGAATTCATCGGCTGGAACGCCAATCGGCTGGTCTACAGATAGGGGAGGCAGCCATGACTCACAGCTTGCATCTCGCGCGCGCGGCGGCGTTCCTTTGCGCCGCGATTGCCTGCAGCGGCGTCATGGCGCAGGCGTATCCGAATCGAGCGTTGCGCATCGTCGTGCCGCTGTCCGCCGGTGCAGCTGACACCCTATCGCGGACCATTGCGGCGAAGCTGACGGAGCGCTGGGGCCAGCCGGTCGTCGTCGAGAACCGGCCCGGGGCCGGCACGACGATCGGCACCGACCTCGTGGCCAGGGCACCCGCGGACGGCTATACATTGCTGATGGCCACCTTCAGCCATGCCGTCAACGCGACGTTCTACCGTAAGCTGCCCTTCGACACGCTGAAGGACTTTACGGCCGTCACCTTGGTCGCCTCCGCTCCAAACGTGCTCGAAGTCAATCCGTCGGTTCCGGCGCGGTCGGTCGCGGAGTTGGTTGCGCTGGCCAAGAGCCAGCCGGGGAAGCTCAATTTCGCGTCCGCCGGCAACGGCAGTTCGAGCCACCTCGCCGGAGAACTGTTCAAGACCCTGGCCGGCGTGCAGATCGTGCACGTGCCCTACAAGGGGGCGGCGCCGGCGATGACCGACCTGCTGGGCGGTCGCGTGGAGATGTCGTTCGATCCGCTGCCCTCGTCCCTCGCCAACATCAAAGGCGGCAAGCTGCGGCCCTTGGCGGTGACCACGACCACCAGGTCGTCGGTGCTTCCTGATGTGCCGACGATGGCCGAGGCAGGCGTCCCGGGCTATGAGCTCAACGGTTGGTCCGGCCTGTTGGTGCACGCCAATACGCCGAAAGATGTCGTTGGCGCGCTAAACCGCGAGATCGTCTCCATCATCCAGGCTCCCGACGTCAAAGAGCGCTTCGCCCGCCTCGGGTTCGACATCGTCGGAAACACACCGGAGCAGTTCCAGGCCTTCATCGAGGCGGAGGTCGTCAAATGGGGCAAGGTGGTCCGTGAGGCGAAGATCCACGCGGACTAGGGTGATCCGCGGCGGCCCGGCCCGCCTGCCGAGGGGCGGGCAGTAGAATCCCGCCGCGGGCCTGTAGCTCAGGTGGTCAGAGCAGGGGACTCATAATCCCTTGGTCCCTGGTTCGAATCCAGGCGGGCCCACTTACGAGATCAAGGCGCTAGCTCGCACTCGCGCTTCGCGTCCCATCAGCTGTAGCCGTTTTTGTACCAAGCGGAAGGATCCGAGCCGCCGCTTTCGCGAGATGCTCGGGCGCCAGGTGAGCGTACCGGCGCACCATCTCCACCGATTCCCAGCCGCCGAGCTCCTGCAACTCGTGGATCGGCGTTCCGGCCTGCACGTGCCAGCTGGCCCGCGGACCAGCGCGCGCGCCTGCAGGTCGCCAGGGAACTCGGTCACGGCCGGGTGCAGATCGCCCCGCCTATCTCGAGAGCCCGCGTCCGGACACTGTTCCTACTCCCGCGAGAGATTCGGGCCTCGCGGACAACTCGAGCCGCTAGAGCGGCGTGGCGACCCCTAGTCGGAGATCTTGCGATTGCGGCACGCCGCTCGCGCGCCGAGTCGAACTTCGGCTCAGGGCTTCGTGGCCTCGGCGGCCAGAGCCGCGAGCGCTTTCTTCAGGTTCGGCGCCACCGCGCAGTTCGGCACGCCGTGGCGCGCGGCGAGAAACTGCGGCTCGTTGTAGCCGAGCCAGACCTGGCCCGCTGCGTCCTGCCACGCGAGCGCCTTCAGCGGCAGATCGATCCCGACCGACTGAGCGCACTCCATTAAGGGCGTCCCCCCCTGGGGGTTGCCGAAGATCAGGAGCTCGGTGGGGCGCAGGGTGCGCCCGATCTTCTGAGCCCCGGCGGCGTGGTCGACGCGCACGAAGATCACGAGGTTGCGGGCCTTCGCTGCCGCTTCGAGGCGATTGATCGTCTCCGTCACGGTGTGTGGGCTCTTGATGGCGGTGAGGCCGTCCGCGGCCAGCGCGGGCGGGAGCGTTGCAAGGGGAGCAACGAGCAGAGCGGTCAAGAGCGTGCGGCGCATCGGGAAACCTCCTTTGAAGTCAGAAACAACGGCCCGGGACCTCGTCAAAGCATCATCCAGCGTCGGCGCGGAGCGCAGGTTGCGCACCTCCATTATGTACTGTACAGTGCAGAATTGTCTTGATCTCTCGGGTCCCACCGATTCGGCCAAATGGCCCGCCCTCGCGAGTTCGATGTCGACGCCGCGCTCGAGCGTGCGATGCAGGTTTTTTGGGCGAAGGGTTATGAATCGACCTCGCTCGACGACCTGTGCGAGGCGACCTGCCTCGGCCGATCGAGTCTCTACGCCGCTTTCGGCGACAAGCACGGTCTTTATCTGCGCGCGCTCGACCGTTACGAAGAGAGTTCGGCGGCGCGGATCAATGACGCCCTGACGCGCCCCGTGCCGGTCCGGGAGGCGATCGC
Organism: Burkholderiales bacterium; assembly: GCA_050741515.1. GTDB lineage: Bacteria > Pseudomonadota > Gammaproteobacteria > Burkholderiales > SG8-39 > DATEDA01. The sequence goes on from JBOIFD010000124.1 coordinate 2,700, forward strand.
CGTGTTCATCGATCGCCTCATCGATGAGATCGTCGCCGGCCCCGGCCGCCGCGGCTGCCTCATCGGCAACTGCGCCGCGGAGCTCGCGCGCGACGACGGCGAAGCGGCGGCGCGGGTCCACCGCAGCCTGCAGCGCATCGAGACGGCGTTTCGCGACGCGTTGGGGCGCGCCAAGGCGCGCGGCGAGCTCGCGCCGGCGGCCGACGTCGTTGCGCTGGCGCGCTTTCTCACCGCCGGCATCCAGGGCTTGCGCCTGGTCGGCAAGGCTACCCCCGATCGGGCGGCGCTCCGCGATGTCGCGGGCGTGATGCTGCGCTGCCTCGACGGCTGATTTTTTTGGCCGGTTCTGTACCGATCAGTGCACAACAGTCCACGCGCCCGGAGCCGCTCGACCTGGTGCCGAAGCCTCCCAAATCGAGAAGTAGGAGAGAACCGACTCATGCATGCCGATCCATCGCGGCTTAAGCACATCAAGGCGTTCGCCTTCGACGCCTACGGCACGCTGTTCGACGTGTTCTCCGTCACCGCGCTCTGCGACGAGCTGTTTCCGGGCAAGGGGAGCGCGCTCGCGCAGCTTTGGCGCGCGAAGCAGCTGCAATACACCATGATGCGCAGCCTCATGGGGCGCCACAGGGACTTCTGGCAGTTGACCGAGGACGGTCTCGCCTATGCCGCGGAGAGCCTGAAGCTCGATCTCACCGCCGACAAGCGCAAGCGGCTCATGGAGGCGTACCTCAGCCTCACGGCGTTCCCCGACGTGAGGCCGGGCCTGGAAGCGCTCAAGGCGCGCGGGCTCACGCTCGCGATCCTCTCGAACGGCGAGCCGAAGATGCTCGCAGCCGCGGCGCGCAGCGCCGGCATCGACGGTTTGCTCGACCGGATCATCAGCGTCGAGGACGTGAAGATCTTCAAGCCGAGCCCGCGAACGTACAACTTGGGCGCCGAGTACATGGGGGTCCGCGCCACCCAACTCGGCTTCGTGTCCTCGAACTCGTGGGACGTGGCCGGGGCGGCCTCCGCCGGACTCCTGACCTTCTGGATTCAACGCAGAGGCGCCGGGCCGCCCGAGAAGCTCGGGTTCGCAGCGGACCACGTCGTCAGGGCGCTCACCGATCTCGCGCCGCTCGATTGAACTTCGACCTAGGAGTCAACCAATGGCAATCAAACCGAGACAGCCCGTTCCCGCGCTCGAGTTCGACACCCTCGACCGCGGCCGCTGGTCCCTCGCCGCCCAGCGGCCCCAGAACTTCACCCTGATCGTGTTCTACCGGGGGTTGCACTGCCCGGTCTGCCGCCGCTACACGTCGGAGCTGAACGGGATGATCGACGAGTTCACGAAGCGCGGCGTGGAGACCGTGATCGCCAGCAACGATTCGAGGGAGCGCGCCGAGCAGGCGCGTACCCAGTGGGGCCTCCCGAACCTCAACATTGGCTACGGCGTGTCGATCGACAAATCGCGCGACTGGGGGCTGTACATCTCGACCAGCCGGGGGCTCACGTCCCTCGGGGTTGAGGAGCCGCCGCTCTTCGCCGAGCCGGGGTTGTTCCTGGTGAAGCCCGACCGCACGCTGTACTGGGCATCGATCTCCACGATGCCGTTCGCGCGCCCGCATTTCAACGAGATCGCGCAGGCGATCGATTTCGCCCTGAGCAAGAACTACCCGGCTCGGGGTGAGGCGTAGACTCGGCAGACCCTCAGGAAGGAGGAGACCGCCATGGACCAACGCGTCAAACCCGCACCGCGGCTCGCGCCGCTCCCGCCCAATCCCGAGCTGAAGGAGGTATTTGCGGTCTACGAGAAGGCGCTCGGCTTCGTCCCGAACAGCGCGCTCATCATGCAGCGCAAGCCCGGGATCGTCCGTGCCTTTGCACAACTCAGCACGGCGATCAACGCGGATCCGGATGCGCAGGTGGAGCGGGGCTTCAAGCGGCTGATCGCGCACGTCGCGAGCCGCGCCGCGGGCTGCCAATACTGCATGGCTCACACCGCCGGCGGTGCGATGCGCTTCGGGGTCGACGACGCCAAGCTCGCCGCGGTCTGGGAGTACCGGACGAGCCCGCTGTATTCCGAGGCGGAGCGCGCCGCGCTCGACTTCGCGATGGCCGCAGCCTCGGTGCCGAACGACGTCACCGACGAGATGTTCGCCGAGCTGCGCCGGCACTGGAACGAGGTACAGATCGTCGAGATCGTCGCGGTCATCGCGATGTTCGGCTTCCTCAACCGCTGGAACGACACGCTCGCGACGCCGCTAGAGGAGGAGCCGATCCACGTGGGCGAGACGTTCCTCGCGTCCCACGGCTGGACCGCGGCTAAGCACCTGCGCTAGAAGGCTTTCGCCAGCTCCATCGCGCGAACGGCGCGCCGTCGCGTGATCCGGTACTTGCGCACCACAGGGGATCACCAGCGCAGGATGACCGGCCCGATGATCGCCCCGAGCACAGTCGGGATCAGCATGGGCCGTTGTCCTGTGTGCCCGTGCCGCCAGGCTTCGTCTCACCACGTCTTCATGCACTCACCCGCTGCGAGGACCGGCCCTTTGGGGCCCTGCGCCGCGGGCAGCGTGTCGGGCTCGAGGCTGACCGCCATGCGCGGGAACCCTTCGAGCAGATCGTCGGCGACCGCGGCGAGCTGAACGGTCCCCTCGCGGGTCGCCGGCAACGCGGCGATCGCGCGGGGCGGCGCGCCCGGGTGGTCGGAGAGCGCCCACATGACATAGGTGCCGCGACCCTCCAGCGGCCACTCGCCTTCGATTCTGAACCAGAGCTCGCGGGAATCGCGTGCGACGTACGCCATGACGCGCAGCTTGCGCTCCGGGTCACCCAGCAACGCCACGTAAGACGGTCCTGGCCCGTGGCTCAGGGCGGGGACAGAAACCGTCACCGGAGCCCGTGCCGGCAGCTGCGGAGGCTGAAGCAGAATCGCGCCGATCAGCCCGGCGGCAAGACCGGTCGTGACAAGGCCCCATCCGCGCCAGAACGCGAGGCTTCCCCAGAGGCTCGGCTTGGAGGGGTTTGATCGAGCGCTCATCGCGACGCGCTGCTCGATCGCCCGCCACACCCGGTCGGGAGGCCTGATCTCGGGCAGCGCAAGGGTCAACGGAGCGAGCCGCTGTTCCCACTCGCGGATTGCTCTTGCAAGCGCGGCGTCGTCGCGCGCGAGGCGCCCCAGCCGCCGCCGCGCCCGACCCCGTAGCGTCCCGAGCGCGTACTGCGCCGCGAGCGCGTCCCCGAGTTCCGGATTGTTGCCGTATCTCACGTACCCTCCAGGCATGCTCCAAGCTGTTCCAGCCCGCAGCGGATCCAGGTCTTCACCGTGCCGACCGGACGTCCGAGGCGCGCGGCGAGCTCCCAGCGCGACAGTCCCTCATGGAAGGCGAGCACGATCGCCTGCCGCTGCTCGGGCCGGAGCCTCGCGAGACAGCGTGCGATCGCCTCGGCGTCCGCAATGGCGCACAGCCGCTCGAACGGATTTGGCTCGTCGGCTTCGAGCTTGTCGAGCGGGTCTTCGCCGTCTTCGTCCGGGTCGAGCGTGACCTCGACCAGCGGTCGCCGCAACACATCCAAGCAGCGATTACGAACGATGGCGGTCATCCATGTCATCGGCGCCGACAGGGCGTGCGAGTAGGTACCGGCGCTGTTCCAGATGCTCAGATAACAGTCCTGCAGCACTTCCTCCGCCTGGTCTCTGCGCCTCAGCAGCCGGACGGCCACGGCAAACAGCATCCCGGAGCTCGCGCGGTAGAGCTCCGCGAACGCCGCCCCATCGCCCCGTGCACACTGGGCCAGCAGCTTCTCCAAATGCTGATCCCGCTCCGGGTCGGCCGCGCGCGGGTTCGCACGTCGCCGCACCCCGTTCGGGACGGGCACCGGACCCGCAGTCGCCTGATCGCGCTCCGCGGGAGCTTCGGGAGCGCCACGCCGCGCTGACCTGAGGACGTGCCGCCCCGCGCTCAGCGCCGCCCGCTGAGGCCACTTCACAGTGGGCGTCGGGTCGGACACAGATGCCGACCGCGAGGGTCCAGCCGAAGCCGCGCTCGCGACAGGACGGGGCGAGCTACGCGCCGCCGAGGAGACGTGGCGCGATCAGATCGATCGCGCCGGGCTCCCGCTTGCGCCGCCGGGCACCGCGGCACCGACTCACTGCGGAGGCACGCCCCCGGTGCCCTTGAAGTAGTACGCGTCACCGGATTGCGCCTCCGGCGTCGCCGCGGTCGCGGAAAACGACATCGCGAGCGCGCCAACGAGGGCGAGCGCTACCAGCACCGTGGTCACGATCGAATCGAGCTTCATCATCTCCAGAGCTCCTGTTCAGTTGAAGGCCGCCGATCGGCGCCCTTGCTGACTGATACGTCCCCGCGCGGGCCAGGGAGTCGCACGCGCCGGAAACTCTTCGTTCGCGCTCCGTAAACAAAGCCCGATCACACGCCGGTACGCGGCCGCCCGGCGGAAACGGAGTCTTTCCGCTGCGCCGCAAACCCGCACCCGCATCGCGACGTAACGCCCAGAGCGGTCGCGTCCGTCGCTCGCGGTTCTCCCGCGTCAACGGCGAAGCGTGACGAGCGTGACGGCGGCCGGCCGCACCGTTCTTCCGATCAACCTACGAAGGAGGTGCCATGCGTTACCAACTCAAAGCCGCTGCGTTCGCGATCGCCGCATTGCCCGGGCTCGCGGCCGCGCAGTCGTCCGTCACCATCTACGGCACGCTCAACGCCGACCCCGAGAGCGTGAAAGCCACCGGCGCCACCGTGCCGGGCGCCGATTTCCCCAGCCGCGCCCGGGTGTCGAGCAACTCGTCGAACGTGGGTTTCCGCGGCGTCGAGGATCTCGGCGGCGGGCTGAAGGCGTTCTTCCAGGTCGAGAGCTCGGCGAACATCGACGAGGGCGGCGGAACCTGGGCGAGCCGGAACTCGGCAGTGGGTCTCACGACCGCGTGGGGGCAGATCCTGCTCGGCCAGTGGGACACGCCGTACAAGGTCGCGACCCAGCGGCTCGATCCGTTCGGCAACACCGGGATCGCCGCCTACAGCGGCATCATGGGTTTCTCGGGGAGCATCACCGCCGGACAGGGCGGCGCCAACTTCCAGCAGCGCGCGAGCTTCGACCGGCGCACACGCAACGTCGTGCAGTACTGGATGCCGTCGCTCTCCGGCTTCAACGTCCGCATCGCCTACGGCGCGGCCGACTCCGACAAACCGACCGGCGCCGATTCGGCGCTGACACCGACGCTGTGGTCGCTGGCCGCGAGCTACGAGAGCGGGCCGTTCTACGGGGCGGTGGCGTACGAGCGGCACGACGATTTCGAGCCGCTCAACACGCTCCTCGCCGCCCCGCTCACCTCGGGACACGACGATGGAATCAGGGTGGGAGCGTCCTATCGGATCGGCGGATTCACGATCAGCGGCGGCTACGAATGGTTGAAGTACCAGGGCGACGGCCTGGCGTCTGCCCAAGTCACCGCGCTCGTCGGGCCTGGCCCGCAAAACGTCGAGTATGAGATCGGCAATTGGTTCGTCGCAGGAAGCTACGAAATCGGCCCGAACGCGCTCGCGCTGGCTTACGGGGTGACTCGGCGGACGGGACCGCTGGACGCGCGGTATCAGACTCCGGGCGAGGGTTCGTCGTCGGCCCGCGAATAGAGCATTTCCCCGCTACGGCGACTCTTCCGTTCCCGTTCCCCGTATCCATGAGGACGAGGGCCGATCGGCGGCCCGCGTGGAGTCCAACTCGCTGGACAGGAGCGTCCGCCATGCTGATGAAACTCGACACGATCCCGCAGGTGCTCGTCACCGCATTGATGGTGCTCGGCGCGCTCGCCGCGTCCCGCGCCGTGAACGCCGCGCCCGAGCGTCCGCTATCGGGCGAGGCGTGCTACGCCCAGAGCGGGCTCTCCGATGGCCAGAGACTCGTCATCGAGATCGAGAACGAGAAAGCGCGCCTGGGGGTGCGGGGTTTCTCGCCGCTGAGGAATTTCCCGGTCGGCGAGGTGAAATTCAGCTGCTGGAGCACCCGGTAGGGCAGGGGGACGGGCCGCGTCGGAACGGCCACCGCACTTAGACCGGTTCTTACCGGTATCCGAGCGAGGGTCGTCGTACCCCGGGCGGTAGCACCCCGAGGGGCACGAGTCTTCGAGCGGGCCTAGGGATCGGCGCGGGCACGTGAAACCAGGATGAGTTCCGGACCGTATCTTGTCGCTATGGGGCCGAACCCAAGCCCCGCCGTGGCGACACGGGACAATGGACTACCTCACGAGCCTGCGGGTCTTCAAGGCGGTCGCCGACACCGGCAGCTTCGTCGCTGCGGCAGGCACCCTGCGCTTCTCGCGAGCCGCCGTCACCAAGCACGTCAATCACCTGGAGGACCGCCTCGGGACGCGCCTCCTGCAGCGCACCACGCGGCGCGTCGCCCTCACCGAAGCGGGCGCGCGTTTCCATGAGCGCTGCACTCACGTACTCGCCGACCTGGAAGAAGCCGAGCGCGACGCGACGCAGGTGAACGTCGAGCCGCGCGGCACGCTGCGCGTGAATCTGCCGTACGCGTTCGGCACGGCCCACGTTGCGCCCCTTCTCGCCGAGTTCCATCGCACCTGCCCGAGCCTCAGGCTCGAGCTCTGGCTGAACGACCGGTTCGTGGACCTGATCGAGGAGGGGTTCGACCTCGCGATCCGGATCAGCGAAGCGCTCCCGCCGTCGTCCCTGGTGGCGCGCAAGCTCGCGACCTGCCGCTTCGTGGTCTGCGGTGCCCCGGGCTACTTCGTGCAGCACGGTGAGCCGCGGGCGCCGGATGAGCTCCGCATCCAGGCCTGCCTCGGCTATGCGCTCTCGTCGCCGCTCGATCACGACTGGAACTTCGTCTGTCCGGAGAGCCGGCGGCACGTCGTGCGCGTGGACGGCATGCTGCGCTCGAACAGCGTCGACCTCTTGCGGGCCGCGACCGTCGCCGGGGCGGGAGTGGCGGTGCTGCCGAGCTTCGTGGTCGGGGACGACCTCAAGGGGGGGCGGCTCAAGGCCGTGCTGACGGAGTACGCGCTGCCCGTGTACGGCGTCTACGCCGTCTACCCGAGCCGCAAGCACCTGTCCGCGAAGGTCAAGGCGTTCGTCGAGTTCCTCGCCGCAAAGTACGGCCCGGCACCGTACTGGGACGAGTGGCTGCGAGCGCTGCCGCCGCCGACGAAGGATGCCTGCGTGAACGACCCCGAGGTGCCGGTGCTTCGGCCGCGGCTCGAGGAATTGAACCATGCCGCCTCGTAGGTCCAGGACCGCCGCGCATCCGCTCGTCGGCTTGTTCGCGCTCGCACTCGCCGGCGCGACGGTTGCCCAAGCGCCCCGGGATCGCGCCGAATGGCCGAAGACCGATTTCGCGCGCCGCACGGTGGACCTCCGAGAGATCCAGTCCGGCGGGCCGCCGAAGGACGGGATCCCGGCGATCGACCGGCCGCGGTTCGTGTCCCCGGACGCGGCGAAGGCGTGGCTCCAGGCGAAAGAGCCGGTGATCGCGCTCCGGCTGGGAGGCGAGCGCCGCGCCTACCCGCTCCAGATCCTCATGTTCCACGAGATCGTGAACGACGAAGTGGCCGGGCAGTCGGTCGCCGTCACGTTCTGTCCCCTGTGCAATGCATCGATCGTGTTCGACCGCCGGGTCGAGGGCCGAGCGCTCGATTTCGGCACCACCGGTCGGCTGCGCAAGAGCGACCTGGTGATGTACGACCGGCAGACCGAGAGCTGGTGGCAGCAGTTCACCGGCACCGGCATCGTCGGCGAATACGCGGGGACGAAGCTCAAGGTTCTTCCCTCGGAGATCGTCGCGTTCGAGGACTTCGCGGCGGCGTATCCGGGCGGCAAGGTACTTTCCCGCGAGACCGGCTACGCCCGGCCGTACGGTCGCAACCCCTATCGCGGCTACGACCGCATCGACCAGAGCCCGTTCCTGTTCTCCGATCCGGTCGACAAGCGCCTGCCGCCGATGGAGCGGGTGCTGAGCGTCACGGCGGGCGGCAAGCAGCGCATCTATCCCTTCGCGGTACTCGACAAGGCGTCGGTGATCAACGCCGAGCTCGTCGGCGTCCCGTACGTCATCTTCGTCAAGGGCGGCACCGCGTCGCCGCTCGACACCGACCGGATCGCGGAAGGCCGAGCGATCCCGGCGGCGACCGCCTTCGACCGTCGCCTCGACGGCCGCGTGCTCGAGTTCCGCTCGCGGGGCGGCAAGCCCGTCGACACCGCGACCGGTTCCGAATGGAACCTGTTCGGCGAGGCCGTCACGGGGGCGCTCCGGGGCAAGCAGCTCGTGCCGGTCGAGAGCGGGGTGCACTTTGCGTTCGCCTGGCTCGCCTTCAATCCCGCGAGCGAGATCGTGGGCGAGCTGCCGTAGCGGCGAACAGAACGCGGTGAGGGTCGGATGGCGGTCTTGCTGGATGCGGTTGGCGGTTGCCTCGCCCGCTACCTTGCGCTCGGCAGCGGCGAGCCGACGAGGGCGATCTGCTCCACCTTCATCGCCCAGCTCTTTCAGGGGGTGCGCTATCCGATCCCGCCGCGCGTCGAGCGCCGGCAGTGGGGCGATCCGGACTGCAACACGTGCTATGACGAGATCCTGCACATCCGCCATCACCGCCTGTTCGCGCCGCGCGACTTCGACATCTCGCCGTACTTCGCCGTGGTGAAGCCCACGCTGCAGGCCGACTTCCACTATCGGCGCCTCGCCTGGGGCGAAGCCCCTGCCGCCGCGGCGCAGGTTCTGAACGCCTGATCTCCGACGCGGGTCCGGCGCAGGACGCCGGCGATTGTTTACGGCCAGGAAACAGTGAGTTGCCGCATCGTGGACCCTCGGGTACACCCGGTTTCGCGTATCAAGGATCATCCGGCGCAGGCAGCGTCCGCGCGCCCCGCCGCCGAGCTTTGACTGTCCCTCACAGGAGGAGGAAACGCGATGAATCCCGCCCATTTCAGACCGAGCGCCCTGCCGCTCGCCGTGGCGCTCGCGCTCGGCACGCCGGTTGGCCTCGCCCAGAGCCCGTGCACGCCCCGGGCGACCCGCGCCCCCTGCGGCGCCCGCAACCCGTGCGCGGCGAAGCAGAATCCCTGCGCCGCGAGGAACCCCTGCGCGGCGAAAAGTCCATCCGCCGCCAAGAACCCCTGCGCCGCCAAGAACCCCTGCGGCGCAGGCGACAAGGTCGACCCGAAACTGGTGACACGGCCCCGGGGGTACAAGCCGCCGAAGGGGGATCTCGCGCGCGGCGAGGAGCTCTGGAAGAGCACCAAGCTGAGCACCAACGGTCTCGCCTGCTCGACCTGTCACATGGACGGGACGGCGGCGTTCAACCCCACGTTCGCGAAGCCCTATCCGCACGCGGTCGCGATGGCGACCGAGAAGGGCGGCGTCCGGCAGGTGCACCTGGACGAGATGGTTCAGTTCTGCATGGTGGTGCCGATGGCGGCGAAGCCGCTCGCGTGGGGGTCGAAGGACCTCGCCTCGCTCACCGCGTACAGCGCGGAGGTGCAGAAGCGGTTCATCAGGACCGGGGGAGCCGCCAAGGCGAACCCGTGCGCCGCCCGGAATCCGTGTGCAGCGAAGAACCCGTGCGCGGCGAAGCGGAATCCCTGCGGGGCGAATCCCTGCGCGGCGAAGAGGAAGTGACCGCGGCGCTCCCGCCGCATCCCGAGCCCGGGTTCGTGGCGCCGGCGCTCAGCCGGTGGGTCGCGCTCGGGCTCCTCGCCGCCCTTCCGCTGTGCGTCCACGCGGACGAGCGCGCGATCCGGCGCCCGCGGACTGCGCGACGCCGATCGAGCGCATCGTCGAGCTCGGGAGGCGACTCGGTGCCGACGCCACGCCGACCTGCTTCCTGCCGAACGGCGGGCGCTTCAAGGGCGCCATGCCGATCGAGCGCGTGGAGGCGCTGCTCGACGCCGCCGCCTCGGCGACCGGGCGCGGCGCGACCGCGAGCGGGGCCGAGGCACGCCGATGAGAGGAGCGACTGTGCGCACCGCAGCCTGCGGAACGGTCGCCCCATCGCTACGGCTCGGCGTCGCGAACGAGCCTGAACCCGATCAGGATGTGCTTGAGGTCATGGAACGCGCGTGACGCGCGGCGGGACGGCATACGCCGCAGCCTTTGTCGTCCCACGAGCCGCCCTTGACGATCGCGCGTCCTGGCCCCGCAGCGGTGGCCGTCCATTCGTAGACCTGGCCGGCGGCATCGAGCATGCCGAACGGACTCGCACCGGCGCGATAGCGCCCCACCGGCACGGTGTCGAACGGGCCCGCGTCGTGGCTGTTCAACCGGGCCGCATCGAACGCGTTGCCCCAGGGGAAGATGCGCCCGTCGGTCCCACGCGCGGCCTTCTCCCACTCGAGCTCGGTCGGCCGCCGCCATGTCCGCCCGGTGTGCTGCGAGAGCCACGCGGCGTAGGCTTCCGCATCGGCGATGCTCACCAGCACCACCGGATGGTCCTCGCGACCCGTCGGCGGGCGGGCACCGATCCAGGCGAACCGGCGCGTGCGCTCGTAGGGATGGATGAGACCGTACGAGCGCCACGTCGCGCGGTCCACGTCCGGCGGAGGATGCCCGGTCGCGGCGATGAAGGCGGCATACTGCCGGTTGGTGACCGGCGTGACGGTGATCGCGTACGCACCGGTTTCGGCCGGGCCGCGCGTTCGCTCGTCGTCGTACCAGCGTTGCTCGCGCGTGACGCTGTGGCCGTAGGCCCGCTCGTCGAGGCGGTACGCGAGCTCGCGCTCGGCCGCGTCGGAGCCGGCGAGGAACGGCCCGGCGGGGATCGGGACGAGGGCCGGAATCCGGCCCTCGGCGCGGCAGCTCGACGCGATCGCGATGCCGAAGAGGAGGAGCACGGTCCGAGCAATGCCCAGGACCTTGGGCTGCATCACCTTCACCGATAATCCCTATGCGCCGCGCGCGCGCACTTCCAGCCCTCGGGTTCGCGGCGATCGCCGTCGTGGGGTTCCGGGTCGCCGACGTGTTGGCGGCCGGTCCCCAGCCCGAGCTCGTGTCGATCCCCGGCGGCCGGTTCGTGATGGGCGACGCGGCCGGGGAGCCCGACGAAGCGCCGCGCGCGGTCGCCGTTCGCGCATTCCGAATCATGCGTCACGAAGTGACGAACCGCGAGTTCGCCGCGTTCGTGGCGGCGACCGGCTACGTTACCGACGCCGAGCGGAGCGGTGCGGGTTACGTATGGACCGATCGCTGGCGCAGCGTGCGGGGGGCCGAGTGGCGTCATCCGCAAGGCCCGGCGAGCGCGGTCACCGGGCTCGAGGATCACCCGGCCGTGCAGACGAGCGCGCGCGATGCGGCGGCCTACTGCGCGTGGCTCGGGCTTCGCCTGCCGACCGAGGTCGAATGGGAGTTCGCCGCGCGCGGCGTGGATGGGCGGCGCTATCCGTGGGGGGGCCAGGCGCCGCAACAGCGCGGCGAGCGGCGCGCGAACTTCGGCACGGTCGACTGCTGCGCGCCCGACGCGTCCGACGGGTTCCTTCGTACTGCGCCGGTGGGGAGCTTTCCGCGCGGCGCTTCGCCCTTCGGATTGCAGGACATGGCCGGCAACGTGTGGGAATGGACCGCGAGCCCCTATCGCGGCGCCGTCGACGGGGTCGCACTCCGCGGCGGCGGCTGGGGCAACGACCCGTACTGCCTGCGCGCCGCCTACCGGCACGGCAATCCGCCGGACATCGGGCTCGACATGGTCGGCTTCCGCTGCGCCGGTAATTGAGGGATTCCGGGCGCGGGGCGGGGCGCCGGGCCGCTCACGCGCGGTCCCGCAGGGCGTTCGAGAGGGCATCCCATGGAAGCCGTGCGCACGACTCGCGGGCCGGAAAGCGCCGCGCGGTTGCCAGGATCGCCAGTTGCGCTGTGGACCAGCGTCCGTCCAGGTCCGCCGCGTCGGCCTGCGCACGGATCGCCGTCGCGAATTCGTCGCACAGCCGCAGCAGCTGCGGGCGCGTCAGCCCGCCGACGAGCTCCGTGAGGACGGAGGTCGAGGCCATCGAGATGCCGCAGGCTTCGCATTGAAACGCGGCGTCGGCGACGCGGTCGCCCGCCCACTTGACCTGGAGTTCGATGCGGTCCCCGCAGAGCGGATTCGCCGCCTCGATCCGCTCGTCGGGATCCGCCATCACGCGGTAGTTCCGCGCGTTGCGGATGTGATCCATCAGGATCTCGTCGTAGAACCCGGACATCGGTGTTCGCCGCACGTCGCGTTACGGAGTTGCCCGGAGCGTCGGTGCCGGCGGGGACGATCGATCGCGTGATCGAGGATCGGCCGGAGGCGGCGCGCTACTACATGGGCCTCGTCTTCTGGCGTCCTGGCGAGCTCGAAACGAGCTCGCCCGGGGCCTGTGGTCGGTCCGCGGCGCCGACGCCCGCATCGTGTTCCGCGGGGACACGGAGGGCTCTGGAACGAGCTCTCGCGCGCGGGGCAGGGCGTGTGGGTCAGGGCCGGCTCTTCTTTCCCGAGGTCGCCAGGGACCTGATCGGCACCGACGAGCCCGCGTGGGCCGGCGAGCGATGCCTCGCGCGCCGACGGCTTTCGCAAGGCGCCTCAGACGGACATCCCGAAGCGCGGGCGCAGGCGCGCCCCGATCCACGTCCCCGGCAGCGCGGCTGCGATCCAGATCCAGCCATGGAGGCTCGTCGAGGCGACGCCGGAGAAGAAGGCCCCGATGTTGCAGCCGAAGGCGATGCGCGCGCCGTAGCCCATCAGCAGCCCGCCCAGGATCGCGGAGACGAGCGCCCCCGGCCGCATCCGTAGGGTCGGCGACAAGCGCCCGGCGAGGGCGGCCGCGACGAACGCGCCGAGCACGATGCCGACGTCCATGACCGACGTGACGTCCTCGAGTACCGGCGCGGCGAGCGCCGAGCGCTGGAAGTCGCCGCTCCAGAACGCGCTCGCGCCCGGATCCCAGCCGAGGGCCGTCGCGACCTTCGCACCCCAGAGGGTGAACGCCCAGGTGATGCTCCACGGATGGCCCGCCACGGCGAGCGTCGCGAGATTCAGGAGCGCGAGCAGCAGCGCGCCGGCGAGGAGCGGCCAGGGACCGGTGAGGATGCGCGTCCAGCGCCACGGTGCCACGAGCGTCGCCGGCTCGGCCGGGCGCTCCCACTTCCGCAGCAGCGCGTAGACCACGCCGAGGACGCCGAGCTGCAACGCCACCGCGCCCGGCCAGCCGAGCGCCTCGCCCAGCACGACCGTGCCGAGGTCGGGCAGCTGCTGCCACGCGTCCATGTGCAGGCTCGCCCAGAAGCCGCCGGCGCAGAACGCGACGAGCGCGAGCACCATCCGCACGCTTCCGCCGCCCACGGTGTAGAGCGTGCCGGACCCGCAGCCGCCGGCGAGCTGCATGCCGGCGCCGAACAGGAACGCGCCGATCGCAACCTGCCATCCCGCCGGCGCGTCGGCGCCCGCAACCGGCTGCCCGAGGACCGACCCCGCGGCGAGGATCGGCGCGAAGAGCACCGTCGCCACCGCGAGCATCGCCGCTTGCGCTTTTACGCCGGATGCCTCGCGCTCGAAGAGCAGTCGCCGGTAGGCGCGAGTGAACCCGAACGCCGCGTGGTAGAGCGTCGCGCCGCACAGGAGGCCGATCAGGAACAGGAGCGAGAGGCGCGGCGAGGGGCTCGCGACACGGAACGCGAGCGCCAGCGCCGCCCCTACGCCGATGAGCGCAAGGGCGACTTGCGGCGCGGCGGCCGCGCCTGTGGCGGCCGGGCTACTTACCGACGGCGTCGCGGACAATCTTCTCGAGGACGGGATCGAGCTCCCGCGCGAGCTTGTCGAGCTCGGCGTTCCGGTAGGGCGCGAACACCGCGCTCGGGCGCCGGTAAGTGATGCTCGCTTTCCCGTCCTGCCCCTCGGTGACGTACAGCCGCAGCGGCGCCTCGATCCCCGCCGGCACGCTCGCCGCGAGCATCCGGACCGCGTAGTCGTTGCGGAACACCATCAGCACCGCGTTGCCGGGGATCTTCACCCCGCGCGCGGCGGCGCCGCCGCTCGCGCTCGCCCGCGAAACGAGGCCCATCTTGTTTGCCTCGATCGATTTTTCGATCCGCCCGACGAGGTCGTTGAACCCGTGGTCGGAGCGCAGCGTCACCGTGCCGGGGTAGGGCGTCGGGTTGTCCGCGAACGCGGGGTTGGCCGCCGCGATCGCCAGCCCGACCAACGGCAGCAGACTGGCCCGACGCAGCCATGCAGTTCGAATGTCGCGCATCCCGGCTATCCTTTGACAATCAGCTTGTAGTCGGGCGTGGTGTTGAGGGGGCAGGAGTAGAGGTACTCGCCTGGCTTCAGCTCGATCGCGTAGTCCTGCGTCTTGCCGAGGACGAGGCCGCCGCCGGAAACGCTGGGGAGCGTCGCGCGCCCGGCGATGCCCGCCCCGCGCAACCAGAAGCCGAGCTCGTAGGGCACGGTCTTGTTGATCACGCGGAAGATGTACTTGCCGGGCTTGAGCTCGATCGGCTTCGACTCGGCCACGCGCTTCGCGCCGCTCTTGGCGTTGATCGCGTCGCAATCCTCTTTGCGCGTGCTCTTGTAGCCGCGATCGAGCCCGTTCTCGCTCTCGATGAACTGGCACGGCACCTGGGTCAGCTCGATGATCGTCGGCTTGGCGGCCTGCTGGGCCCCGGCGCTCGCTGCGAGGGCGAGCGTCGTTCCGGCGAACAGCACGGATCGTGCAGGATGAAGCATGGTCGACTCCTTTCGTTGCAAAGCGCCGCACTAGCGCCCGAGCGCCTCGCGCACTCGCGCAAACTGCTGTTCAACCGTGACGGCGAGCTCGCTCGTCACTTCGAGCGCCCGATCCTCGAACACATCGACGCCGGGATGCGCGACCGCCCAGCGCGCGACCGCTTCGTCCCGCCGGGCGAGCAGCCACTCGATCTGCGGCCGGAAGAACCGGATCATCGCGGTGAGCCAGCGGTTCACCGGCCAGGACGGATAGGCGTGGTCGATCGCGAACCGATCGAGCATCCGGATGACGTCCTGCGCCGGGTACCAGGCATCGGCGGCGACCCACCGGTTGACGGTGAACAGCCCGATCGGCCGGCCGTAGCCGTCCATCGAGATCGCGACGAGGTGCGCGAGCGCGCCGTCGCCGGCGGGCCACGGCTCGGCGCCATGGTACGGCACCGGCGCCACGCCCTCCGGCATGCCGGGCGCGCGGAGGAACGTGTGGAAATGGCCGTGCTCGCCCGCGATCCCGCGGTGGGCGTGGTAGTAGTACTGGGAGTGCGCGTCGGCGTCGAAGACGTCCTGCGGCGGATAGTGCTCGAGCTCGCAGAACGTTCCCTGGCCGCGCAGCACCTCGCCCACCAGGTTGAGATCGGCCTTCTCCAGCACCCGCAGACACTGGAGCACTTCCTCCCCGGCGGCGTGCATCGCTTCGAGGCGCGGCCGCGCGAGCCGCGCCGGGTCGAACGGCGGGTCGAGCCCGGGAATGCGTTCTGCCATCATCGCCGGGGCGGCTCTCCAGGGGCGGGCAGTGGGGCGGGCGCCCGGGACCGCGGTTCGGGTCCCGGGGCCTCCCGGGATGCTACTTCTTCTTTGCTGCGCAGGGGTTCGCCCCGCACGGGTTCTTGGCCTTGACCGCGCACGGGTTCTTCGCCGCGCACGGGTTCTTGGCCTTCGCGGCGCAGGGGTTCTTCTGCTTCGGCTTGCAAGGGTTGCAGGCGGCGAACGCGCCGGGACCGGCGAGTCCCAGGGCGAGGACGCCGGCGACGGCTGCTTTGAGGGGGGTGCGACGTGCTCTCATGGTTCCTCCTGGTCACTGGACATGGACATAGGCTGGGGGCCGCGAATGCGCATCCCCCAGCCCAAGATGTACGCACGAGCGACCCGATTGGTTTCAGAAGCCCCCCCGCCGAAGGCCTGGGTGCGTCGGCGCGGACTGTTGCCTCCGGACGACACTCGCCGCGCCGCCTGCGGGCCGTAGCCTTTACTTCTCTTCGGCAACGAGCGCATCGATCAGCGGACAGCCGCAACCGCGGCCGCCGCGGCGACACGCCGAGACGAGGTCGGTGAGCGCATCGCGCATGGCGCTGAGGTCGACGAGCTTCTCCTTGACCAGGGCGAGCTTCCGCTCGGCGAGCTCGCGGGTTTCCGCGCAGTGCCGGCCGTCGCTCAGCCCCAGCAGGATCCTCACCTCGTCGAGCGAGAAGCCGAGCCGCTGGGCCCGCTTGATGAAGCGCAGCCGTCGCAACGAATCGGCCGGATACCGTCGGATGCTGCCGCGCGCCCGGGGCGGCTCCGGGAGGATTCCCAGGCGCTGGTAGTAGCGCACGGTTTCGACGTTCACGCCCGCCGCTCTTCGCGTATCCGACCGGGGCCTCCGACATCAGCTACATGGTCTGAAGCGAGTGATCGTCTCGGGTGTCAGCTGGTCGCCCGACACCAAGCGATCCGTGCTTCGGTCGATGACAACGACTCGGGAGTGCGCGCGTGTTGCGAGCAGGATCGCAGTCGCCCACGATCGAGCGGTGCTCTCGGGTGGCGTCGCTGCTTATACCGCAGCCGGCACGCGTCCGACGCTCAAGATCGCGTCGAAGAAGATCCGCGGCCGGCCGCGTAGCGAGTTCAGGAAGATCAGTGTCACGCTCACCGCCATCGCCGCCATCGCCCAGATCGGGTGGACGAGCCCGGTCGCGGCGAGCGGCACGCCGATGCCGTTGAACGCGACGGCCAGCCCCACGTTCTGCACCATCTTGCGGTAGCTCCAGCGGCTCACCTCGCGCGCGGTCACCACCGCCGCGAGGCGGTTGTTGAGCACGATGATGTCGGCCGCGTCGATCGCGATGTCGGTGCCGGCGCCCATCGCGATACCGACGTTCGCCTGCATCAGCGCCGGCGCGTCGTTGATGCCATCGCCGACCATCGCCACGTTCCCGGCTCGCTGCAGCACTCGTATGAGTCCCGCCTTCTGATGCGGCAACAGTCCCGCGTGCACTTCGTCGATGCCCGCTTCGGCGGCGATGCGCGCGCCAGCCGCCTCGTTGTCGCCAGTGACGAGCAGTATGCGTACGCCGGCACGCCGCAGGGCAGCAACCGCCTCGCGCGCGCCCTCGCGCAGACGGTCGCCGAAGGCGAGCAAGCCGAGCAGCCGCCCGCCATGCGCCGCGACGATCACCGTCCGTCCGGCGTCCTCGAGCGCGGCGATCCGTGGGTGGAGAGATTCAAGCGCGACCCCGCTCTCCACCAGAAAGCGTGGGCTGCCCACGAGCGCCGGCTTGCCCTCGATCGAGGCGCGCACGCCGAGTCCGGGGACCGCCTCGAAGCTCTCGAGCTCGGGGGGCGCAATGCCCCGCTCGAGCGCGGCGGCCACCACCGCCTTTGCGAGCGGGTGCTCGGAGGCGGCTTCCGCAGCTGCGGCGACGCCGAGGAGCTCCGCCTCCGATCCGCCTGCCGTCTCGACCTCGCGCAGGCTGAACTTGCCCGCGGTCAGCGTGCCGGTCTTGTCGAACACCACGTGGGTGGCGAGGCGAAAGCCCTGGAACGCTTCGCCCGTTCGCATGAGGATGCCATGCTCGGCCGCTTCGCCCGCGCCGCGGACGATCGAGAGCGGTGCCGAGATCCCGAGCGCGCAGGGGTAGCCCATGACCAGCACTGTGAGCCCCGCAAACACGGCGCGCTCGAGATCCGCCGTGCCCCCGGCAAGCATGGGAAGGAAAAGCCAGCCGAGAAGCGCTGCAAGTGCGAGCGAAAGCACCGCCGGCGCGTAGATCTTCAGCACCCGATCCACGAGGTGCAGCATGCCCGGCTTCAGGGCGCGCGCGTCCTCCACCTCGCGGGCGATGCGCTGCAGGAAGCTCGCCTCGCCGACCGCGGAGACGCGCACGAGCAGCGTGCCGAGGCCGTTCAGCGAACCACCGATCACCGGATCGCCCGCGGCGCGCTCGATCGGCAGCGGCTCGCCGGTGACAAGCGACTGGTCTACCGCCGAGCGTCCCTCGATCACCGTCCCGTCGACCGGGATGCGCCCGCCGGGGCGCACGCGCACGCGGTCCCCCACGAGCACTGCCTCGATACCGATCTCGGTCTCCCGGCCGTCACGCACGACGCACGCGGTTTCCGACTGCAGCGCGAGCAGCCGCCGCACCGCCTGGGAGCTGCGCGTCTTGACGATCAGCGACAGCCACTCGGAGAAGATGTGGTAGTTGCACACCATGACGGCGACGCAGAAGAACGGCGCCGTCGGGAAGTCCGGCCCGCCGGCGGTGAGCCCGTACACGCCGCCGCCGAGCCCGGCGAACGCCGCCGCCCCGAGCAGCACGTGCTGATTGATGATGCTGCGCCGCAGCGACTGCCACGCCATCGCGAGGATGTGACGGGCGAGGACGAACACGACCGAGATCGCGAGCGCCGCAGCGAGCCACGCCTCCAGCCCCGCGAGCCGGCCCGTGGCCTTGAGCCACGATAGGGCCACGACCAGCGCGAGACTTCCCGCCGTCCCGGCGATCGCCTTACCGAGGCCCGAGGAACGCAGCACGAGGAACACGAAGCCGAGCAGGCACGCAACCACGAAAGCTTCGAGCAGGGCGTACCAAAAGTCGCCTGGACGCGAGATCAGCGTGAGAGAGCCGAGGCTGAAGACGGTGGCGACGAGAAAGCGCCGACCCTCCTGCACGAGTTGCCGCTCCTGCGCCTCGAAGGGCGCGAGCTTGCGCGGGTCGGAGATCGTGTAGCCCATCTGCCGCAGCGTCTGCAGCAGATCGTCCGGCCGCACCCGGCGCGGGTCGTACTCGACCAGCGCCTGCTCGTGGGTGAGGCTGACCGCGACCTTCTCGACCCCGGCATGACGTCCGAGCGCTTTCTCGATCGTGCCGGTGCAAAGCGAACAGTGCATGCCGGCGATGCGGGCGCGGATCCGCGCGCGGTCGGGCCGGCTCGCCGGCTCGTGGGTCGACAGGGGAAGTGCGGGGTCCGCGGTGCTGCTCATGGCTCACCTGCTCAAGTTCGTGATGCGCTCACGCTGCCAGCCGTACCAAGATACCGAGTCAAGCGCTATTCGAGGGTCACGAACAGCCCGAACCACACCGACCACACGCCGAGCACGATCAGCAGCACGCCGGTCCAGCGCGGCGTCCGACCCGCCAAGCTCGCGAGCCAGTCGAGCGCCCGCCGCGCCCGGGCAAAGAGCACCGCCACGACGAGCGGGAGCGAGAGGGCAAGCCCGAACAGGGCAAGCGAAACGAAGCCGCCCGCAACGCCGCCCGCGGTCGCGCCCGAAGCCGATGCGGCGAGGAGCGCGAGGAGCAGGGGCGCGGCGCAGGCGGGGATGTTCAAGCCGAAGAGGGTCCCGAGCGCCGCCGAGGCGCGCAACTCGCCGAGCCCGGCGAGCCGCGGGCCGATGCTGCGCATGAGCCAGGCGATGTGGCCGGTCAGGTACAGGATCCCGATCGCGAGATAGACGAGCCCGAGCGCGATCCAGCCCGCCTTCTGGAATCCGAGGAACACGGCTCCGATCACCGCGGCGGCCGCGCCGAGCAGGCCAATGAAGATCGCGCGGGTAAGGGCGAAGGTCACGACCTGTCCCACCTTCACCGCCGCGGGCTTGCCTTCGATCAGCTTGATGAAGACGAGCGTCGAGCCGATCGAGCAGGGCTCGACGAAGCCGAAGAGCCCCAGACCGATGGGCAGGAGGAACGTCGCGGCGAGTTCGGCGCCGCTCACGAGCTCGCTGCCGCCGGATCCTCCGCGACGCGGTAGCCTGCGCGCTCGATCGCGGAGGCGATCCGGGCGGGATCGGTCGCGGCCGGGTCGTAGAGGATTTGCCCCTTGCCGGCGGCGTACGAGACGCTCGCTCCTTTCACGCCGGCCTCGCGTGCGAGCAGCGCCTCGATCGTGCCGGCACAGCCATCGCACTGCATGCCTTGGATCTTCAGCTCGAGCGACTTCATGCTCGTTCTCCTTGCGTTGCGGCGCCGCACCGGCTGGGGCGCCGGCTCGGCCGCCCCGGCGAGTGCTTCGAGGATGGTACAGGTCGTGACCGCGCCCCGGCCCGGACAGGCGGCGATCAGCTTGTCGAGCGCGCCGCCGATGCGCTCGAGTTCTGCGAGGCGCGTCTGGACGATCGCGCGCTTGGCGATGGCGCGGGTGCGCACGGCGGCGCAATCGGTCCCGGGCGTGACCCGTAGCGCAAGCAGGTCGCCGACCTCCTTCAGCGTGAAGCCGAGCGCCTGCGCCTCGCGGATGAACCGCAGCCGCGCGACGGTCTCCTCCGGGTAGGTGCGAAAACCGGTATCCGGCCGCGGTGGCCGGCGCAAGAGGCCGCGCCGCTCGTAGAACCGGACCGTCTCGACGCCGATGCCAGCGCGCCGCGCGACCGCACCGATGGTGAGCGCTGCCATGCGAACCTCCGTGCGGGATCCTGCACCCCGTAGCATGGTACGGAGGCAAGCCCGGCGCGGCGCCGGCGTGGAACCACGGCCGGTCAGTCCGCGTCGGCGACGAGCGCCGCGATCAGCGGACAGCCCCTTCCCCGTCCACCGCGCGAGATCGTTCCATGAGGCGCTCGAGAGCCGCGCGGATCACGGCAAGCTCGTCGCTTCTGCGCTGGACCAATCCGGGTGTCCGGTCGCCGCGCCGCCGCGTCTCGGCGCAGCGCCTGCCGACCACGAGACCGACGCAAGCCCGGCGCTTGTTGGCTGGGACCCGCGCTACTTTCTGAACTTGCCCCAGAGCGCGTCCAGGCGCGCGTAGCGACCGCAGCCGGTAACGTAGTACTTGTATCGCGCCGGATTCTTCAGGTAGTAATCCTGGTGGTAGCCCTCCGCCGGCCAGAACTCGCCCGCCTTGACGATCGGCGTTACGATAGACTGCTTGAACGGCTTGGCCGTGTCCCACTTGGCCTTCGAGGCCTCGGCGAGGCGCTTCTGCTCCCCGTCGTGCCAGAAGATCGAGGGCCGGTACTGCGATCCGACGTCGCAGAACTGCCGGTCCGTCACCGTGGGATCGTGGTTCACCCAGAACTGCTCGAGCAACCGCTCGTAGCTCACCTTCGCCGGGTCGTACACGACCTGCACCACTTCCGTGTGGCCGGTGGTCCCGGAGGATACCTCCCGATAGGTGGGGTTCTTTCTGGTTCCGCCCATGTAGCCGGAGGTGGTCGAGATCACGCCGGGAACCTTGTCCATGGCCTCCTCGGTACACCAGAAGCAGCCAGCGGCGAAGGTGGCTTTGGCGAGTCCGGAAGGCTGGCCTTGGGCAAGCGCAGGAGGGACTGCGATGGCGGCCAGCCAGATCGGCAGGGCGAGAAGTCGCGCAAGCATGGGCGTACGGCTCCCTTCACGATGTGGCCTGCTGAGTCGCCCGAGTGCGCGCGTCCGAGACCCGACGCTGATCGGATGCACGGGGTTCTGCCCGACCGGGATTGGTTGCGCCGCGACACCCATTGCGTCAGTTTCGCCGGCTCCAAGGGCTTGGTGCCATCGAACTGTAGCCCGTGACCAGTAGTGAGGGCAACTGCCCCGGCTCGCCCGACGCGAGGTCGTGTTTGCGTTCGCCCAATGACGATCGGTCCCGCGCTATACTTGATCGTGATGCGCATGTTAGTTCGGCTGCTCGTGCTTTCGGTCGCGCTCCATATTCCGGTCGCGAGCGCCGCCCAGCTATGCGCCGAGCGTGCGGGTGGCCACTCGATCGCGCTCGCAGCAGATTGTCCCGGGTGTGCCGAGCTAGGAGCTTATCCGCCGCCCGACCAGGACAACTGCTGTCCGGCAAGCGCTCTTTCCGGCGTACGGTGCACGTCGACGTGCACGGGCGCGGGGGCGATTCATTCGCTTGCTTGCGGCATGCCAGCGGTTGCGCCCGAGCACATCCTCGCCGGAGCACGCAAGCCCATCTCGTCCTGGGCGGCGGATTGTCTGCTCCCGCCACCCCGCTTCTCCGCATAGCTCTGCCGCCACGCGCGCAGGTCGGCTCTGTCCGCGCGCGTGGACGGCACGTCTCAGCCGCGTAATCCCCGCACTCGCCGCAACGCGTCGACATAGCGCCCGCCGAGCGAGCGTTCATCGGGCTTTGCCGGGGTCGTGGCTTGCTTGGAATCCGTCGCGGACCGGCAACCCCGCGCCCGCGCGCACGTCAGGAGTCACCGGGATGGTTGTTTCCTGCTCGTTTTCGCTGGTGCAAGCGCGGTCGGTGCGCGGAGCACCCTTTGAGCGACGCACCGACACCTGACTCGGAATCCGTGGACTTCACGGCATGACCCCGACGCCTGGTGCCCTCGCCCTCGAAGTCGCCCGCCGGCGTACTTTTGCCATCATCTCGCATCCGGACGCAGGCAAGACGACGCTCACGGAGCGCCTCCTCTTCCTCGGGGGCGCGATCCATGTCGTGGCCGATGGTGCCGATCGCTGTTGCCATCGCTGGAATCGCGGCCTCGCTTTTCAGCTCGGCCTGGCCGGACCTGCTCGGCGCGGTGGCGGTCATGCTCGCCTACGCGGCGGGCGTCACGAAGATGCTGCGCAAGCGAGCAGCGCGATGACGCGGCTCCTCCCCGCGCCCGGCGGGCGCTGAAGAGCGGATCCGCAGTCGTTGTTCTTACGAGTTAACCGATGGAGTGGAGGTTGCCATGGACATCAAGCAGATCATTGCGATCTTTCCCCGCGCGCGCCTGGAGGAGGTCGAGCAAAGACTCCGGCGGATAAACGTCGAGCGCGTCGATGTCTGCAAGGTCAAAGGATACGGCGAGTATCGGAATTTTTTCGCGAACGACTGGATGGTCGACGAAGTGCGACTGGATATCTTTACGCGGCACGACGAAGTCGAGGGCGTCACGGCGGCGATCATCGAGGGTGCGCATACGGATCTGCCCGGGGCTGGAATCGTGGCGGTCGTTCCGGTGGAAAAGTTCTTCTTGATCCGCACCCGCGCCGAGGCAACGCCCGAAGAGTTCTGGCCAAAGGGGCCGGCAGGGGCACAGACATCACCAGGGCATCGTCTCTGACCGCGAGCGAGGCGCCCGCGCCGACGCACCGCAGCCGCTTGCACGTCGGCCCCGCGTGACGATCCGGCAGCAAACAGCTCCCATGTCAGCCAATGCACTCTTTCTGCGCCTCGCGATGCTCGGGCTTGCGGCCTCGTTGCTCGCCTCGACAGGCGCGCAGTCGTCTGACCACATCGAGCATCGCTTCGAGCGTGCCGAGGAGTGGGCCCCGGTGCTCGACGACCCGACCCGCGACGCCTGGCAGAAGCCCGATGAAGTCATCCGCGCGCTGGCGCTGCCCCCCGACGCGGTCGTTGCGGACATCGGCTCGGCAACCGGCTACTTCGCCGTGCGCCTCGCGCGCGCCGTGCCGCGGGGGCGGGTGTTCGGCATGGACATCGAGCCCGACATGGTGCGCTACCTGAACGAGCGCGCCGAGCGCGAGGGCCTCTCCAATCTCGCCTCATACCGCGGCGACGCCGACGACCCGCGGCTGCCCGCGCCCGTGGACCTCGCGATCTTCGTGGCCGTCTACCATCACATCGGTACGCGCGACCAGTACTTTCGCCGCGTCCGCGCGGCCCTGAAACCCGGCGGGCGCGTTGCCATTATCGACGCTCACCGCATTCCGCCGGAACAGGTGAAGCGGGAGCTCGCGCGTGCAGGCTTCGAGCTCGCCGAGGAGCACGCGTTTCTGCCGGACCAGTATTTCCTCGTCTTTCGTCCGGCAGCGCCGAACTGAGGAAAGGCCGGGGGCCACCGCGAGCGGCACGACGCTGCAAGACCGGCAAGTACGCGGACCTGAAGACGCGCCTCTTCTTCCGCGGCGCGCTCGTCGTCTTCAACCGCCGATATCCCGCTTCTTCTGCTCGAATGCGCTGCGCTCGATCTCGCCGCGCGCGTAGCGCTCCCTGAGCAGATCGAGTGCGGTTTTTGCGGGGGCCGTGGTCAGCGACGAGCCCCTCAGCCATTTCACGGCGACGACGATGCCGGCGATCACCAGCGCCCAAAAGAGCACGACGCCGATCATCCCGGCGCCCATCATTCCCACCCCCCATCCACAGCCGCTCATGACGCCGTCCATACCGGTCCACATTTCTCGCCTCCTGAGACTCTCACAAGATAGCCGATGATTAGCGGGCGCCATGACGCCTTACTGACGCCTGGCCAGAGCGTCGCGCCCGGTCCGGCACATTGCGCATCACCCAATCCGCCCCGGCACCGGGAGCGCTTCCAACAGCCAATAGGGTTCAGCACGCGGCTATGCCCCCTTCCTGTCGTCGCCGATCAGGATGCGGGTGTCCGTGAGGTACCTGTACCGCGGCACGACGAGGTTGGTCGGTGCGGGCATGTTCGCGTACACCCGCGCGGAGAGGTCGAAGCGCGAGCCGTGGCAGGGACACAGGAACCCGCCGGGCCAATCGGCCCCCATGCCCGGGTCGCCCGGCTTGAACTTCGGCGTCGGTGAGCAGCCGAGGTGCGTGCAGATGCCGACCACCACGAGGTATTCGGGCTTGATCGACCGTTCCGGGTTCCTGGCGTAGTCCGGCTGCTGCGAGCGCTCGGAGTCCGGGTCGGCGAGCAGGGCCGCGCTCCCCTTGAGGCCCACGAGCATCTTCTCCGTGCGATTCACGATCCACACCGGCTTGCCCTGCCACTCGACGGTCGTCATCGTGCCAGGTTCGAGCCCGCTGATGTCCGCCTCGACCGGCGCGCCGAGCGCCCTCGCGCGCTCGGAAGGCTCCATGCTCGCGAGGAAGGGCCAGACCGCTGCGGCCGAGGCCGCCCCGCCCGCCGCACAGGTCAGGACGAGCAGCTTGCGCCGACGCTCGTCGATGTCCGTCGGCCCGGTCGACCCGTCGGCCCCGCGGCTGAGGGCTGCCGCGATTGGTTCGCTCACGACCGGGGGCCCCTGGCGTTGCAGAATCGAGAACGTCACCTCGGGCGCACGGCGCGGCGAGCGATGTCACGCGCGGTCACGCGACGCTACGCTCTCGGCAGCCGACCGCAGGGGCTCGGACTCCACGGCGCCTCTCGCTCCCGCGTCATCGGGCTCCTTGGGTGCCGCAGGCTCTTCGGCGCTCGAGCACTCTTTCTTCGGTCCAAGCCGCTTCGCGCAGAGCCCCAGCGCGCACATCGCGGCGCATGGGAGCAACGCCAGGATGATCGGCGCCAATCCGGCAGCGACCAGCGAGCTCCAGCCCAGGGACAGCCCGGCCGCCATACCCGCCACCGCTGCTGCGATCAGCAGTGTTCGCCGGCTCAG
Organism: Burkholderiales bacterium; assembly: GCA_050741515.1. Classification (GTDB taxonomy): domain Bacteria; phylum Pseudomonadota; class Gammaproteobacteria; order Burkholderiales; family SG8-39; genus DATEDA01. Next base: position 27,882 of record JBOIFD010000124.1, read on the forward strand.
CCGTCCCCCCAGCGTGATCGTCTGCTCCCAGGTTTGCGTTGCGGTCTTGACACCAAGTCGGCGCGAATTTGCCATGCGCAATCCTCCTTTCTGAGACCTACGGACAAGCGCTTCTCCATCCCTCATCCATCCGGCGCTCGATGCTTCGGGGCTTCGGGGAGATGGCTGCGGATTCGATTCACGGCCGCCGGCTTGTCCCACTCGGCCGGCCCGACGACGCGCCACAGCTCGCGACCCTCCCGGTCGACAAGCAGCGTCAATGGAATCCCCACCGCGCCCAGCTTCGTGAGCGCTTCTCCGGCCTGATCCACGTAGATCTGCAGGGCACGGAGATCGAGCTCCTCGTAGAAGCCCTTGATGACGAACACGCCGCCCCGATCGATCGAGAGCGGGACGACTTCGAAGTCGGGTCCGCCGAGCGCCGCCTGCAGCCGGTCGAGCGCCGGCATCTCCTCGCGGCAGGGGACGCACCACGTGGCCCAGACGTTGAGCAGGATTACGCGTCCCCGGAAGTCGGCGAGGGAGCGCCGCGCGCCGGTGCCGTCGACGAAGTGGAGTTCCGGCAGCGGTCGTGGGGTTTCGGCGCGCTTGATGCGAGGCGCTCCGCCCCCTCCCGCGACGTCCGAGGTCGACGCGCTACCGGCGCCCCCTCCCGACGAAAGCGCACGGTACGCGCCCGCTGCCGCCAGGGCGAGGACGACGAGCCCGAAGATCGCGAGGGTCGGCTTGATCATCGCGAACCACCGGGACGCGGATCGGACGTCTCCTTCGCGGACGCGCCATCGCCGCGGAGCCCGGCGATGAGCGGACGCAGTTTCTCTTCCAGAAGTTTGGGCGTGATCGGGCCGATCACCTTGTAGGCGATCCGGCCGCCGCGGTCGATGACGAACGTCTCGGGCACCCCATAGACACCCCAGTCGATCGCGACCCGCCCGTCGAGATCAGCGCCGGTGCGCGTGTAGGGATCGCCGAGCGCATCGAGCCAGCGCGCCGCGTCCTCGGGGCGGTCCTTGTAGTTGAGGCCGTGGATGGGAACGAACTTCTCGCGCTGGAGCTGCAGGAAGACGAGATGCTCCTCCCTGCAGGCCACGCACCACGATGCGAAGACATTGACGAGCGACACGTCACCCCTCAAGTCACCGCTCGAAAGCCCGAAGGAGCGTCCCTCGACGGGGGGAAGAACGAACTCGGGCACCGGCTTGCCGATGAGCGCGGAGGGGATTTCCCGGGGGTTGAGCGTCAAACCGACGCTGAGAAACACGACGACGCCCGCGAACAGCAACAGCGGCACCAGCAATGCCGCGCGGCGCGACCGGCGCGCCTCGCGAGGGACTGCGTTCTGCATGCTTTCAGCTGGAAGGGTCATCGATGTACATACGGTTCGCTGCTCCGGATCACTTGTGGCTGCCGTGGCTCGCCCTCTGCACGACCGGCGCAACGACGGTTTCCCGGACAGTCCGCCCGTCCGCCAGCCGAACCGTCAGCCTCAGCTTGACGCTGTCGCCAGCCTTGAGCGGCTGCCGGAGATCGACCAGCATCAGATGCGTCGCGCCCGGCGAGAGCTCGACGGTGCGTCCGGCGGGCAGGTCCAGCTGGTCGAGCTTGCGCATTCGCATGACGTCGTTCACCGTCGTCATCCGATGAACCTCGGCCGCCGCGGCCACGTCCGCCTCGACCTTGACGAGCGTCGCGTCCTGCGGGCTACGCAGATGCATGTAGGCCGCGCCGACGGTTTGCCCCGGTACGGTCGGGGGCACCCATGCGCCGGACACGCGGACCCGCTCGCCCGCCACGACGGCGACCGAAACATTCAAGGCGAGCCACCCGCAAAGGAGGCCGCGGCGCACGCTTGCTGCGCTCGGCATCTATCGTGCGGAGCCGGGCGAGCGCCACTGCTCGTTCGGCCGGCCACCGCCCATCATCCCGCCGCCCATCATCCCGCCGCCCTCCGTGGTCGTGAAAAGACCGCCCTTTACTCCACCGCGTACACGCGCGACTTGCCTCCCGGTTCCCTGCCGAGCTCGTAGATCGTGAACGGCTCGCGCTTGCGGCCGGTCATGCCCGGCGAGCCCTGCGGCATGCCCGGCAGCGACACGCCGCGGATCGGCGGACGCTCCCGGAGCAGCCGCTCGACCGTGCTCACCGGCACGTGCCCCTCGACCACGTAGCCGCCGACGAGCGTCGTGTGGCAGCCGCCGAGCGCTTCCGGCACGCCGTTCTCCCGCTTGACCCCGTCGAGATCGTGAGTCGGGACGACCGCCACCTTGTAGCCGTGGTCGCGCAGGTACTTGGCGTACCCCTCGCAGCATTGGCATTGCGGGTTCTTGTATAGCGTCGCGTTACGATCGACGGGCTGCGCGCGGGCGAGCGGCGCGGCCGCGAGCATTGCCAGCAAAGCGAGAAACCTCCGTCGGGTCATCCTGACCTCCGTGCGCGAAAGGAAAAATCGATCATGGAGCCTCATCTCCCGCGTGCCGTCGCATCGAGCAGCGGCACGAGGTCGCTCATCTTCATCGCGCCCGAGCGCTTCTCGCCGTTCGGCAGGAGCCAGGTCGGGGTCGAGTTCGCCCCGAGGCGCTGGCCAAGCGCGACCAGCTGCTCGATCGGCGTCTCGCAGTCGGGCTTCGCCGTGGGTTCGATCCGTTGATGCATCAGATCGTTCCACGCCTTGACGCGGTCGCGCGAGCACCATACCGCCTTGGCCTGGCGCACCGATTCGGGCTTGATCACCGGATACGGGAAGATGTGGATCGTGATGTCGTCGAGCGTCGCGAGATCGGCCTCGAACCGCTTGCAATACGGGCAGTTCGGATCGGAGAGAATCGCGATCCGACGCCGGCCGTCGCCGCGCTTCATGGTGATCGCCCACTTGAACGGTAGCGCGTTCCAGTCGATCGCCGAGAGCTTGCGCACGCGCTCCTCGGTGAGGTCTTGGTCGGTGGCGGTGTCGACCAGCCTGCCGATGAAGAAGACCTGGGCGGAATCGTCGGTGTAGAACACCGCGATCCCGCCTTCGGCGCGCTGGATCGCGACCTCGTACAGGCCGCCCCGGCGCAGCTTCTGCACCGAAACGATCTTTGCGTCCGGCAGCTTCGCCCCAACGACGCGCCGGATCGTCTGCTCGTCGGCGTGTGCGATCCCGATGGCCATCGTCACGAGCGCCGCAAGTCCGATGGCCGTTCTAACGGCATTCATTCAGGCTTCCTCCGCTTCCGTAGGAGCGCCAACGCGACGGCGGCGACAAGACCTGCGGTGGCAAAGAGCAGAGCGATCAGCGCCCAGAATGGCGGCGATGCAGGCGCGATCGTCGTCGACCCGTCCGCTTGCTGCGTGCCGCGCGTATCGCCCAGCGTCGTGGACGCCGCCGGGCTCGCGCTCGCGAGCCGCACCTCCACCATCTGCTCGAGCGGCGCGTAGCAGACGCGTTGGTCCAAACAGCCTTGCGAGGTGACCTTCAACTTCACGCGTCCGCGCACCACGTCCTCCTCGCTCAGCGGCACGCGCATCGCCACTTGCCGGCGATAGGTCACGGTCTCGCCGAAGAACGGATCGCGCTTGCGCTCGCCCGGGGGCAGCTCGACATCGGCGAGCACCCGACCCGATTCGCTCTCGAACTTGAACCGGTCGCGGTACATGTAGTACCCCTCGGCGATCTCGAAGCGCACCTGGAGGCTGCGCTCGTCGAGCGGCTGCGTCGAGATCCGGAACGCCTTCTCCGGCTCGAGCAGCTCGTCGGGCGTCACCGCGTGCGCCGACGCCGCAACGGCCGCGAGCGCGAGAGCGAGCGACGCCGCGCGCACGGCATCGGGCGCGCGTCGTTGCAACCTCGCGAATAGCACCATCATCGTCCTCACGCGTCCAGCAAACGCTTCACGTCTTCGGCGAGACGCTTGACGGAGCGGCCGTTGGCGCTCACGTAGAGCCGCGGCTTGCCGCGCGGGTCGAGGACGAAGATCCCCGCGGTGTGGTCGACGAGGTAATGCCGCGAATCGGCGGCTTGCTCCGGCTTGTTCGCGCGGTAAAACACCTTGAACTCCTTCGC
>JBOIFD010000125.1:0-11572 GCA_050741515.1 Burkholderiales bacterium
ACGTCCGACACTTCTGCGCGCGTCGGCACCGGGCTCGAAATCATCGATTCCATCATCTGCGTCGCGGTGATCGTGAGCCGGTTGTGCTCGCGGGCGAGGTGGATCATGCGCTTCTGCAGCGCCGGCACCGAGGCGTCGCCGACCTCGACCGCCAGGTCGCCGCGCGCCACCATGATCCCGTCGGTGGCGGCGAGGATGTCCAGGTACGCCTCGCGCCTCACCGCCTCCGCGCGCTCGATCTTCGCGATCAGCAGCGCCTTGCCGCCGGCGGTGCGCAGCAGCTCGCGCGCCATGTGCATGTCCGTGCCGCTCTTCGGGAACGAAACGGCGAGATAGTCGGCGTTGATCTTCGCCGCAACGCGGACGTCCTCCATGTCCTTGGCGGTGAGCGCCGGCGCGGTGAGGCCGCCGCCGAGCCGGTTGATGCCCTTGTTGTTCGAGAGCACGCCGCCGTGACGCACCTTGCTGTGCACCCGCGGCCCCTCGACCCGCTCGACCTCGAACACGATCTTGCCGTCGTCGAGGAGCAGCACGTCGCCCGGCCGCACGTCCTGCGGCAGCTCCTTGTAGTCGAGGCCGGCGCGGGTCGCGTCGCCGAGCTCGCATTCGGCGTCGAGAACGAAGCGGTCGCCGGCCTTGAGGGTGACGCGCCCGTCCGCGAACTTGCCCACGCGGATCTTCGGCCCCTGCAGGTCGGCCATGATCCCGACGGTGCGGCCGGTCTTGCGGCAGAGCTGGCGGACCAGCTCGGCGCGCTTCACGTGGTCCTCGGCGGTGCCGTGCGAGAAATTCATCCGCACGACGTCGACGCCGGCGCGGAACATGCGCTCCAGGACCGCCGGGTCGCTCGAGGCGGGCCCGAGCGTGGCGACGATCTTGGTAGCGCGTGGCCGGTCGTGCCGGACCGGGTCCTGGTGGGACAGCATCGCGTTCCTCTCGGGTTCTTCTTCGCTTTCAGGATGCCACGTTACGGCAGGATCGTTGGGCGCCGCAAGCGCGCGCCTCGGTCAGCCGCGCGCGCTTGCTAGATGACACGCTTGCCCTCGCAGAGATTCACCAGCTCAGCCAGTGCCAGCACCTGCGGCCGGCGGCCGCTGGAGGCGCGCAGCTGCTTGAGGATGCCGGCCTCGCGCAACTGGCTCAGAAGTTTGGTCACTACGGGTTTTGTCGGCAAGTCTGGCCGGCCGAAGAGGTCGCTCGAGGCGAACACCGGCTGGGCGAAGAGCCGGTCGAGGAGCGGCACGGCGTACTCTGAGCGCGTGAGGGCAATGGCCTTTGCTTTCAGCCGCTCATGGAGCGCAAGGATGCCGCGCGCTTTCGCGGCGTTCGTCTCGGCCTGGGCGGTGAGCGCGCGCAGGAAGAACGCCGTCCAGGCGTTCCACGTGCGCGGCCCATTCAGGTCGCGCAGCCGCGCGATGTACTCAGCGCGGTGCTCGTCGAGATACTGCGACAGGTAGAACATCGGCCGGCCGAGCATGCGCTTTTCGTGCAGAAACACCGGAATGAGGATGCGACCGATGCGGCCGTTCCCGTCGCGGAACGGGTGGATGATCTCGAACTGGGCGTGGATCAGCGCAAGCTGGACGAGCGGGTCGAGCTCCTCGGCGCGCCAGTAGGACTCTAGGTTGGCGAGCAGCTTCGGAACGCGCGCCGGTTTCGGCGGTATGAAGCGCGCCGCCTCGATCGGCGCACCGGGCGCGCCGATCCAGACCTGCGCGCGGCGGAATTCGCCCGGGGTCTTGTCCCTCCCGCGCACGCTTTCCAGGAGCACTGCGTGCAGCCGCTTGAGCAGCGCGAGGCTGAACGGGCGCCTCGTCAAGGCGCTCTCGGCCTCGCGCAGCGCCTTGCGGTAGTTGAGGATCTCGTGGATGTCCTCGCGCCGCTCGGCGCTCGCTGGCGGCTCGCCCGCCTCGAAGCGCAGCACGTCGCCGAGCGTGGCCTGCGTGCCCTCGATCTTCGACGAAAGCACCGCCTCCTGCGTCGTGAGAGGCGAGAGAAGCACGGCTGGATCCGGAAGGCCGAGCAGGATGCCGTCGTAGTGCGCGAGCGCCCGGGTCGCCCGGCCGATCGCCGGCACCAGCCCGCGCCAGTCGAGACCTTGGCGAGGCAGCGGTCGCGCGTCGAAGGGGCTGGGGGCGGCCATTGCGTAAAGCAGTGTAGCGGCAACCCGTTTTTGGGTAAAGCAAACAGACCTTCGCTTTACTCAAGCGGTCGTTGCGTAAAGCACGCTTTACTCAAGTCTTTCCGTTCCCGAGATGGTGCTGACGCGCGCCAGTTGTGCTCGGATTTCAGCCCTTAGCCTGTCCGATTCGGCGAACTGCGCTCGATCGAGCCGCGGAGAACGATCGCCGCCTGAAACAACTCCTTCTCAAGATCGACGATGCCGTTGGCCGGAGCGACCGCCTTTCTAATCCCGGATTTCCTAGCCCGCCGCATGGCGCTAGCCCCGCGCCCGCTGCTCGAGAATCGCGATCGCGGGCAGCTTCCGGCCCTCGAGGAACTCGAGGAAGGCGCCGCCGCCGGTGGAGATGTACGAGATCCGGTCCGCCACGCCGTACTTCCGGATCGCGGCGATCGTGTCGCCGCCGCCGGCGAGCGAGAACGCCCGGCTCTCGGCGATCGCGTGCGCGACGGTCTTGGTGCCTTCGCCGAACTGGTCGTATTCGAACACGCCGACCGGCCCGTTCCAGACGATGGTTCCGGCGGCCTTGAGGAAGTGCTCGAAGGCGCGCGCAGTCTGACGGCCGACGTCGAGGATCAGATCGTCGTCGGCGACGTGCTCGGTCGCCTTGAGCTCGCCGCGCGCGGTCGCCGCGACCTCCTTGGCGCACACGACGTCGATCGGGATCGGCACGGCGCCGCCCTTCTCCCCCATGCGCCTGACGATCCGGCGCGCCTCGTCGACGAGCCGGGGCTCGGCGAGCGACTTGCCGATCTTCCCGCCCACCGCGAGCATGAACGTGTTGGCGATCGCGCCCCCGACGATCAGCTGGTCGACTTTCTCCGCCAGCGACCCGAGGATCGCGAGCTTGGTCGACACCTTCGCGCCGCCGACGACCGCCACCAGCGGCCGCGCCGGCCGCTCGAGCGCGGTCGCGAGCGCATCGATCTCGGCCGCCATCAGCGGTCCGGCGCACGCGACCGGCGCGAACTTCGCCATGCCGTGCGTGGTCGCCTCGGCCCGGTGGGCGGTGCCGAACGCGTCGTTCACGTAGATGTCGCAGAGCGCCGCCATCTTCATCGACAGCAGCTCGTCGTCCTTCTTCTCGCCCCGGTTCAGCCGGCAGTTCTCGAGCACGACGACGCCGCCCGGCTGCGGGGCGACCTCGCCGGCATCCAGCCAGCTGGTCTTCACCGGCACCGGCATCCCGAGGCGCTCGGCGAGGCGCTTCGCCACCGGCGCGAGCGAGTCCTCCGGCCGGAACGTCCCCTCCTCCGGCCGGCCGAGGTGGGACGTGACCATCACCCGCGCGCCGGCATTCAGCGCGTGGCGGATCCCCGGGACCGAGGCCTGGATCCGCGTGTCGTCGGTGATGCTCCCGGCGTCGTCCTGGGGGACGTTGAGATCCGCGCGGATGAAGACCCGCTTGCCCTGCAGGTCGAGATCGGTCATGCGGAGAAAAGCCATCACCGCCTCATCGCCGCAGCGGCCGCGGCGCGCCGTGCCGCTAGGCCGCGGCCTTGGCCGGCGCCGCGGCCGCTTTCATGAACGCCACCGTGGCGTCCAGCATCCGGTTCGCGAAGCCCCACTCGTTGTCATACCAGGCGCACACCTTGACCAGCGTGCCGTCGGCGACCTTGGTGAGCGTCGCGTCGAAGATCGAGGAGGCCGGGTTGTGGTTGAAGTCGATCGAGACCAGCGGCTCGGTGTTGTACTCGAGGATGCCGCTGAGGTCGGACTCGGCGGCCTGCTTCACCGCGGCGTTCACTTCGTCGACCGTCGTCGGCCGCTTGGCGACGAAGGCGAGATCGACGATCGAGACGTTGATCGTCGGCACCCGGATCGCGAAGCCGTCGAGCTTGCCGTTCAGCTCCGGAAGGACGAGCCCGACCGCGGCCGCGGCACCGGTCCTGGTCGGGATCATCGACATCGTCGCCGCGCGCGCGCGCCGCAGATCCTTGTGATAGACGTCGGTGAGCACCTGGTCGTTCGTGTACGCGTGGATGGTCGTCATCAGCCCGGTCGCCACGCCGATGCGATCGTGCAGCGCCTTGACGAGCGGCGCCAGGCAGTTGGTCGTGCACGAGGCGTTGGAGATGACGGTGTGCGACGCCTTCAGCACGTCGTGGTTGACGCCGTAGACGATGGTTGCGTCGACGTCCTTCTCCCCGGGCGCGGAGATGATCACCTTTTTCGCCCCCGCGGCGACGTGGGCCGAGGCCCCGGCCTTGCTGGCGAAGAGCCCGGTGCACTCGAGCACGACGTCCACGCCGAGGTCCTGCCACGGCAGCTGCGCCGGGTCCTTCTGCGCGCAGACGCGGATCTTGTCCCCGTTGACGACGAGGTGATCGCCGTCCACCTCGACCGCGCCGGGGAACCGGCCGTGCGCGGTGTCGTACCTGGTGAGGTGGGCGTTGGTCTTGGCGTCGCCGAGGTCGTTGACCGCGACGATCGCCAGGTCGTGCTTCTTCCCGGCCTCGTAATGGGCGCGAAGGATCATGCGGCCGATGCGGCCGTAGCCGTTGATGGCGACTCGAATGGTCATTCGATCGACTCCTCAGAGCGACTTCGGGTTCAGGCGAGAACCCGCTTCACGGCGGCGACGACGTTGTCCACGGTGAAGCCGAAGAACTTGAACAGCTCCGGCCCCGGCGCCGACTCGCCGAACCGGTCGATGCCGATGACCGCGCCGTGCGGGCTGTCGACCGCGCCGACGTACTTGCGCCAGTAGTCGGTGACGCCCGCCTCCACCGCGACGCGCGGCGGGCCGGACGGCAGCACCGCCTCGCGGTACGCCGCGTCCTGGCGGTCGAAGACGCTCGTGCAGGGCATGGAGACCACGCGCACGGCGATGCCTTCCTCGGCGAGCTTCGCCTTCGCGCCGAGCGCGAGCGGCACCTCCGAGCCGGTCGCGATGATCACCGCGCGCGGGTGCGCCGCCTCGCCGATCACGTAGCCGCCGCGGCGGATGTTCGCGATCGCCCCGGGCTCGCGGCCCTGGAACGGGACGTTCTGCCGGGTGAAGAGGAGCGAAGTCGGTCCGTCCCGCCGCTCGATCGCGGCCGCCCAGGCGACGATCGATTCGACCGTGTCGCTCGGCCGCCACACGTCCATGCCCGGGATCAGGCGCAGGCTCGCGGCGTGCTCGATCGACTGGTGCGTCGGGCCGTCCTCGCCGAGCCCGATCGAGTCGTGGGAGAAGACGAAGATCGACCGGGTCTTCATGATCGCCGCCATCCGCAGCGCGTTCCGCGCGTAGTCGGAGAACGTCAGGAACGTGCCGACGTACGGGATCAGGCCGCCGTGCAGCGCGATGCCGTTCGCCATCGCGCACATCCCGAACTCGCGGACCCCGTACGAGAGGTAGTTGCCGTGGTCCGAGCCGTTCAGGAGCTTGGACCCGGACCACATCGTGAGGTTCGACCCGGTGAGGTCGGCGGAACCGCCGACGAGCTCCGGCAGCACCGGGCCGAGGCCGTCGAGCGCGATCTGCGAGCTCTTCCGCGTCGCGACGGTCTCGGCCTTCGCGTTGGCGCGCTCGACGAGCGTCCGGACGTGCTCCGCCCAGCCGGCCGGCAGCTCGCCCGCCGTGCGCCGGCGGAAGTCCGCGGCGAGGGTCGGGAGCTTGCGCTCGTAGGCCGCGAACTTCCCGCTCCAGGCCGCCTCGAGCGCCGCGCCCTTCGCGCGCGCGTCCCACGCGTCGTACAGGCGCTGCGGCACCTCGAACGGCGGATGCGGCCAGCCGATCGCCGCGCGCGTCGCGGCGACCTCGTCCGTGCCGAGCGGCGCACCGTGCGCCTCGTGCGTGTCGGCCTTGGTCGGCGCGCCTTTCGCGATCACGGTCTTGCAGCAGATGAGGGTCGGGCGGCGGCGCTCGAGCTGCGCCGCCTGGATCGCGGCGTCGACCGCCTCGACGTCGTGCCCGTCGACGCCCGGGACGACGTGCCACCCGTAGGCCTCGAAGCGCCTGGGCGTGTCGTCGGTGAACCACAGCTTCACGTGGCCGTCGATCGAGATACCGTTGTCGTCGTAGAACACGATCAGCTTGCCGAGGCCCAGGGTGCCCGCGAGCGAGCAGGCCTCGTGGGAGATGCCTTCCATCAGGCACCCGTCGCCGACGAAGGCGTACGTGCAGTGATCGACGATCGCGTGGCCGGGCCGGTTGAACTCCGCGGCGAGGAGCCGCTCGGCGAGCGCCATGCCGACCGCGTTCGCGAGCCCCTGCCCGAGCGGGCCGGTCGTCGTCTCGACGCCCGGCGCCAGGCCGTGCTCCGGATGCCCGGGCGTCATCGAGTGCAGCTGCCGGAAGCGCTTCAGCTCCGCCATCGGCAGCGCGTAGCCGGTCAGGTGCAGCAGCGCGTAGAGCAGCATCGAGCCGTGGCCGTTCGACAGCACGAAGCGGTCGCGGTCGGGCCACCGCGGGTTCGCGGGGTTGTGGCGGAGATGCCGGTGCCAGAGCGCGATCGCGATCTCGGCCATGCCCATCGGCATGCCGGGATGCCCCGAGTTCGCGGCCTGCACCGCGTCCATCGCGAGCGCGCGGATCGCGCTCGCCATGTCCCGCTCGAGATCTCGCGCGGGCGCAGGCTTCACGGCGGGGCGGTTCATCGGCGGGGCGGGGTGCGCTCGGGCGGAAGGAGCGCGTCATTATCGCGGAACGCGGCGCGCTTTACCATCGCGCGCCAGCGCGCCGGCGTGGGAAGCTCCATATAATGCGTCGACCGGCCGCCGGCGCCCGCGCTACCAGCGACCGGTTTTTCATTGCGGAGGAGTCAACATGGCGAAGGTCGCATTCATCGGTCTCGGCGTAATGGGTTTCCCGATGGCCGGCCACCTGGCGAAGGCCGGTCACGACGTCACCGTCTACAACCGTACCCGCGCCAGGGCGGAGAGTTGGGTCGCGAAGCACGGCGGCCGGCGCGCCGAAACGCCCGCGCGAGCAGCCGACGGCGCAGAGCTCGTCTTCTCCTGCGTCGGCGACGACCCCGACGTCAGGGAAGTGACGCTCGGGGCGAACGGCGCGCTGCAGGCGATGGCGAAGGGTGCGGTCCATATCGACCACACCACCGCCTCCGCGGCGCTCGCGCGCGAGGTCGCGGCGGAGGCGTCGAAGCGCGGCGTCTCGTTCCTCGACGCGCCGGTCTCGGGCGGTCAATCGGGCGCCGAGAACGGCGCGCTCACGGTCATGGTCGGGGGCGACCCGCAGGCGTTCGCGCGGGCGAAGCCGGTCATCTCGCATTTCGCCCGTGCGGTGACCCTCATGGGCCCGTCGGGCGCCGGGCAGCTGACCAAGATGGTCAACCAGATCTGCGTCGTCGGGGTCGTCGAGGGGCTCGCGGAGGCGATCGACTTCGGGCTCCGCGCGGGGCTCGACATGAAGCTCGCGCTCGACGTGATCTCGAAGGGCGCCGCGACCTCGTGGCAGATGGAGAACCGCGGCCAGACCATGATCGACGACAAGTTCGATTTCGGCTTCGCCACCGACTGGATGCGCAAGGACCTGCGCATCTGCCTCGCGGAAGGCGCGCGGAACGGCGCCGGGCTCCCCTGCACGCGGCTGATCGAGGAGTTCTACGGCGAGATCCAGAAGATGGGCGGCGGGCGGTGGGACAGCTCGTCGCTGATCCGCCGGCTGCGCCGCGGCTAGGCCGGCGGCGGCGTACCCATGCTCGAGATGCCGTTCTCCGCGCCGGCGGGGTACGCCGGCGCGGTTCCGGCGCCGGCGGAGCCGGTCGAGGCGCTCTGGTTCGTCTTTCGCGGAGACAAGCTCCTCGTCGAGGCCGGGGAGCCGGCGACTGGCAAACCTGACGACCCGCGCGCCTGGCCGCGGCCGAGCTGGGCCCGCCTGCCGGTGACCACGACGCCGCACTCGCTCGGGCTCGAGCCGCTGCGCACGCTCTACCTCGGGCAGCTCGGCGGCTCGCACTGCTTCGCCGCCGAGGCGGCCGCCGACGCGAGCCCGCCCCCGGGCTTCGGCTGGCACGGCCTGCGGGCGCTCTTCACCGTGGTCGACGACGCCCAGTTCGCGCTCGCCGGCCGCGCGCTGCAGCTCCTCGACTGGGACCGGACACACCAGTTCTGCGGCCGCTGCGGCACGCCGACGGCGCCGCGGACGACGGAGCGCTCGCGCGAGTGCCCCGCCTGCGGCCTCGTCGCCTACCCGCGGCTCGCGCCGGCCGTCATGGTGCTGGTGCGGCGGCTGCCCGACGAGATCCTGCTCGCCCGCTCGCCGCGCTTCCCGCCGGGGATGTACAGCGCGATGGCGGGCTTCGTGGAACCCGGCGAGACCCTCGAGCAGTGCCTCGGCCGCGAGGTGCTCGAGGAGGTCGGCGTACGGCTGCGGAACCTCCGCTACTTTGCCAGCCAGCCCTGGCCGTTCCCGCACTCGCTGATGATCGCCTTCGTCGCCGACTGGGAAAGCGGCGAAGTCACAGCGGATCCTCTTGAAATCGAGGCCGCGGCATGGTTCAAGATCCGCGACCTACCGCAGCTGCCGGCGCCGATCAGCATCGCGCGGCGACTGATCGATGCGGTGGTGGCGGAGATGGTGAGCCGGGGTTTCGCCGAGCCCGACGGCTCGGGTTCGGCGCCGGCGAACGCCCCGCGCGATGGATCGCGCGGGGCCGGCTGAGCGGGCGGGCGAAGCCCGCTCGCTACCCCGCGCTCGGCTTCGCGACGAGGACGCTCCGCGCCCGGGCCGGGAGCCCGGTGAACCGGAAGTCGGGCTCGGGCTGCCGGCCGCTCACGATGTCCGCGATCGCGCGACCCGAACCGCACGCCATGGTCCACCCGAGGGTGCCGTGGCCGGTGTTGAGGAAGAGGTTCGCATACCGGCTGCGGCCGACGACCGGCACGTTGGACGGCGTCGCCGGGCGCAAGCCGGTCCAGAACTCGGCGCGCTCCGGATGCCCCGCGCTCGGGAAGAGGTCGAAGGTGCGGCGGACGATCGCCTGACAGCGCACGTCGCTCACGTCGGTGTTGTAGCCGTTGAGCTCGGCCGTGCCGGCGACGCGCAGGCGCTCGCCAAGGCGCGAGAACACGAGCTTGTGGCTGTCGTCGGTCAGGCTCACGGTCGGGGCCTCGTCGCCCGCCTCGAGCGGCACGGTGATCGAGTAGCCCTTGAGCGGGTAGACCGGGATCGCGATGCCGACCGAGCGCAGCACGAGCGGGCTGTAGCTCCCCAGCGCGACGACGTAGGCGTCGGCCGAGAGCCGGTCGTCGCCGCCCTCGGCGTCGGCGAGCACGACGCTCAGGATCCGGCCGCGCCCGGCCTCGAGCCGCTTGATCGAGCGCCCGTAGAGGAAGCGCACGCCCTGGGCCGCGGCGAGCTGCGCGAGTCCCTGGGTGAACTTCCGCGCGTCGCCCGATTCGTCGGACGCGGTATAGGTGCCGCCGACGATCCGCTCGGCGGCGTGGCGGAGCGCCGGCTCGATGGCGATGCACTCCGCCGCGGTCTTGACGTCCCGGTCACAGCCGTACTGGCGCATGAGCGGCGCGTGCTCCACGGCGCGGTCGAACTCCTCCTCGTCGGTGTAGAAGTGGAGGATGCCGCGCGTGAGCTGGTCGTACTGGATGCCGGTGTCGCGCCGGAGCAGCTGGAGCTGGGTCCGGCTGTACAGCGCGAGCGCGAGGATCTGGCGGATGTTGTCGCGCGTTCGGAACGGCAGGCACTCGACGAGGAAGCGCAGGCCCCAGGCCCACTGGCGGGCGTCCCCGCGGAGGCGAAACAGCAGCGGCGCGTCCTCGCGCCCCAGCCATTCCCAGATCTTCCCCGGGGCGTCGGGGTTGGCCCACGGCTCGGCGTGGCTGACCGAGATCTGGCCGCCGTTCGCGAAGCTCGTCTCGAGGCCGGCCTCGCCCTGCCGCTCGACCACCGTGACCGCGTGGCCGGCCCGGGCGAGATACCAGGCGCTGGCGGTGCCGACCACCCCCGCGCCGAGGACAATGACTTTCATTTCGCACCTCCGGAAACGCAAACAGAGGGACCAGGCTCGCGCCCTACCCCTCTGTCCGTTTACCTGAGAGATTACGACGGCGACGTTACAGCGTCGCGCCGCGTGCCCCTTCGGTGGGCGGACCGCGCTCGCGCGCGCCGCCGCTCTCCAGAGTGCCCCACGCCGGTCGGTTCGGATGCCTGAGCGATTCCGGGTGCTTGCGCCTTCGGCGGCGGCCTTCGCGTGCCTTGCGCTGCCGCGCTCTCCCGTCCGGTGGAGTCAGCGTACTTGAGCGGTTGGACCGCGGTCAACCGGGGAAGTGCGGGGGGCGTGGCGGTTGTCTCGGGAGGTGGGCCGCGACGCCGCACCGCAACAGCTCGTCTCGCGACCCCTAGTCGCGGCCCCCAGGGTCGCGGCTAATCGCTTCATTCCATGAAGCGATTCGGTTAAACTTCCGCTTCATCGCGAAGCGGGCCCCGATGAATCGTCACTGGATCTGGCGGCACCCCGACTGGCCGAACTTCCGGTTCGAGCCCGCACGAATGGGCCTGGCGCTCGAGCGCGCCCGGCTCGCGCAGGGCGAGGTCCGCGGCATGGCTCACGTGCTCGGTTTCGACGGGCTGCAGGCCGCCCTGAGCGACATCTGGGTCGAGGAAACGCGCGCCACCGCCCTCATCGAAGGGGAGCGACTCGAGTTAGAAGCCGTGCGCTCGTCGGTCGCGCGCAAGCTCGGTCTCCGGACGCCGTCTGGGGCGGTACCGAGGAACATTGAGAATCTGGTCGAAGTCATGGCCGATGCCGCCGAAGGCTGGGACAAGCCGATGACCCGCGCGCGCCTTTGCGCGTGGCAAGCGGCCTTGTTTCCGACCGGCTACACCGGGTTGAAGAAGAGCGAAATCGGTCGGCTGCGGCGACGCATCGAGCCCATGCAGGTGGTGAGCGGCCCGCTGAACAGGCGGCGCGTGCACTTCGAAGCGCCCCCGGCCGCGCGCGTCGCGAAGGAGCTCGACCGGCTGCTGAAGTGGCTCGCGCACGTCCGGGAGGACGGGATCCTGCGCGCGGGGATCGCACACCTGTGGTTCGAGACCATCCATCCGTTCGAGGACGGGAACGGGCGGGTCGGTCGGGCGCTGATGGACTTCGCCCTCGCCCAGGATGCGCGAACGCCGTTGCGGCTCTACAGCATGTCCCGCGAGCTCCAGGATCACCGGGGCGCCTACTACGCGGCGCTCGAGCGCGCTCAGAGAGGCAGTCTCGACATCACGGACTGGCTCGTATTCTTCTGCGAGCGATTCGAGGCCGCGTGCCGGCGATCGGCGGCCGTGATCGAGCAAACGCTTGCCAAGGCGCGCTTCTGGATCCGGAACGCCGAGGTGAATCTTCAGGACCGGCAGCGCAAAGTCGTCAACCGGCTCCTCGACGCCGGGCCGGGTGGGTTCGAAGGCGGGTTGAGCACGAAGAAGTACCAGAGCATGAC
>JBOIFD010000126.1:0-16910 GCA_050741515.1 Burkholderiales bacterium
GCGCCGGCGCAGCTCGCGGTGCTCGGCACCGGCGAGCGCGAGCTCGAGGCGTCGCTGCGCGCGCTCGCGCGCGCGCATCCGGACGCGGTCGCGGTCGAGATCGCCTTCGACGAGCCGCTCGCGCACCTGATCGAGGCCGGCGCGGACGCGTTCCTCATGCCGTCGCGCTTCGAGCCCTGCGGGCTCAACCAGATGTACAGCCAGCGCTACGGGACCCCGCCGATCGCGCGCGCGACCGGCGGCTTGTGCGACTCGATCGTCGACTGCACGCCGGCGACGCTCGCCGGCGGCGCGGCGACCGGATTCCTGTTCCGGGAGCCGACCGCCGCGGCGCTCACGGGCGCGATCGAGCGCGCGCTCGCGGCGTACCGCGACCCGCCGACCTGGCGCGCCCTCCAGCGGCACGGCATGGCGCGGGATTTCAGCTGGGACGCGGCGGCGCAGGAGTACGCGCGGCTATACGCTCGGCTGGCGGAGGATGGAGCCATGCCCCGCCGTGTGTGATACGGAGGCGGTCACGCCCGACCGCGACAAAGTTGGCATCCCGGGTCATGCCGCACCGGGCACTGTTCTCGCCCCCGCCGCCGCCCGCGTTGACCCCCCCACGCCACCCGCCGATCATCGACCCTTTCAACCGAAGGGGCGCGTCGAACGCCCCTCGTCAAAGGGGTCACCAGCGGGGGTCGGGATGAAGAAGGCTTTGATCGCGCTGGCCGCGGTGGTCGCCGTGCTCGGCGCCGCCGCCGCGGCCGCACCCTGGTACGTCGGGTACCGGACGCAGCACAACCTGAACGAATGGATCGCGAAGGCGAGCGCCGCGCCCGACGCGAGCTACACGATCTCGGTCGCGAGCTACGACCGCGGCTGGCGGCGCTCGGTCGTGGTCACGCGGATCGCCGCTCTCGGCGACGCCAGAATGTTCGTCGATCTTCGCCACGTCATTCGCCACGGACCCGACCCCCGCTTCGGCTGGCTCGCGGCCGATACCGCGCCGGAGTGGGCGGGCGAGCTCCGCGCCGCGCTCCAGCCGTTCTTCGGCGACGCGCCGGCCTTCGGCGTCGCGTCGCAGCAGGGCTTCGATGGCGCCTGGCGAATGACCTTCGCTTCGCCCGCTTTCGAGAAGCCGCTGAAGAGCGGCGGGTCCGCCACGCTCGCCTGGGGCGGCGCGGCCGGCACCGGGACGATCACCCCGGACGGCCGGGTCGTCCTCGCGGTGACCGCGCCCCGGCTCGCGCTCGCCGCGAGCGACGGCGCGTTCGCGATCGGCGGCTTGAAGCTCGAGTCCGACGGCGTCTTCGCGAGCTTCGACACCCTCTGGACCGGGACGATCACGATCGGCTTCAAGGAGGTGACCGGCACCGGGGGCGCGGGCGAGCTCGCCGTGGGCGACACGAGCCTGGTCACGACCCAGACGGATCAGGGCGCGACGGTCGGCGTCGGGTTCGCGCTGAAGGTCGGCGCCGTGCGCTGGGCCGGCGACGGGCCCGAGCCGCGAACCGCCTCCGACATCGTGTGGGAGATCGAGCTCGACCAGCTCGACAAGCAGGCGATCCGGAAGTACACCAAGGCGGTGGCTGCGCTCGATACTCGCGGGCTGCCGCCGGCCGCCGTCGTCGAAGGCCTCCAGGGCGCGGTCCTTCAGCTCGGCACCGATCTCCTTCAGGGGTCGCCGGTGCTGCGGTTCAAGCGCGTCGGCTTCAGGACGGCGGACGGATCGTTCGCCGCCGAAGGGGCGGTCAGCTTCCACGCCGCCGGCGCCGGCGCGCCGGCGGCGCTCCCCGGCGCGCTCGAGCGCGTGAAGTTCAAGGGCTCGGCGAAGGCCGGGCGGCGGCTGCTGCAGACCGCGATCGCCGAGCGGTCGCGCGAGGAAGCGAAGCTCCAGCTCGAGACGCGCGGCTACGACGCGAGCGAGGACAGCCTGAAGCTCGCCGCGGATCGGGTCGCGGAGGCGCGGATCCAGTCCCTCGAGCAGGCCGGGCTGGTGCGCGCCGAAGGCGCGGACGTCGCCATCGACGCGGCGTGGGAAAAAGGCGAGCTCACGATCAACGGCAAGCCGGCCGAAGGTCTGGGCGCGATGCTCACGCGCGGCGGGCGGTAGCGCTGCGGCGCCCGAGACTCCGGCGCGCCGCGCTCAAACCCAGGCCATCAACCCCAGCTCGAAGGGGTGCGTCAGCGCCTCGTGGCAGGGGTAGGCGCGGATGCGGTAGTCGAGCCGGCCGCACAGCTCGGGCTGCAGCTCGAGCACGTAGCGATGCTCCCCGGCGTCGGTCTGCGTGCCGTCGAACCCGAACTCCTGGCGCACGCTCCGGTCGGCGGGGTCGAGCAGGGTGCGCGAGAGCAGCAGCTCGACCACGACGTCGCCCGGCGCCAGCCCGTTCAGGGCCGCCGCGACCTCGACGCGGACCGACTCGCCGAAGTCGACCCGCTTCCGCGGCGCGTCGAGCCGGCGGAGCCGGACCCCGGGCCACCCGGCGCGCACGCGCGCCTTCCACTCCGCGACCTCGCGCGCCCGCGCGAACCGGCCCTCGGAATAGCGCCGCCACTGCTGGGCGGCCGGCAGGTAGAACTTCGCCACGTACTCGTTCAGCATCCGCGCGGCGTTGAAGCGCGGAAGGATGGTGCTGATCGCGCGCTTCGCCATCCGCACCCACTCCGGCGAGTACCCCTGCGGGCCGCGCCGGTAGTACATCGGGATCACCTGGTCCTGCAGCAGCTCGTAGAGCGTCCGCGACTCCTCGCGGGTGCGGCGGTAGGGCTCGAGCGCGGCCGAGGCCGGCTTGATCGCCCACCCGTTGTCGCCCTCGTAGCCCTCGCCCCACCAGCCGTCGAGCACCGACAGGTTGAGCACGCCGTTCATGCCGGCCTTCATGCCGGAGGTGCCGGAGGCCTCGAGCGGATAGACCGGGTTGTTGAGCCAGACGTCGACCCCCGCCACCAGCCGCCGCGCGAAGTGCAGGTCGTAGCCCTCGACGAGCAGCAGCCGGCCCTCGAACTCCGGCTGCCGCGCCACCTGGGTGACGTGGCGGATCAGGTCCTGGCCGGGCGTGTCGGCCGGGTGCGCCTTGCCGGCGAAGACGAACAGCACCGGGCGCTCCGCGTCGCCGACGATCCGCCGCAGCTCGTCGAGGTCCTCGAACAGCAGCGTCGCGCGCTTGTAGGTCGCGAAGCGGCGCCCGAACCCGATCGTGAGCACGTTCGGGTCGGCCGGGTTCGCGAGCCGCAGGAGGCGATCGAGGTGCGACTCGCTGCCCTGGTTGCGGAAGTGCTGCTTCGCCATCCGGTGGCGCAGGAGGTGGGACAGCCGCGACTTCAGGTGCTGCCGCACGCCCCAGAAGATGTGGTCGGGCATGTCGGCGAGGCTCGCCCACAGGTCGCGGTCGGCGAGCCGCTGGCTCCAGCCGTACCCGAGCGCCCGGTCGAACACGTCCATCCACTCGGGCGTGACGAACGTCGGCACGTGGACGCCGTTGGTGATGTAGTCGACCGGGTTCTCCCGGGCCGGCACCTGCGGCCACAGCTCGGCGAGCATCCCCGACGACACGCCGCCGTGGATCCGCGACACGCCGTTGTGGAACCGCGAGCCGCGCACCGCGAGCGCGGTCAGGTTGAACTCCGCGTTGCCCGGGTCCCGGCCGAGCGCGTACAGCTCGTCGAAGGCGATTCCGGCGTCGCGACAGAAAGCCTCGAAGTGCTCGCGGATCATCTCCAGGGCGAAGTGATCGTGCCCGGCCGGAACGGCGGTGTGGGTGGTGAAGACGGTGTTCGCGGCGACCGCTTCCAGCGCGGTGCGGAACTCGGCGCCGTGCTGCATCGCCGCGCGGATCCGCTCGAGCACCAGGAACGCCGCGTGGCCCTCGTTGATGTGCCAGACGGTCGGCCGCAGCCCCAGGGCCGCGAGCGCGCGCGCGCCGCCCATGCCGAGCACGATCTCCTGCTCGATGCGCGTCGCCCGGTCGCCGCCGTACAGCCGGTGGGCGATGTCCCGGTCGTGCTCGCCGTTCTCGGGCAGGTCGGTGTCGAGGAGATACAGCGTCACGTGCCCCACGCGCGCCTGCCACACCTTCACCGCGACCTTCCGGCCGGGCAGGTCGACCGACACCCGCAGCGGCTTGCCGTCCTCGCCGTCGACCGGCGTGATCGGGAGGTCGTTGAAGTCGGAATCCGCGTAGGCGGCGTGCTGGTTGCCCTCGCTGTCGATCGCCTGCGTGAAGTAGCCCTGGCGGTAGAGCAGCCCGACGCCGATGAACGGCAGCCGCATGTCGCTCGCCGCCTTGCAGTGGTCGCCGGCGAGGATGCCGAGGCCCCCGGAGTAGATCGGCAGGCTCTCGTGCAGGCCGAACTCGGCGCAGAAGTACGCGACGAGATCGCTCTGGCGCAGCCACTCCGACCCGTTCCGGCGCAGCGGCTCGCCGTGATAGGTGTCGTACGCCGAGAGCACGCGGTTGAAGCTGTTGAGGAACGCGGCGTCGTCGGCCGCGTCGACGAGCCGCTGCTCGTCGAGCCGCTTCAGCATCGCCTTGGGGCTGTGGCCGACCGCGTCCCACAGCTGCGGATGCAGCCGCGCGAACAGCTCCCGCGTCGCGCGGTCCCAGCTGTACCAGAGGTTGTTCGCCAGCTCCTCGAGCCGGATCAGCCGGCGCGGAATGCGCGGATTGACCTCGAGGACGTAAGCGGTGCCCGGCGGTTGCTCCATGGCGGAGAATTGTTGCACGTCTGCCGCGGCGGGTGAACGCCGGCGGGGTGGTACGATCTCCGGCGCCTCGCGTTTGTCCGCCGGGAGATCGACGATGCACCGCCCCCACCCTTGCAGCGCCCACGACCCGATCCACTGCGTCGTCCCGCCGTTCATCCTCGAGCGGCTCGCGCAGTGCGAGGATCGGAAGGTCCGCGAGCGCGCGCTCGCCAACCTGCAGCTCGGCGCGCAGCTCCGGGCGATGCGCGCGCTGGTCTCGACGCTGCCGGCGTCGATCCTGAGGTACGGCGCGGTGCCGGGCCCCGCGCGGCTGCGGCGGGAGGTGTACGACCAGGGCAATCGCAACCCGCCGGACCGCTTCCTCCCGGGGAAGCTCCGCCGCGCGGAGCACGGTCCCGCCACGCACGACCCGGCAGTCGACGAGGCGTACAACTACGCCGGCTCGACCTGGCGGCTGTACCACAAGATCTTCGGCCGCAACTCCCTCGACGACCAGGGCATGACCATCGTGCAGACGGTCCACGCCGGGGTCGACTACGACAACGCCTTCTGGGACGGGCGGCAGATGGTGTACGGCGACGGCGACGGCGTGGTCTTCCAGCGCTTCACGCGCGCGCCGGACGTCGTCGCCCACGAGCTCACGCACGGCGTCGTGCAGTACACCTCCGGCCTCGACTACCAGGACGAGCCCGGCGCGCTGAACGAGCACTTCGCCGACGTGTTCGGCAGCCTCGTCCGCCAGTATCGAAAACACCAGACCGCGAAGCGCGCCGACTGGCTGATCGGGAAGGAGATCCTGGTGCCGGCGCGGACGCGCACGGCGCTGCGCAGCATGCAGGCGCCCGGCACCGCCTACGCGAACGATCCGTATCTCGGCGACGACCCGCAGCCCGCGCACTACCGCGACCGCTATCGCGGCTCCGGCGACTACGGCGGCGTGCACATCAACTCGGGCATCCCGAACCACGCCTTCTACCTCGCCGCCACCGAGTTCGGCGGGTACGCGTGGAACGCGGTCGGCAAGGTCTGGTACCAGGTCATGCTCAACCTGCTGCCGACGAGCGATTTCGCCGAGTGCGCGCGGCAGTGCCGGCTGGTCGCGAAGTCGCTGGCGCCGAAGCTCGGCACGCGGCTCACCGGCGTGGTCGACCGGGCGTGGAAGGGGGTGGGACTGTGAAGATCCGCTTCCGCCAGACCGGCGGGTTCGCCGGCCTCGCGCGCGGCTGCGACCTCGACGCGGCGGCCCTCCCCCGCGCCGAGGCCGACGAGCTCGCGCGCCTGCTCGCGACCGCGAAGCTCGAGGCGGTCGAGCCGGCCCGCGCCCGCGGCGCCGACCGGCAGCAGTACGACCTCGTCCTCGAGCGCGAGGGCAAGCCGGCGATCGAGGTCCGCTTCGACGACGGCGCGCTGACGGACGAGCTCGCCGCGCTCGTGGCGTTCCTCCGCAAGCGCTCGAAGCCCGTGGCGCTCCGCTGACCGGCGGACCGCCGCAGCCGGTATCATCCGGCGACCGAGGCACCCAGGACCGGAGAGGCCGAGCATGCGACTGTCCCCCCTGCTGTCGCTCGTCGTCGCAGCGATCGTCGCACCCGCCCAGGCGCTGACGCTCATCACCGAGGAGAACCCGCCGCTCAACTACACCGCGGGCGGGCGGGTCACCGGTTACGCGACCGAGGTCGTCACCGAGATGGGCAAGCGCGCCCGCATCCCGCTCAAGTTCGCGGTGATGCCCTGGGCGAAGGGGTACGTGGCGGCGCAGGCGGGGCGCGACAACTGCATCTACGCCATCGCGCGCCTCGAGAACCGCGAGAACCTGTTCCAGTGGGTCGGTCCCATCGCCTTCAACCGCTGGGGCGTGTACGGGCGCACCGACTTCGCGGGGACGATCCGGTCGCTCGACGACCTCAAGCCGCACCGGATCGGCGCGGTCACGTTCGACGCGAAGGCCGACTACCTGAAGGCGAAGAGCGTCGTGAACCTGCTGCTCGTCGACGAGGACCGCGAGAACCCGCCGCGGCTCTTCCTGCCCCGGACCGACCCGAACTACATCGACCTGTGGGTGACGAGCCTCTTCGGGGCGAAGCAGACCGCCGGCGCGCGGTTGAAGGACATCAAGCTCGTCTACACGATCCGCGACGTGCCGAGCTTTCTCGCCTGCAGCCCCTACGTGCCGCGGGACGTCGTCGGCAAGTTCGCCGGCGCGCTCTCGAGCATGGTCAAGGACGGCAGCCTGCAGCGGATCGCCGACCGCTACGAGGGGAAGTTCTAGCGGCGCCGCGGCGTGCGCTACTTCACCGCGCCGGCGCCGGTTCTCTGCTAGGGTTCCGGTCCGGCTTGCCGGCCGCGGACGAGCCCCCCTCCGGCGGGCTCCAAAGGAGGCACCGTGAACGACCGCCTCGACGATCTCGAGGGCCTCGACACCGTCCGTTTCACGCGCGGCACGCACGAGGTCTCGAACCAGCCCCCGCCGCTCGTCGGCTACAACGCGTGGACCGGCGACCCGGTCCTGCGCGCGACGGTCGCGCGCGAGGGCGGCGGCTGGGCCGACGAGCAGGCGGCGAGCCTCGGCGAGCTCGTGGGCGGCGAGCGCATGCAGCTCCTCGCGGCGCAGGCGAACCGCATCCTCCCCGAGCTCAGGACCCACGACCGGGTCGGCAACCGCATCGACGAGGTCGACTATCACCCGGCCTACCACGAGCTGATGCAGCTCGCCTTCACGAACGGGCTGCACTCGCTCGCCTGGACCGCCGCCGGACCCGGCGGCTTCGTCGCGCGCGCCGCGCTCAACTTCCTGTGGAACCAGGGCGAGAACGGCACCTCGTGCCCGGTGACGATGACCTTCGCCGGGGTCCAGGTGCTGCGGCAGAGCCCGGAGATCGCGCGCGAGTGGGAGGCGAAGCTCGTCGCGCCGGCGTACGACCCGCGGCCGCTGCCGGTGTCCGAGAAGACCGCGGCGACCGTCGGCATGGCGATGACCGAGAAACAGGGCGGCTCGGACCTGCGCGCGAACCAGACCCGCGCGCGCTACGTCGCGCACGACCTCTACGAGCTGCGCGGCCACAAGTGGTTCTGCTCCGCGCCGATGTCCGACGGGTTCCTCACGCTCGCGCTGCTCGAGGGCGCGCTCACCTGCTTCTTCGTGCCGCGGAGCCTCGCCGACGGCACCCGCAACCGCTTCTACATCCAGCGCCTCAAGGACAAGGTCGGCAACCGGTCGAACGCCTCCGCCGAGATCGAGTACGACGGCACGCTCGCGTGGCTGGTCGGCGACCCGGGGCGCGGCATCGCGACGCTGATCGAGATGGCGCATCTCACGCGCTTCGACATCGTGGTGGCGGCCGCGGGGATGATGCGCGCCGCGCTCCACCAGGCGCTGCACCACTGCGCCCACCGGGTGGCGTTCGGCCGCACGCTGGCCGAGCAGCCGCTGATGCAGAACGTGCTCGCCGACCTCGCGATCGAGAGCGAGGCGGCGCTGCTGATCGCGTTCCGGCTCGCGCGCGCGTTCGACCGGATGGGGCACGACGAGCAGGAGCGGCGCCTCACCCGGATCATCACGCCGATCGCGAAGTACTGGCTGTGCAAGCGCCTGCCGATGCTGATCGCGGAGGCGATGGAGTGCCTCGGCGGGAACGGCTACGTCGAGGAGAGCCCCCTCGGGCGGCTCTATCGCGAGGCCCCGCTGAACGGCATCTGGGAGGGCAGCGGCAACGTGATCTGCCTCGACGTCCTGCGCGCGATGCAGAAGGCGCCGGACGTGCGCGATGCCCTCTTCCGCGAGCTGGGGCCGGCGATCGACGCCGACAGCCGCGTGTCGCGGTACCTGGACGTGATCGGCACCGAGCTCGGCAACTCGCACGGGCTCGAGGGCCGCGCCCGGCGCGTCACCGAGACGCTCGGGCAGATCCTGTCGGCGGCGCTGCTCGTCCAGCACGCGCCGAAGGAGGTCGTCGACGCGTTCTGCATGGGGCGGCTCGGGCGCGACGGCGGCAAGGCCTTCGGCACGCTCCCCGGCCGCGTCGAGTGCGCGGCGATCATCGAGCGGGCGCGGCTGCGGACGTGATCGCCGCCTGACCCACGCCACCCCGCCCGCTCGCGCGGGCGCCCCTTCGCCTGAGAGGAGGGGATCTTCCTACTCACCCCTGAGAAACGCGATGTCGCCGTAGTACGCCTCGGCGTCCTCGCCGGTGTTGTCGCTGTCGGTCATGATCCCGATCGAGCGCACCCGCGGCGGCTCCTCGCCGAACGCGCGCCGGTAGTCCTCGTAGACGTTGCGCCGCTGCTCCCGCCACCTGCCGACGTTGGCGGGACCGGAGTCGGCGACGATCATCCGGATGCGAGCGGTGTGCAGGTTCTCGATCACCGCGCCGACCGGGGCGCGATTCTCCCAGATGTACATCAGCAGCGCGTACGGGAACTCCTGCTTCGTGAACGCCCGGAACTGCTCGGCGAACAGCCGCTCCGCGAGCGGCAGCTGCGACTTGTCGCCGTCGAAGGCGATCACGATCCGCACCGGCGAGTCCTCGGTGTGGCGCTGGGTGTTGTCGGCGCGCGCGATGAGCGCCGGCACGTTCCAGCGCCACTGCAGGATCGGGTACTCCCTGAGGTCGATCGACACCGGCAGGACGAGTCCCGACGCCGAGCCCCGGGCCCGGGCGAAGACGACGGTGCGTCCCTCGTGGTCGACGAGGCGATACTGCGTGGGCCGCTTGAGATTGCTCAGCTGCCACACGCGCCAGCCCGACGGCAGCACGTCGCCGGGCTTCGCCGCCGAGAACTTGCCCACCGCCGGCAGCGGGATCTCCGCCGGCGGCTTCGCGGGCTCGAGCGCGCAGGCCGCGAGCAGCAGGCCCGCGAGCGCGGCGATCCGCCTGGACATGGTCGGGCGCTCCTTGTTCCCGCCGCGAGCGTAACCGATCGGCGCGGCGCCCACCTAGTTCGCCGCCGCCCGCACCGCGCTCCAGGTGCCGTCCGCGCCCGCCATCCGCGGGCCGGCGACGCGTCCGACGAACGCCTGCTGGACGCCGCCCGCGTCGGCATAGGCGAACCGGATCTCGTCGCCGGAGAGCCGCGCGGCGTGCAGCCGGATGCTGGCGCCCCCGACGCGCGCCTGGCCCGAGAGCCGCTGGAAGCGCTGCTCGAGTACGAGCTCGAACGGGGCGCCGTCCGCCGCCGCGACGCGCCAGCGCCCGTCCACCTTCGCCGGCACGCGCCAGAGGAAGAGCTCGCTCGCGCCGACCTTCAGCGTCGCGTCGGGCTCCCAGTCGCCCATGCGAAAGAGGTGCGACACGACGCGCGTGCCCGGCCGCAGGTCGAGGAGCGTCGGCCTGAGCTTCACGTTGAGCGAGGGGAGGAGGTAGAGCGTCACCACGGTCGCGTCGCTGAAGTCGGCCGCGAAGAAATCCGCTTGCACGAACCGCACCCGGTCGGCCACCCCTTCGGCGCGCGCGTTGCGGCGGCTGACCGCGACCAGGTCCGCGTTGTACTCGAGGCCGAGCCCGCGCGCGCCGTAGCGCTTCGCGGCGACGATCGGGATGCGTCCGTCGCCGGAACCGAGATCGACGACGAGATCCTGCGGCCCGACCCGGGCGAGCGCGAGCATGCGATCGACCGCGTGGTCGGGCGTGGGCAGCCAGATCACGTCCTTGCCCGCGACGACGGGCGGGAGGGTGTAGTGCTCGAGCTGGGCCGCCGCGGCGCATGGCAGCGCCATCGCAGCGGCGACGAGGAGGCGGGAGACGGTCATTGGCGCGGGTGCTGAGCGAGCCGCGTTCGGTCGCGTCGATCAAGCCGATCGGAATATCCGGTTGGAAAGCCGGCGGCGGCAGCGGTATCTTCCCATGCATGGCAGTCGCGGCATAGACTCCCACCGGAACCTGAAGGAGGTCGCTATGGCAACGAAAGGCACCCGGGGCTTCGCCCCCAACATCGACATCGGCATCCCGGCCGAGAACCGTCAGCAGATCGCCGCGGGGCTGTCGCGGCTCCTCGCCGACACGTACACGCTGTACCTCAAGACGCACAACTACCACTGGAACGTGACCGGGCCGATGTTCAGCACGCTGCACCTGATGTTCGAGGCGCAGTACACGGAGCTCGCGACGGCGGTCGACCTGATCGCCGAGCGCATCCGCGCGCTCGGGTTCCCGGCGCCGGGCACCTACAAGGACTACTCGCGGCTGTCGTCGATCGCGGAGGTCGACGGCGTGCCGAGCGCCGACGAGATGATCGCGGACCTCGTGAAGGGGCAGGAAGCGGTGGTGCGGACCGCGCGGTCGGCCTTCCCGACCGTCGAGAAGGCCGCCGACGAGGCGAGCGCCGACCTGCTCACCCAGCGGATGCAATTGCACGAGAAGAACGCCTGGATGTTGCGGTCGCTCCTCGAGCAGTAGCACGCGGGCGCGCCGCGGCGCGGCGCGGCGCGCCGCCCTACTTCTTCTTCCCGCCGACGAGGAGCAGGAACACGCCGACCCCGATCGCGCCCGCCCCGGCCCAGACCGGCACGTTCACCGATTCTTTCTGCTGCACGGTGAAGCGCAGCGGCCCGATCTTCGCTTCGTGCTTTTCCTTGGTGTAGCTGAAGCTGCCGTAGACGAGCCCCAGCGTCCCGGCCGCGATCAGGGCGATCCCGATGAGCTTTCTCACGATTTCTCCCCGCTAGTCGCCAGCAGTCGATCTTCGCCCCGGAGCGTTTGATGACCTCCGATCTGCGCCAGTTTCACTCATCCCGGAAGCCGATGCTCCAGTGGGTCCCGTCGCAGAACGGCTTGTTCTTCGAGCCGCCGCAGCGACACAGCGTGTAGTGCTCGGTCGAAGCTCCTGCGCCCCACGGCTGGCCGGTCAACCGGACGCCACCGACGACCGCGTACGGGCCGTCTTTGGTGACCGTGATCATGGGTTCCCGTTGTTGATCATGTTGCTCGACGTCATCGAGGGTGTAGCTCAGCGCCCCGGACGGGCATCTCCGGATCGTTTCGATGATCGCCTCGACTTTGGCGCCGTCCGGATCGATCCATGGTTCGGCACCGTACTTGAACACCGCCGCAAGGCCGTCCGTGCAGTATCCAGCGTGCGAGCAGATCGCCCGGTTGTCGTGAATGGCCATGCTTCGAGCCCGGTAGGTATCGCGCTTGTCGGCGCTCCCGTCCGCCAGTTTCGCGCCGGAGAACCCGTTTGTTTTATGCGTGCCATCGCAAAACGGCTTGTTCGCAGATCCGCCACACCGGCAAAGCGCCATGAGCGGCTTCGTCGGAATGCCGTCCCCGCGCGAATTCCTGAGGGCTTCGAGGTCCTTGACGAGGTAGGGACCGTTCGGTCGGCACTCGATCGTGGGTTCCTGGTTCATCGTCCGATCTCCGCGCTCAGGAGCTCAGGGGTGTCCTGAGCAGTTGAACGTCCTTGACCCAGATCTTGCCGCGTCCCTCGATGGCCAGGTTCAGCTTGATCAGGTCGGGCCGTTGGCCCTTCTTCAGCAGGAACGGGGTCTCGCAGGAAGCCCAATCGGTCGTGCCCTTGACCGCATGGTGCAGACCCTTGGAGAAGAATTCCCCGCGCCCCGGGAAGCGGCACCACATCTCGAGGAACGCCCGACCGGCCAGAGCTTCGGTCTTCAGCTTCGCCCGGTAGGTCAGCAGGCATTGCTCCGCCTCCGGCGTCTCGACCTCGAACAACCGGATCGTCTGCTGCTCCTTCGAATCGACGATCCAGCCATCCTGTGCCACCGCGACGGAGCCCTGGGTCAACGTGCGGTCGGTCGTCCGGAACACCCGGATCGTCTCGGGCGGGCCTGACGGCCGCGGCGGGTTGAAGATCGACTTGAGCCATTCAAGCATCGTTGCCTCCCGACGACTGCAGAACCTAGGCCACGAACCGCCAAAGATCAAGGACGGGCCGGAGTAGACTGTGCCATCCCCTTCGCCACGCCGCCCAGGCGGGACGCACGACCCAGGGAGCCCTGCCATGACCGACCCGATCAAGTACGTCCTCGACGAATCGCGCATCCCGAAGCACTGGTACAACGTGCAGGCCGACCTGCCCAAGCCGGTGCCGCCGGTGCTGCACCCCGGCACGCTGCAGCCGCTCGGCCCCGACGACCTCGCGCCGCTCTTCCCGATGGAGCTGATCATGCAGGAGGTGTCGCAGGAGCGCGAGATCCCGATTCCGGAGCCGGTGCGCGACGTCTACCGGCAATGGCGCCCGTCGCCGCTCTACCGCGCGCGGCGGCTCGAGAAGGAGCTGCAGACCCCGGCGCGAATCTATTACAAGTACGAGGGCGTCTCCCCCGCCGGCAGCCACAAGCCGAACACCGCCGTGGCGCAGGCGTTCTACAACCGCCAGGCGGGCATCCGGAAGCTCGTGACCGAGACCGGCGCGGGCCAGTGGGGCTCGGCGCTCGCGTTCGCGGGCGCGCTGTTCGGCATCGACGTGCAGATCTTCATGGTGCGGGTGTCGTACGACCAGAAGCCCTATCGCCGCGCGCTGATGGAGACCTACGGGGCGCGCTGCATCCCGTCGCCCTCGGACGAGACGCAGTCGGGGAAGAGCATCCTCGCGAAGAACCCCGCGCACCCCGGGAGCCTCGGCATCGCGATCTCGGAGGCGGTCGAGGTCGCCGCGCAGCGCGAGGACACCAAGTACTCGCTCGGCTCGGTGCTCAACCACGTGCTGCTGCACCAGACCGTCGTCGGGCAGGAGGCGATGGCCCAGCTCGAGCTGGCGAACGACTATCCCGACGTCATCGTCGGCTGCACCGGCGGCGGCTCGAACTTCGCCGGCATCGCGTTCCCGTTCCTCGGGGCACAGCTCCGCGGCGGCAAGAAAGTGCGGATCGTGGCGATCGAGCCGGCGGCGTGCCCGAGCCTCACGCGCGGCAAGTACGCCTACGATTTCGGCGACACGGCGCACCTCACGCCGCTCGTGAAGATGCACACGCTAGGGTCGGTGTTCACCCCGCCCGGCTTCCACGCCGGGGGCTTGCGCTATCACGGCATGGCGCCGCTCGTGAGCCACATCAAGGAGCTGGGCCTGATCGAGGCCAAGGCCTATCACCAGAGCAAGGTCTTCGAGGCCGGCGTGCAGTTCGCGCGGGCCGAGGGAATCCTGCCCGCGCCGGAGGCGAATCACGCCGTGAAAGGCGCGGTCGACGAGGCGCTCCGCTGCAAGGAGGAAGGCGTCTCGCGCGCGATCCTCTTCAACCTCTGCGGCCACGGCCACTTCGACATGCAGGCGTACACGGAGTACTTCGCCGGCCGGCTGGAGGACCAGGACTACGACGAGCGCGAGTTGGCTATGGCGCTCGCGGGATTGCCGTCGGTGAAGGAGGCGGCCTAGGCGCTTCCGAGAAACGCTTGCGTTGGAGCAAGCTCATCGGGTGAGCCTGTGCCGGCGTCACACTTCCCTTCGGGAGGTGCGACACCATGCACCGCGCATCACCTATACTCCCTGTAGCGGTCACCGCTGCCCCATCGAGGCCGTCATGCACGCAGACCCTGCCGTTCGGCGCGAGGAGCTCGTGCGGCGCTGGAACGAGCTCGCCGCCGACCCCGAGAGCCCGGACCACTTCGAGCTCAACGAGTTCGGGGAGCTCATCTTGAGCCCCCCGCCGACCAACCGGCACAACCGCATCGCGCAGCTCGTCGCCCGCGCGCTCGTGGACCAGCTCGGCGCCGACGCGTTCGTGGAGATGTCGGTCTACACCGACCGCGGCATCCGGGTGCCGGACGTCGTCTGGATGGCGCCGAAGCGGTGGACCGAATCGCGTTTCGAGACCCCGCTACCGCTGGTGCCCGACGTTTGCGTGGAGGTCCTCTCCCCGAGCAACACCCGGGAAGAGATCGCGATGAAGGTCGGCGCCTACCTCCGTGGCGGCGCTCGTGAAGTCATCATCGTCGGGCTGAAAGGCGAGATCGCGTTCTTCGGCGCGGAAGGCAAGCGCAAGTCGAGCGCGCTCGGGATCTCGCTCTCGCTTCCCGTCGATCTCTTCTGACTCCGGCGCAGCGGCGGCGGCCGCGGCCCCGCCCGGGACGAAAGAGGGCGGCCTAACCGCCTCGGACGCTCAGGACTTGGTAGCGCCCCCGCCCTTCTTCTGCTTCGCCTTCTGCTCGTTCCTCCACACGTACCAGAAGAACACGGCGCAGGCCCCGACGAAGAGGGCGATGAACACCGCCGTGCCGAGCAGGTTGATCTCGTCGGCGGGCGGGCTGGTCTTCGCGAT
This sequence comes from Burkholderiales bacterium, assembly GCA_050741515.1. GTDB lineage: Bacteria > Pseudomonadota > Gammaproteobacteria > Burkholderiales > SG8-39 > DATEDA01. The sequence goes on from JBOIFD010000126.1 coordinate 14,907, forward strand.
CTCCGCGTGCGCGGAGCCGAGCAGGAGGAAGAGCGGCGGCAGTGCGAGGAGCAATCGGGTCATTTCGGCGGTCCTGATCGAGTCGTGCTCGGGTCACGGACCATAGCCGAGGATCCCTGACATCGCGCTGACGCTCACCCTCCCCAGATTCCTTACGGAATCCTGACGATCACGATGCCGCGTCGACGGCGTCGCCGCGGCTCCGGAGCAGCGCGCGCGTGCGCTCGGTGAGCGCGCGATTGAACGGGCTGGACGGCTTGACGTTCATGCGCTCCGCCGCGAGCGCGCGTGCCAGCCGGGCCTGCCCGCCGCGCAGCGCGGCCTCGACGAGCGTCAGCGCCAGGACGTCGCGCTGGGCGTGGCTGCCCCCGAACCGGTACGCGACGAGCCGGAGCGGCTCGAGGAGCTCCACCGCGGTCGCGTAGTCGCCGCGTCCGAACGCGGCGACCGCCCGGCAGGCCGGAATGCCGACCTCGCGGGTCAGCTCCGCGTTCGTGCCGGCGCCGGCCGCGCGCCGCTCCATCGCCGCGATCAGCGCCTCCGCATCGCCGTTTCGACCCGCGCCGACGAGCGCCAGCGCCGCGTGGAAATCGTTGAAGGCGTACCAGCCGCCCTCGATGCTCGGCACCCACCCGTCCGCGATCTCGTTCCAGCGGTCGCCGACGTCGACGCCCCGGAGGTGCAGCCGCCAGAGCATCGCGGAGGCGTCGACGAGGTCGAGCGCGACCAGCGAGTTGCCGTTGCGCAGGCGCTCGTCGTAGATCCGCAGCGCCTCGCCGTGCTCGGCGAGGTCGAGGTGGAACAGCGCGAGGTGCCAGCCGTTGTGGATGGCGAACAGGTTGTCGGGTGCGGCCCAGTCGGCCGTGCGCACCTTGAGCCAGGCGATTCCGTCGCTCGCGCGGCCCTGCATCTCCATCACGTGCGAGACCGCGTGGATCGCCCAGACGTCGTTGCGGTGGCGCTCGACCGCCTCGCGGCCGATGCGCTCCGCGCGCGCGTAGTCGCCGGTCTCCTCGAGACCGAACGCGTGCATGCCGAGGACGTAGCCGTAACCGGGCACCGACTCGCTCCAGTACGGCAGCACGCGCGCGATCCGGTCGCGCAGCATCTGCGACTGGCCGAGGTAGAAGTCGAGCGCGTGCGCGAGCTGGAGCGCAAGCGTGTCGCGGGGATGCTCGATGAGCAGCGCGGCGTAGATCCGCGACGCCTCGCGCCACTCGCCGTCGAGGAGTGCCCGCAGGGCGGCGACGTGGGCGCGCTCGCGCTCGTTCGCGCGCGCCGCCAGCCGTTCCGCCGCCTCGACCGCGGGCCGGACTTGCGGCTCGAACGATTTCTCCATCGCGACCGCGCGCAGGCCCGCCCGCTGGCAATGGCCCATCACGAAGCCGGGGTCCGCCTCGACGGCGGCGTCGGCGAGCTCCCAGGCGCTCGCCGAGAAACCGAGAAACGCCTCGGCCGCCCGCTCGTAGCGGGCGAGCGCGTCGCGGCTCCCCGCCGAAACGGGGTTGCCCCACTGGTCCTTCAATGCCATGAATCTCTCTTTTCAACTACTCATGGTGCAGCAATCCCGCATCCTACATCCGCGCGAGGTCCGGCCCGCTCCACGGTCCGGCCCACGCGGCGTCGAAGCGCTTCTGCGCCGAGATCGCGGCGCGCGCGTCGCCCTTGCGAACGTAGACCTGCGTCAGCCCGTAGAGCGCCCAGCCGTTGTGCGGCTGGCGCGCGAGGCTGGCGCGGAAAACGCTCTCCGCGCGGTCGAGCTCGCCCGCCAGCACGAGCGCGCCGCCGAGCGACTGCCGCACCGGGTAGTACCAGAACGGCGGCTCGGAGTAGGCGAGGTTGTCCTCGATCGCCGCGGCGCGCTCGAGCTCGGCAATCGCGCCGGCGAGCTCGCCCTTCGACTGCGCGATCCGCGCCGCGAGCACGTGGCGGGCGATGCCGAGCACGTTGCCCGCCGGCACGCCGGCCGCCGCGAGCGCCTGGATGTCGCTCGAGCGCTCGAGC
>JBOIFD010000127.1:0-9809 GCA_050741515.1 Burkholderiales bacterium
CATCAAGGCGGGCAGTTATCCCAAGCAGGCCAAGGACATCCAGACCATCGGCACCTGGACCCACCTGATCGCGAGCTGCAAGCTCCCCGAGGACCAGGTGTATCGGATGACCAAGGCGCTCGCCGAGAACATCCCGACGCTCGGCGCGGTGGTCGCGGCGGTGAAGGAGATCAGCGTCAAGGACATGGCGATCGACATCGGCGTGCCCTATCACCCCGGCGCGCTGAAGTACTACAAGGAAGCGAAGGTGAAGTGACGATCGGCTGAGTCGCCGACCACCCGTCATCCCCCGGGGCGCGCGAGCGCCCCGTTTTTCGTCCGGGCGACGCGATGTACGACCGAGCGATTCGCACCGCGACCTTCCTGGTCGCGGCGTCGATGTCCGTCTATCACCTGATCATCCCGTTCATCGGCACGCCCGAGGCGCTGTTCTTCCGCGGCACCCATCTGCTGTTCTCGCTCGCCCTGGTGTTCCTGCTCTACCCCGGGCTCTTCCGGCGCGGCGAGCGCCCCGGCTGGCTCGATTTCGTCTGCATCGCCCTGTCGGTGGCGGCGGTCGTGTATCTCTGGGTCCACTACGACGAGCTCCAGGACCGGATCGTCTACGTCGACGATCCGACGACCGTCCAGATGGTGCTCGGGGTGTTCTTCATCGCGCTCGTGCTGGACGCCACCCGACGCGTGATCGGCTGGGCGTTGCCGGTGACGGCGCTCGTCTTCCTCGCCTACGCCGCCGTCAAGGCGCGGCCGGAGCAGATCGTCGAGATGATGTACCTCACCACCGAGGGCATCTTCGGCCCGACGCTCGGGGTCTCCGCCGGATACGTGATCCTGTTCGTTCTCTTCGGCACCTTCATGGAGCGCACCGGCGTCGGGCAGCTGTTCATGGAGTTCGCCCTCGCGCTCACCGGCCGCAGCGCCGGGGGGCCCGGCAAGGTCGCGGTCGTGAGCTCGAGCCTGTTCGGCACGATCTCCGGCAGCGCCGTCGCGAACGTGCTGGTCGATGGCCCGATCACGATCCCGCTCATGAAGCGCAGCGGCTTCCGTCCCCCGTTCGCCGCGGCGGTGGAGGCGGTCGCGTCCACCGGCGGGCAGATCATGCCGCCGGTCATGGGCGCGGCGGCGTTCGTGATGGCGGAGTTCCTGGGAGTGTCGTACTTCCAGATCACCGTCTGGGCCCTCATCCCGGCGGTGCTCTACTACGTCGCGGTGTTCTACGCAGTGCACTTCGAGGCGAAGCGCGTGGGCCTGCTGGGCCTTCCGGACGCCGAAGTGCCGCGGCTCGCGGCGGTGATGCGCGAACGGGGCCACATGTTCCTGCCGATCCTGGTGATGCTCGTCGGCCTGTTCTCCGGCTACAGCGCACCGCTGTGCGCGCTCGCGGGCACGCTCGCGTGCGTGCCGACGGCGCTGCTGCGCAGGACGACCCGCGCGAACGTGACCTGGCAAGGCATCATCAGCGCGCTGGAGGACGGCGCGAAGCAGGCGATCCCGGTCGCGCTCGCCTGCGCCTGCGCCGGCATCGTGATCGGCTCGATCGCACTCACCGGCGCGGGAATCAACTTCACCTCCCTCGTCCTCGTGCTGACGCAGAACAGCCTCGTGCTGGCGCTCGTCCTGATGGCGCTCGCCGGGATCGTGCTGGGCATGGGCATGCCGACGACGCCGGCCTACATCGTCATGGTCGCGCTGCTCGTCCCGGCGATCGCCAAGCTCGGCATCATCCCGCCGGCGGCGCACATGTTCGCGTTCTACTTCGCGATCCTGTCGGCGATCACGCCGCCGGTCGCGCTAGCGGTGTACGCCGCCGCCGGCCTCGCCAAGGCGAACATGTGGGCCTCCGGCTGGGCGGCGATGCGCGCCGCGGCGCCGGCGTACATCGTGCCGTTCATGTTCGTCTATGAGCCGGCGCTGCTCATGATCGGCGACTGGACGACGATCGTGGCGGCCACGGCGAGCGCCACGATCGGGGTGATCGCGCTCGCGGCCGGGTTCTTCGGCTACCTGCTCGCGCCGCTCGCGATGTGGCAGCGGGGCGTGCTCGTCATCGCCGCGTTCCTGCTGATCGTGCCGGAGCTGATCAGCTCGATCGTCGGCGGCGCGATCCTCGCCGCGGTCGGCGGGGCGCAGCTGGCGGCGCGGCGACGGATGGCGCCGAAAGCGGGCTAGCGGCGGCGCCACCCTTGCGCTAGGTCAAACGGCCGCCCCCCGGCGGCGCGAGGATTGGCGTAACCTCAACGGCGCAGGGCGCCCGCGGCGGCGCACGATTCTCGGGAGAAAGCCATGCCTTACAAGACCATTCTCGTCCACGTCGACGGCGGCGCCCGCGCGCCGGTCCGGATCGGCGTCGCCTGCCAGCTGGCGCGCCGGTTCGACGCGCATCTCATCGGCCTGCACGCGCTGACCGTCGTCAAGCTGCCGGGGTACGCCCGCGTCGCGATCGAAGGCGGCGCGCAGCTCGAGGAGTACCAGGCGAAGGCCGCGGCCGAGGCGGCGCGCCAGGCGAAGCAGGGGTTCGAGCGCGGCGCGAACGCGGCCGGGTTGACGAAGTTCGAGTGGCGCGAATCCCGCATCGACGCCGCCGAGGTGGTCCCGGTGCACGCCCGCTACGCGGACGTCGTGGTGATCGGCCAGCCGAACGCGGCGGACGCGAGCGGCGTCGAGCCGGACTTCGCCGAGCGGCTGCTGCTGTCCGCCGGGCGGCCGATCGTGCTCGTTCCCTATGCGGGCAACTTCACCGACGTCGGCAGGCGCGCGCTGGTCGCCTGGAACGCGAGCCGGGAGGCGGCGCGCGCGGTCACCGACTCGATCCCGCTCTTGCGCGAGGCGCAGGGCGTGCACGTGGTCGCGTTCAACCCGGACGCCGCGGCGCACGGCGACGTGCCCGGCGCCGACATCGGGCTCTACCTCGCCCGGCACGGCATCAAGCTCGACGTGTCGCAGCAGACTGCGAAGGACGTCGACGTCGGCAACCAGCTGCTGTCGCGGGCGGCGGACCTCGACGCCGACTTGATCGTGATGGGCGGCTACGGCCACTCGCGCCTGAAGGAGCTGGTCCTCGGCGGCGTCACGCGCACGATCCTCGAGTCGATGACCGTGCCGGTCCTGATGTCGCACTGACCCGGGGCGGCGCGGGCGCGAAGCCGCGCTAGCCTGGCGGTTCCTTGGTCAGCCGCTTCCGGCCCGCCTCGACCTTCGCGATCTCGGCCAGCGTCTCGATCCGCACGAGACGCCGGTCGATCTCGCGTACCTGCACGGCCAGCTCCTTCAGCCCCTCCGAGAGGCGCTTCACTTCGTCGGTCAGCCGCAGCACCTCTCGCACGCCGTCGAGGATGCGATCGAGCGCGGCCACTCAGGCCGCCCGGCGCTGCGTCCGGGCCCGGTCCGAAAGCTGCGCGCGCGTGCGCCCCAGCTCGGTGAGCGCTTCCCTGATTGCGGTGCGCGCCTCCTTCACCGAGCGTTCGAGCTCGTCCGCCAGCGCGCCGAGGATGCGCTCGTCGTCGTCGGACCGGTAGCTGTCGAGGGCCCGCCTGACCACCTCCCCCGCGCTCAAGTTCAGGCGCTTCGCCTTGGCGGCGATTGCGCGCCGCTGATCGGGGGTGACGAGGATCGTGAGGCGTTCGGTTTTCATGGGCGGAGGCCGGACATAGTATGCACATGTGTATGTTAATCGGGCCCCGCGCTCCGGTCAACCGCCGTCCAGCCGGCGCCGGTCGGCGAGCGGCGTGGGTGCTCGGGCTCCGGTCGCCGGGTCGATCACGCGCCGGCCAGCGCCGCCGCCATGCGGGCGAACACCGGGTCCCAGTCGTCCAGCCGGGTCTGACGGAACAGCCGCGCGGTCGGATACCAAGGCGAGTCGTCGCAACCGAGCAGCCAGCGCCAGTCGGGCACGAGCGGCAGCGCGATCCACACCGGCACGCCGAGCGCGCCCGCGAGATGCGCCATGACGCTGTCGCAGGTGACGACGAGGTCGAGAGCGGCGATGAGCGCGGCCCATTCTTCGAACGGCAGCGGCGAGCGTTCCGGATCCGGCGCCGGCTCGACGATCCCCGGGATCCCCCGCGCGCGCTCGCCGGCCTGAAGGCTGACGAGCGTCACCCCGCGGGCGGCGCCGAGCGCGGCGAAGCGCTCCTGGGGGATCGAGCGGTGGCAATCCTGCGGGTGCTTGGGGTTGCCGCGCCACGCGATGCCGACCTTGCCCCCCTCGTACTGCGCGAGCGTGGTGCGCCACCCGTCGCGCCGTGCCTGGTCCACGGCGAGATACGGCACCTCCACCGGGATCCCGGCGAGGTCGCGGACCCCGAGCGCTGCGGGCAGGCTCGCGAGCGGAATCTGAAAGTCGCAGCGCGGGAGCGTCGCGCCGCGCGGCACCATCCCGTGCACGCCGCGGGCCTTCCCGAGCAGCGACGCGAGCGCCGGCTGGCACTCGAGGATCGCCGTCGCGCCGGCGCGCTCGAGGACCGCCGCGAACCGCACGAACTGGATCGTGTCGCCGAAGCCCTGCTCCGCCCGGAGCAGGATCGTGCGGCCCGCGAGCGGCGAGCCGTCCCAGGTCGGCACCGCGACCCGCGGCAGGAACACCCCGGGCAGGCGCCACCGCCACTCGTACTCGGGCCAGCCGCGCTGGAAGTCGCCGTGGAGCAGCGCGAGCTGCGCCCGGTTGGCGCGCGGGCTCGCGAACTCGGGCGCGAGCTCGACCGCCCGGTCGAAGAGCGTCCGCGCCTCGTCGAGGCGGCCCTGGAGCTGGACCGCGAGCCCGAGGTTGTTCTGCGCCTCGGCGTAATTGGGGTCGAACACAAGGGCGGCGCGGTAGGCCGCCTCGGCGGACCCCTGCTGCCCCTGGGCCGCGAGCGCGAGTCCTCGATTGCAATGGGCGCCCGGCCAGTCCGGCCGCAGCGCGAGCGCGCGGTCGTAGCAGGCCACTGCCTCGCCGTACCGCGCCAGCTCACGGAGCGCGTTTCCCAGGTTGTAGTGGGCCTCGGCGTAGCCGGGATCGAGACGCAGGGCCTCGCGGTAGTGGGGAATGGCGCGGTCGAAGAGGCGCTGCTCGGCGAACGCCACCGCGAGGTTGTTGTGCGCGCTGGCGTTCCCCGGCGCAGCCGCGAGCGACCGCGCATACGCGGTGGCCGCATCGGCGTAGCGGCCGGCCTGCATGCAGGCGTTGCCGAACGCGAGCTGCCCCTCGGCGCTCTGGGGATCGGCCGCGGCCCGGGGCGTCTGCGGGCCGGAATCGCCGGCGGGACCCATCGAGGCGATCCGTTGGAGGCGTCCGGTCGCCGCCCCGCAGCTCAGGTGCCGCCCGGCCGCGCCCGATCCAGCACCGTCATCGCCGACGAGACGATGCTCGCGACGTCCGACAGGTTCGACGGCACGATGAGGGTGTTGCCGGTCTTGGCGAGGTTGCCGAACGCCTGGATGTACAGCTCCGCGACCTTCAGGTTCGCCGCCGTCTGGCCGCCGGGCGCACCGATCGCCTCGGCCACCGCGCGCACCGCGGCGGCGGTCGCCTCGGCCACGACGCGGAGCGCGGTCGCCTCGCCCTGGGCCTGGTTGATCGCCGCGGTCTTCTCGCCCTCCGATTTCAGCACCGCCGCCTGCTTCTGGCCCTCGGCGATGTTGATCTCCTGCTGCCGCTCGCCCTCGGACTTCGCGATCAGCGCCCGCTTCTCGCGCTCGGCGGTGATCTGCTGCTGCATCGCCCGCAGGATCGCCTCGGGGGGCGTCAGGCTCTTCACCTCGTAGCGCAGCACCTTGATGCCCCACGCGCGGCCCGCCTCGTCGAGGACCGAGACGATCTGGCGGTTGATCTCGTCGCGGCTCTGGAGCGACTGGTCGAGCTCCATCTTGCCGACCTCGGAGCGCAGCGTCGTCTGCGCGAGCTGCGTGATCGCGATCAGGTAATCGGAGGTGCCGTAGGAGGCGCGTTGCGGATCGGTCACCTGGTAGTAGACGATGCCGTCGACCGCGAGCTGGGTATTGTCCTTGGTGATGCACACCTGCTCCGGCACGTCGAACGGCACCTCCTTCAGCGAGTGCCGGTACGCGACCCGGTCGATGAACGGAATGATGCCGTTCAGGCCGGGCTCCAGCACCTCGTGGAACTTCCCGAGCCGCTCGACCACCCAGGCCTGCTGCTGCGGCACGACGCGGATGCCCTCGACGATGAACGCGATCACGAACGCGCCGATCGCGATGGTCAGCGCGAAGATGCCCGCGCCCTGCCACGCGAACGCGGCGATCGACACGATGAGCGCGATGATGAGCTTCCAGAGCATGCTGGTCTCCTTCGAAACGGTGGGTCCGGCGCCGGGCCCGGCCGGGGCGCGGCGGTGGCGGAAGGCCGGGACTTTCTGGCGCACCTGCGCGGCGGTCGGCCGCTCGCCCTGCGCGAGCCTGAAGAGCGTCCGGACCAGCTCTTCGGGACCGGGGGGCTTGCCGTTCGCCATGGGCGTCCGGTCAGGCGGTCTTCTGCTTGGCGACGCGCAGCGTGTTGCCGGCGACGGCCCGGATGTAGAAGACTTCGCCCGTCTCGCCGCGGAACTCGCCCTCGACGATCGCGTCCCACAGCGCGTCGCGGTACTTCACCCGGGCCAGGCGGTCGTCGCGATTGATCCACGAGTCCAGTGTGACCGGCTGACCGACGTCGAGGCTGGGCATCGCGGGCGTCGCCATCGCCCGCTTCCGCCCGCGCATCCAGAACAGGCCGGCGATCGCAATCGCGCCGGCGACGATGACCTGGATCAGGAACCCGCCGCCGGCGTAGGCGACGGCGGCTGCGACCAGCGCGGCGACGCCGAGCACGAGCAGATAGAACGTGCCGGTGGCGAGCTCGGTCACGATCAGCACGATGCCGGCGATCAGCCAGGCGAGAGCGCTATCCACGGTGCCCCTCCCATGCGCGACGCGAGGATGCGAGTCGGGCGGAATCATACCGCATGCGCATGGGCGCGCGAGCGTGACCGAGGACGCAACGCGCGGTCGCCTACAATGCGGGCCATGCGGTTCACTCCCGAGGAAGAAGCCATGCTGCGCGGCGACCGCGGGCAGGCGGTGCGCGACGCGCTCGCCTACCAGGTGCGGGTCGGCGAGTTCTTCGGCGCCGCGCGCTTCGTCCCGATCACCAACGCCCACCTGATGGGCGACATCGAGGTGATGGGCGACGGGGGGTTCGAGTACCTCGCCCGAGCCGCGGCCAAGCGCGCCCGCTGCAGCGTACCGACCACGACCAACGCGCGGTGCGTGGACTTCGAGTTCGCCGCGCAGCTCGGCCAGGACCCCGCGGAGGTGGACAAGGAGCGTCGCCTGATCGAGGCGTTGCGCGAGATGAACGTGCTCACCACCGACACCTGCATCAACTACCAGACGCTGTATCAGCCGCACCTCGGCGAGCGCGTCGCGTGGGGCGACACCGGCACGGTGATCTACGCCAACTCGGTGTTCGGTGCACGCACCAACTTCGAGTCGGGACCGGCGGCGCTCGCCGCGGCGCTCACCGGCCGCACGCCCGAGTACGGCTTTCACCTCGACCAGCACCGCAAGGGGACGCTCGTGGTGCGGCTCGAGGCGCAGCTCGACGATCTCGCGGACTGGGGCGCAGTCGGCAAGATCGTCGGCGAGAAGCATCAGAGCTACTACGCGGTGCCGGTGTTCAGCGGCGGCGCGCGAACGCCCCGCGCCGACGAGCTGAAACACCTCGGGTGCGCCCTGGCGAGCTACGGGTCGATGGCGATGTTCCACATGGTTGGCGCGACGCCCGAGGCGCCGTCGGTGGACGCCGCGCTCGGCGGGAACCAGCCGGTGGCTGAGATCGTGATCGATGATGCGGCGATCGAGCGCGTTTACGCCGGCTACGACCTCAAGGACCGGACCTGCAACCTCATCGTGTTCTCCGGTCCGCAGCTCTCGCTCTTCGAGCTGAAATCGCTCGCCGAGCGCTTCGGCGGGCGCAAGGTTCATCCCGGGACGCAGGTGTTCGCCACCACCTCGAACGGGGTGAAGAGTGCGGCGCGCCGGCTCGGTTGCCTGCAGGCCCTCGAGTCCGCGGGCGTGATCGTGCTGGAGGGCGTGTGCTTCTACATTCTCCAGAACCTGTCGCCGATGCGGGTCGCGAACGGCTGGACCAACCTGATCTCGAACTCGGCCAAGATCGTGAACATCATCGGCGCGCACCGGTTCAACACCATCCTCCGGCGCACCCGGGACTGCGTCGAGATCGCGTGCCGCGGGAAGCTCACGTGAGCCCGCCGGGCCGTCCCAAGGGCGAATCCCGAGCGCGGAGCGCGAGGGTCGTCCAGTGAGCGCGCCGCTGGCGACGATCCGCGTCGTGCGCGCTTTCGGTCCGGTCGTCGAAGGCGAGGCGGTGGTCTCGGCGGAGGGCTTTTCGCCGCGCTACGACCTCGACCGCTGGTCGGGGCTCATCACCAAGCCCGGGCACAAGCTCGAAGGCACCAGCATCAAGGACAAGATCTGCTTCTTCCCGACCGCGAAGGGCGGGATCGCGGCGGGCTGGGCGTTCTACGACATCAAGCACAAGGGGATCGCGCCGAAGGCACTCGTGTTCGGGGTGACGAACCCGGTGATGGTGCAGGGCGCGGTGTTCGCGGACCTCGCGATCACCGAGGGCTGGGACCGGCACCCCGCCGAGGTCATTCGCACCGGCGACTGGGTGCGGGTCGACCCCGCGCGGCGGGTGATCGAGCTCCTTCGGCGTGCGTGAGGCGCGCTAGCCGGTCGGCTCGAGCTCGCTGGCTCGAACACCGGAGGCGAGCTCGAACGACTGCCCGCGATGCCGGGAATAGATGTCGAGCACCCAGCGGAATCCCGGCCGTTCCGCTACGCTCGCCCGCAGCTGCACCAGTGCCGGCGGCCACGGCTCGGGCAAGGGGTAGGAGAATTCCGGGGGGCGGATGATCGCCGTCATGACGCTGGCGGCGGTCAGATCGGCGATCGTGAACCGGTCACCGACGAGATGCCCGTCGGCCCCGATCTCGGACTCGAGCCGGTCGAAGTAGGCGTCGAGCCTGCCTCGCGCCCGATCGACGCGCGCGCGGTCGAGGCCCATGTTGCGCCCGGCCAGCGGACGCATCAGCGGCCAGGAGGCGCGCCAGGCGAGCCGTGTCACGGGGCCAAAGCCGTCCGTCGCCATGCGCGCGCACTCCGCCGGACGATCGAGGTAGCTCCACCAGAAGAGGCGGCGCAGGTCCGGCGCGACTTCCTCGTCGAAGTAATCCTCCAGCGCCAGCGCGCGCGCCCGGGCCGTCGGATCGCCGGGGTAGAGCGGCGGGTCGGGCCGCAGCCGTTCGAGCGCCGCGATGATCGCGCTCGAATCGAAGAGGACCCGTCCGTCGAGCTCGAGCACCGGAAGCTTGCTCTGCCCGCTGAGCCGATACGCCCGCGGGACGTGGAAGCCGGGGACGAGCGCCCGCCGGAGGTGCGGCCAGCGCTTATGGTCGAGCGCCCAGCGCACCTTCTCGTTGTAGTGCGAGATCCGGAAGTGCCAGAGGCGCGGCAACGGCATCGGTCAATCCGTGGCGGCGCCCTACTTCGCCAGCGCTTCGCGCTTCCACATCTCCCAGGACCGGACGTAGTCACGCCGCGCCTCGTTCCACCGGCCTTCCTCCGGGTCGAGGTAGTTGATGGTGCCCCCCAGCGCCATCGCCTGGGCCTGAAGCTTGGCGCCGACCTCGAGGGAGATGCTGCGGCCGACCACGTGGGGCAGCGACGGTCCCACGACCGCCGCGCCGTGGCCGCGCATGAGCGCCGCGGGCTTGTTGCCCAGGACTTGCGCGAGCGCGCGACCCAAGGCCGCG
>JBOIFD010000128.1:0-20247 GCA_050741515.1 Burkholderiales bacterium
TCAGGGGCGCGATCGCGCGCGTCCACGCCGGCGGCGCGACGCCGTGTTGCGCGCAGGCGTACTCCACCATCGCGGCAACGTAATTCGCGAGATAGGGCGTCAGCCCGGACGGGGGCGACGCCACCGCCTCCTGAAGCTCGCCCGCACCGATGCTCGCCAACCAGGAGTTGAGGTCCGCCAGCGCGAAGCGCGCGCCCTCGGGCTCCCGGCAGGCCTCGGTGAGCTCCTGGAAACGGCGCGCCGGGGCCGGCAGCACCCGGGCGAGGACATAGGCGGACATGTCCAATCCGGCCCGCCGGGCGGCGCGCTGGATGGCGGCCTTCTCGGCCGGCGAGACGCGGATCTGGAGCTGGGCGGACTTGGCGCCGGCGAACATCGGTCGAGCATAAGCCTTGGCCCGTCCGCTTGTCAATACGTTTGTATTGACAAAAATGCCGCTGCGGCGGGGCGGGCACAGGGTGAGTCCTCCCTCCCCCGGGAGGGTGAGTGCGCCTCGCGCCACGGATGGTGGTCTTGCCTCGCGGGGGCAGTTGCCTCTAGCGTATGCGTTGGCCTATGCAAGGAGCCTGCCGTGGATTGCGAACGCACTGCCCGGCTGTTTCGCAACGGCCGCAACCAAGCCGTCCGCATCCCGAGGCGGGCTGCCCGCTGTCGACGAAAGCGGCTTCGCCCTGCCGCATCAAGGCTTGTCGCGAACGCTGTCGTGCTCGATCGACGTCCGCCGGGGCTCTCCATCCCAGATTGCAACCGGACTGCCCCCGGCCTGCGGCTTGAGCACGACCTTGCGGATCGCATCACGTACCAGCTCCGCGACGCTGCGTCCTGAGCGCGCCGCCGCCTTGCGCAGCGCGTCGAGCTCTTCCCTGCGCAGATAGACTTGAGCCTTTTCCATGTTTGTCAATCTACTCGGACGGGTGCGCCTCGGCCAGCGCTGAGCGTTCGCTCGGGCGCGATCTAGGTCTCGGCGATCGGAAGCTCGCGCACGCGGATACGCGCTTCGTCAAAGACGACGATAGCGCCGCGCCGCAATGCGTCCTCGACCGCAGACAGGTTCGCCAGCATCAGAGCAAGCTGCCGCGCCGGATCGCGCTCGACGCCACGCCTGAACAGGACGACGGAGGGCTTGCTTCCACCCCGGAGCGCGAGCAGGGCGCCGAAGTCCGTGTCGGCCGATACCACGGTCCGGTCTTCCCGTGCCGCACGGTCGAAGATCTGCTCGTCCTCGGCCGCCTGCAACCCGTAGTCCCGGACGTGGACGGCGTCGTGACCGTTCCCGCGCAAGCCCTCCGCCACCGCCGGCGAGAGAGCGTTGTCGACCAGAAACCTCACCCCGACGCCAAGGGCAGTTCGCGCTCGCGCACCGCCTCGGCGGCGTACTTCAGGGCTTCGTGAATGTCGGGAGCTTCGAGGTCCGGGTAGGCCCCGAGGATTTCAGCCTCGGTCATGCCGTCGGCCACCATCCCCACCACCGTCGCCACGGGGATGCGTAACCCTCGGATGCACGGCACGCCGCCCATCTGCTTGGGGTTCACCGTTATGCGTGTGAACTTCATGGCCGTCACCCGGGGAATTGAGGCCGGGCAATTCTACTCCCGCGCAGGATGGGAGTCGCGATGCCTCTATCCGCGGAGCCGAACCTCACGAGTTTTCCGCAAAGCACGTTTCCCGCCGTCACCGCTTGCTAGCGTTCAGGCGCCGCTCGTGATCCGGGCATAGGACCAAGGTCCGATTTCGGTTTGGAGGTGGACTGCGGATACTTCAAACCGCCGCTCGTAATTCCGCAGCTCGGCGCAGGCTGGGTGTTCAACCACAGACGAGGACGAACATGAAAACTGGGTGCACATCACTCCTGGCGGGCCTCGCGCTCGTCGTGGGCCTCACAACGGCGTCGCCGGCGCTCGCCCAGGCCAAGGCGCCCGCACCGGCCAAGAAGCCCAATATCCTCTTCATCATGGGCGATGACATCGGCTGGATGCAACCGAGCGTCTACCACCGCGGTTTGATGGTCGGGGAAACGCCCAACATCGACCGCATCGGGAACGAAGGCGCCATCTTCATGCATTACTACGCCGAGCAGAGCTGCACTGCCGGCCGCAATTCCTTCTTCACCGGCATGCATCCGCTGCGCACGGGCATGATCCCGCCGCAGCTGCCCGGCAGCCCGTCCTACCTGCGACCCGGCACACCGTCGATCGCCAAGTTCCTGCGCGACCTCGGCTACAACACTGGAGAGTTCGGCAAGAACCACCTCGGGGACCATACCGACGCGTTGCCGACCGCGCACGGCTTCCAGGAGTTCTGGGGCTATCTGTATCACCTCGACGCGATGCAGGGGGTGAGCTTCAACGACATCAATGTCTCCCCGACCCAGCAAGGCATCGCTCCGCCGTGCAGAAACACGCCGGTTCCCGGCCTCCCCGAGGTCCCCGGTGCCGTGGATCCGAAGAAGACGACGTGTCTGACGCCCCCGCGTCCGGTGATCTGGTGCACGTCTTCCGACGGCACGGCAAAGAATCAGACCTGCAAGGATCAGGGACCGCTGACGCTCGATCGCTCGAGGACCGTTGACGAGGAGATCTCGGCCAAGGTCATCGACTTTCTCGACCGCAACAACCCCAAGAAGACCAACAAGCCGTTCTTCGTCTGGTACAACCCGGCGCGCATGCACATCACGACGATGCTGTCGCCGAAGTACGAAGCCATGCTCGGCGAAAAGGGCGGCAAGGACTGGGGCATCAACGAAGCCGGGATGAAGCAGATGGACGACAACATCGGCTATGTACTGAAGAAGCTGGAGGAGATGGGCGAGCTCGACAACACCATCATCGCTTTCACCACCGACAACGGCGCCGAGGTCATCACCTTCCCGGACGGCGGCACCACTCCGTTCAAAGGTGGCAAGCTGACCACGTGGGAAGGTGGCATGCGCGCGCCGCTCGTGGTCCGCTGGCCGGGCCAGATCAAGCCGGGCACGGTCAAGAAGGAAATGTTCGCATCATTGGACTGGTTGCCGACGCTGGTAAACGCCGCCGGCGGGCCGAAAGGTGATGCGCTGAAGAAGCAGATCGAGGCGGGCAAGTATCCCGGGATCGTCAAGACGACGCTCGACGGCGTCGACCAGCTCGGCTACCTCACCGGCAAGTCGGAGAAGTCGGCGCGCGAAGTCTTCTTCTACTACACGGGCGCGCAACCGTCGGCGGTGCGATACAAGAACTGGAAGTTCTATTACACGATGGTGCCCGACACTGCTACCGGCGGGCTGTTCGGGGCTACGACCTATCACTGGACCCAGCTCCAGAACATCATGCGTGATCCATTCGAGACGACTGTCGGCGGCGACTCGAAGTCGTTGTTGGGCTACGGCGGCGCACTGGCCGCCCCGAGTACGGCTTATCTCTACAACTGGAACTTGCTGCCGATCGGCCAGTTGCTGTGGCTCAAGGAGCTCGAGTCTTACGTGGCGTTCCCGCCGATGCAGGATCCGGCGAGCTACAACCTCAGCCAGGTCCTGGCACAGATCAAGCGGATGGGTGAGGCTCACCCTAGTAAGTGACGCGGAAGACGGGGCGACCCGAAAGGGTCGCTCCTCGCGCAGCACCCGCCGGCACGCGTGCTGGAGCGCCCCCCGTGAAATAGGTGCGTTGCCCGGGCTCGAGGGCCCCGCCCTCCAGACCTTAACCTCGAACAGGAAACCGTGATGAAGCGTCCTACGTTTTCCAAAGTTGCGCACGTGCTGGTTCTCGCTACCTCGCTCGCGCTTGCCCCGCAAGCCCTGGCACAGCCCGATCCGCTGCCCTCCTGGAACGACGGTCCCGCGAAGAAGGCGATCGTCGAATTCGTGCAGACGACCACGACGCAGGGAAGTCCCAAGTTCGTCCCTCCGGCGGAGCGCATCGCCACCTTCGACCAGGACGGGACGCTGTGGGTCGAGCATCCGATGTACTCGCAGGTGATGTACTGCCTCGAGCGCGTTCCGGCGGTCGTCAAGGCGAAGCCGGAGCTCGCCAAGGTGGAGCCGTTCAAGACCGTGCTGTCCGGCAACCGCGCGGCGATCGCGAAGCTTTCGCTGAAAGACCTCGAGAAGATCCTCGTCGCGACGCTGACCGGCATGTCGGTCGAGGCGTTCACCGCGGAGGCGAAGAAGTGGCTCGAGACGGCCAGGGATCCGCGCTGGAAGCGGCCCTACACCGAGTTGACCTATCAGCCGATGCAGGAGGTGCTCAAGTACCTGCGCGACAGCGGCTACAAGACCTACATCGTCACCGGCGGCGGCCAGGACTTCGTGCGCGTGTACTCCGAGCGCACCTACGGCATTCCGCCCGAGCAGGTGGTGGGCACCGCGGGCGGGACGAAGTACGGCTATGCCAAGGACGGCAGCCCGTTCCTGACCAAGGAGCCGAGGCTGCTGCTGAACGACGACCGCGCCGGCAAGCCCGAGGGCATCCACCTGATGATCGGACGCCGGCCGTATGCGGCGTTCGGCAACTCCACCGGTGATCAGCAGATGCTCGAGTACACCGGCGCCGGCGCCGGCGCGCGGCTGATGATGCTGGTGATGCACGACGACACGAAGCGCGAGTACGCCTACGGCCCGGCGCAGGGGCTCCCCGGCACGAAGGTCGGCACCTTCACCCAGAAGCTCTACGACGAGGCGAAGAAGAAGGGCTGGACCGTCATCAGCATGAAGAACGACTGGAAGAGGATTTTCGCGTTCGAGTAGGCAGTCGAGCAGCTCGACAGGCAAGTCCGGCCCGCTCGAACCGTTCTTCACCACGGCGCGGCGCCCGAGCGAGATCGAACCCGTCCAGTGAAGCAAGGAACCCGAAGCGGCGCCGCCTACAGTCCGGGACTGCTTTGCATGATGCCGCCGTCGGCGAAAACCGTGGTCGCCGTCATGTAGCTCGCGCCGTCGCTCGCGAGGAACGCCACGAGGCTCGCGATTTCCTCCGGGCGGGCCATGCGGCCCAGCGGGATGGCGGCGTTGAGCTTCCGCAGCAGCGCCGGATCGTTCATGGTGGACAGGTTGATCGGCGTTGCCACCGCGCCGGGGCCGACGCCGACGACGAGGATGTTGTGCGGCGCCAGCTCCACGCCCGCCGTGCGCGTCAGCATTCGCATGCCGCCCTTGGACACGCAGTAGGCGGTGTTACCGGGCATCGGCCAGTCCTCGTGCACCGAGGTGATGTTGATGATCCGGCCGCCGCCGCCCTGCTTGATCATCTGCCGCGCGGCGAGCTGGGTGCCGAAGAACGCGCTCTTCAGATTGATGGCGAGCGATCTGTCGTATTGCGCCTCGGTCGTGTCGAGCACGGACGTGCGCGTCTCGACCCCGGCGTTGTTGACCATGATGTCCACGCGGCCGAACGCCTTGACGGCGGCGGCGATCAGGCTCTGCAGGTCGGCGACTCTGCTCACGTCGGCCTGCACCCCGATGGCCCGGTCGCCCAACGCGCTGACCTCCCTTTCCAGCGCCTCGGTCGCCTCGGGATGCACGACGTAGTCGATGACGATGTCGGCACCCTGCCTGGCGAGCTCCAGCACGATGGCGAGGCCGATGCCGCTGTTGCCGCCGGTGACGATGGCGACCTTGCCTTTCAGGTTCATGACGGGTCTCCGTGATGGACGATGGTTGATCTCCGGATCGAGCTTCAAATCCGCGCGTCGCGCGCGTCCGTGACGCGCCGGGCTGGACGGCGGGCGATGAGCAGGGCGAACACGGCGAGCGCCATTGCGACCACGGTTGTCCCGCCGTAGATCACGTCCAGACTCAAACCCACCCGGGTCTGCAGGGGGCCGACGCCGAAGGCCGCGATCCCGTAGCCGATCTGGTAGAACGCGATCAATCCGCCCGCCACCGACGCGGCGATGGTCCTGAGCTCGGCCTGACCGAAGCTGATGGCGAGCGGCAGCAGCGCCGAACAACCCAGACCGGCCAGCGCAAAGGCGAGGATACCGAGGCCCGGGTTGGACGGTTGCAGGAGTGCGGTGGCAATGAAGCCGGCGCCCACGAGCAGCGGCAGGACCTGGCCGGCGGCACGCCCGGGAAGCCACTTCTCGATGGCGGCAAAGAGGATGCGTCCCGCCGTCACCATGCCCCAGAACGCGGTCAGGGCGAGCGAAGCCTGCGTCGCGCTCGCGCCCAGTTGCCGCGTCATGTAGAGCGAAGCCCAGTTGCCATTCATGGTTTCGCAGACGCCGTACAACAGCGCGAACGCGGCGAAAGTCCAGAACCGTGCCGGAATCCCCGTCGGCCCCTTTGTTCCCGCGCCGTCCGCCTCGGCGCCCTGGCGCAACGGCAATCGCGCACTGAACAGCAGCAACCCCAGGATCAGCGCGCCGACCGACACCGGCAATCCCCACCAGATTCCCAGACCGACAAACAGCGCGACGAAGACCGGGGCCAGCGCGGTCCCCAGTCCAAGCAGCGCGTTCAGTGCCAGCACCGCCTTGTCCGCCTTCTGCGGAAAGAACGCGGCGGCGAACGTGTTGATCGTCGGCACCGTGAACCCGAAGCCGGCGCCGAGGCAGCCGGTGGCGACGAGCAGCACACCGTAGGCCAGCGCGTGGTCGCGCATCACGAACCGGCTCATGGCCAGCAGCGCCATCGCCAATAGATTGGCCACCAGTCCCAGCAGGTAGATGCGTTTGGCGCCGAGCCGCCGGGTCAAGCCGGCGCCCAGCAGCGAGGCTCCGATCGCGGTGACGGCCTGCGGCACGAACATGCCGCCGTACTCCGTGCCCGACAGGCCGTAGTCGCTCGCGCTGGTGAAGACGACGCTCGCGGCCGGAAACGTGACCAGCGCCACGCCTTGAATCACGCCGGCGCCGTACACGGCCGCGATTTCGTCGCGTCGCGCCATCCGGCGGTTCGCTATGCGAGGCGTTGCCGCAGGTGATCGCCGACGCGCAACGCATTCGCGATGGCGGTCAGCGAGGGATTCACCGCGCCGATGCTCGGGAAGAAGCTGGTGTCCACGACGTACAGGTTGTCGAGCTCGTGCGCCTTGCAGTTGACGTCGAGCACCGAAGTCTTGGGATCGGTGCCGAACCGGCAGGTGCCGGACTGGTGGGCAACGCCGGCGATGGGAATGTGCTTTCCCATGTAGAGACTGTTCGGGATCAGGTGCGGATGCATGTCCATGTGCTCCAGCATCGCCTGCAGCTTCTTTCGCAGCCGATCGACCGGCTCCACGTTCGTGAACTCGTAGTGGAGCTGGATCTCGCCCCTGGAGTTCAAGGTGACGCGGTTCTGCGGCAGCGGCAGGTCTTCGCTCGTGAGCCAGAAGTCCACCGCGTGCCGGGCGATCCGATCCAGCGTGAAGCCGGGCGCGAACTTCGGCGCGTCGTCCTTGAACATCGGCCCCTGGGACTTGCCGAGCATCTGGATGTTGCCGAGCGGAAATTCGCAGTCCGGCGCGCCGAGATAGAAGTCGTTGATCGTGAGCGTCTTCTGGAACTCGGTCGGATTCTCGCGCCTGGAGAGCGCGACCAGCGCGACGGCGTTGTGGAACATGTAGTGGCGGCCCACCATGTCCGAACCGTTGGCCAGGCCGCGCGGATGTTTTTCGCTGGCCGACATCAGGAGCAGCCGCGCGGAGTTGGCCGCGCCGCAGGACACGACGACGATGCTGCCCGTGTATTCCTCGCGCCGGCCGTCGCGGTCCACGATCACCTTGGTGACCGCGCGTCCGCCGGCATCGGTCTCGAGCCGCTGGACGCGGGCGTTCGTCACCAGCGTCACGTTCGGGTACTGCAACGCGGGCCGAACGGCGACGACCTCGGCGTCGGCCTTGGCGTGGACGAGGCAGGGATAGCCGTCACAGGAATTGCAGCGGATACACCGGCTGTGGGGACGATCCGCCTCGTCGAGCATGATGCCGGTCGGCGCGTACGCCGGCCGATAGCCCGCGCGCTTCAAGGCATCGGCGATTTCCTGAACGCGCGGCTCGTGGCTCACGGGCGGGAACGAATACGGCGCGCTGGCCGGCGGATCGGTGGGGTCGTCGCCGCGCCGGCCGTGGACGTGGTAGAGCCTTTCCGCCTGCGTGTAGTACGGTTCGAGGTCCGCGTACCGGATCGGCCAGTCGGGCGTCAGGCCGTCCGCGGTGCGGTGGGCGGTGAAATCGTGCTCCCGCAACCGGAACATCGCTGCGCCGAACATCTTGGTCGCGCCGCCGACGAAGTAGTGGACCCCCGGCTGGAACGGCCTGCCGCTCGAGTCGTACCACGTGTCCTGCGACACGTAACGGTTGTTCACGAAGACTTCGGTCGCGTCCCAGTTCTGTTTCTCGCGCGGCAGATAGCCGCCGCGTTCGAGGACGAGGATGCGCTTGCCGGAGGGTGCGAGCCTGAGGGCCAGCGTGCCGCCACCGGCCCCGCTGCCGACGATGATGAGATCGTAGCGCTCGTTGCTGGTCATGAGGTAAACGGCGGGTTGTCGCGAAACCGCGGGTCGCTCGCGAGCCTGCGATGATACGTCAGGACCGGTCGCGGTCCGTCCGGGTCTTTCGGTCGTAGTAGAATTTTCGCGGCGACTCGATGAGCTGGTCGTCGATCGGCATCCGGATCGGGCCCGGCGCGGTTGCGCTTCAGACTTGGATCCGCCGCTGGAACGATGCCCTGCCGGGACCACGGCGCCGGCGGCTCAACGGGAGGCCGGATGGCGCTTCGCATCGAGGACTACGGGCTGATCGGCGACACCCGCACCGCGGCGCTGGTCGGCAGCGACGGTTCGATCGACTGGCTGTGCCTGCCGCGCTTCGATTCACCCGCGTGTTTCGCGAACCTGCTCGGCACCGAGAAGAACGGCCGCTGGCGCATCGCCCCGGCCGGGGACGTCGTAGCCGTGACGCGACGGTATCGGCCCGCGACGCTCGTGCTCGAAACCGAGTTCGAGACGGCCGCCGGCGTGGTTCGGATCGTCGACTGCATGCCCATGCGAATGTCCCAGCCACGGATCGTCCGCGTCGTGGAGGGCGTGCGCGGCGTCGTGCCGATGTCCGTTCGACTCAACCCGCGGTTCGACTACGGCAAGACCGTGCCGTGGATCAGCGTCGACGGGCAGGCGGTGCGCGCCGGGGCGGGGCCCGAGGCGGTGGAGCTGCGGGCCGACGTGCCGATCACGACCCGGGAGCATCGGCTCGAGGCCGAGTTCGCCGTGCGCGAGGGCGAGCGCGCCGGTTTCGTCCTCACCTGGCACCTCTCCTGGGAAGACGCGCCCCCGCCGATCGACCCCATCGACGCGGTCGCCGAGACCGACGCCTGGTGGCGCGCCTGGTCGGGTCGGTCGACCTATCGAGGGGCGTGGAAGAACGAGGTCGAGCGCTCCCTCATCACGCTCAAGGCTCTGACCTACGCGCCGACCGGGGGCATCGTGGCGGCCGTCACCACGTCGCTGCCCGAGCGCCTCGGCGGCGTGCGGAACTGGGACTACCGGTTCTGCTGGATCCGGGACGCGGCGCTCGCGCTCGACTCGCTCATGGCCGCCGGATATGTCGAGGAGGCGACTCAATGGCGCGACTGGGTGATCCGCGCCGTCGCCGGCGACCCCGAGGACCTGCAGATCATGTACGGGATCGGCGGAGAGCGCCGGCTCGACGAGTACGAGCTCCCGTGGCTCCCGGGCTACGAGGGCTCCGCCCCGGTGCGGGTCGGGAACGCCGCATCGGGTCAGCGGCAGCTGGACGTGTATGGCGAGCTGATCGACACGATCTATCGGGCGCGGCAGCTCGGCATGACTCCCGTCCCCGGAGCGCTGGATCCCGCCCAAGGCGTCATCCGGTGGCTCGAGGATCACTGGCGCGAGCCGGACGATGGCATCTGGGAGGTCCGGGGACCCCGGCGTCAATTCGTTCATTCGAAGGTGATGGCCTGGGTCGCCGCCGACCGGCTGATGAAGATGGCGGAAGCATCCGGCTACGCGGCGCCGCTGGAGGGGCTGCGGCGGATGCGGGACGACATCCACGAGGAGGTGTGCCGGAAGGGCTACGACGCGGCGCGGAACACGTTCACCCAGTACTACGGATCCACGCAGCTCGACGCCGCCCTCCTGCTGATCCCGCGGGTCGGGTTCCTGCCGGCGTCCGACCCGCGCGTCGTGGGCACCGTGAACGCCATCCAGCGGGAGCTCGTGCGCGACGGGTTCGTGATGCGCTACATCCCGGACGAGGGCGCGGCCGACGGGCTGCCGCCGGGGGAAGGCGCGTTCCTCGCCTGCAGCTTCTGGCTGGTCATCGACCTGGCGATGCTCGGCCGACGCGAGGAGGCACAGCACCTCTTCGACCGGTTGCTCGCGCTGCGAAACGATCTTGGACTCTTCTCGGAGGAATACGACCCGCAGCACCGGCGCCTGATCGGCAACTTTCCCCAGGCGTTCACTCACCTGACGCTCATCGCGAGCGCCGTGGCCCTCACGGCGGCTGGCGGCACGCACGGATCAACCCCCGGGGACCGATGAGCCCGGCCCGCGCCGACGCGCCGCCGTCGGGGGAGCAGCACGAGATCCGCCGCGGCCCGCACCGGGCGATCGTGACCGAGGTGGGCGCGACCCTGCGCCACTACTCGTTGGACGACGTGGACATCATCGATGGGTTCGGAGCCGAGGAGTGGTCGCCCGCCGGCCGCGGGCAGGTGCTGGCGCCCTGGCCGAACCGGCTCGACCGCGGCCGGTACCGGTTCGAGGGTCGGGACGGCCGCGCGGCGCTGGACGAGCCCGAGCTGCAGAACGCGATCCACGGGCTCGTGCGATGGCTCCCGTGGAGGACGGCCTCGAAGTCAGCCGACGGGGTTGAGCTCGCCTGCGTGCTGCATCCTCAGCCGGGGTACCCGTGGCAGCTCGACCTGCAGGTCGGATATCACCTCGACGGGACGGGTCTCACCGTTGCCGCCCGGGCAAGGAACGCCTCGCGCGTTCCCGCGCCCTTCGGGATCGGGTTCCACCCGTACCTGACGGTGGGCATGGCGATCGATGACGCGGTCCTGCAGATTCCCGCCACCCGATGTCTGGTGACGAACGACCGGGGGCTGCCGATCGGGACCGAGCCGGTCGCCGGGTCGGACCTCGATTTCGCCGCACCGCGGCCCATCGGATCGCTGCAGCTCGACACCGGCTACACGGACCTCGTGCGCGGATCCGACAACCTCGCGCGCGCCTTCCTGGGAAGGCCCGACGCGGGCCGACGCGTCTGCCTGTGGGCCGATCCCTTGTTCCGCTACCTCATGGTGTACACGGGCGACACGCTGGAGCCTGCGTCCCGACGACGCTGCGCGGTGGCGATCGAGCCCATGACCTGCCCCCCGAACGCGCTTCGTTCGGGGATCGATCTCCTGGCGATCAGGCCCGGGGAAGTCGTGGAGGGCCGCTGGGGGTTGGTGCCTCCCCCACCGGCACCGTGAAGTAAAAGGTCGCGCCCCGGTCGGGGTTGTTCTCCACCCACAGCCGCCCGCCGTGGGCCTCGATGATGGCGCGGCTGATGGCCAGTCCCATGCCGAGCCCTTCGCGCTTGGTGGTGTAGAACGGCTGGAAAACCCGCTC
This sequence comes from Burkholderiales bacterium, assembly GCA_050741515.1. GTDB lineage: Bacteria > Pseudomonadota > Gammaproteobacteria > Burkholderiales > SG8-39 > DATEDA01. The sequence goes on from JBOIFD010000128.1 coordinate 11,534, forward strand.
CAGGTCGTCGGCGCCGAGGCCGGTGCCGCGGTCGCGCACCGCCACCTTGACCATCCGCGTGCCGTCCGCTGTCGCCCGCACCACGACGTGCCGCTGGTGCGCCGGACAATCCTTCATGGCGTCGAACGCGTTCACGAGCAGATTGAGGGCGACTTGCTGCAACTCGATCCGGTCGCCCTGCACCGGCGGAACGCCGGGATCGGCCTCGACCGAGACCCGGCTGCTGCGCAGGGCGGCGTCGCTGCGGAGGAGCAGGACGACGTCGCCGATGACGCCGCCGAGGTCGAGCGGCGCGAAGGCGGGCTGCTCCTTCCGGACGAGCGCGCGCAGCCGGCGGATGACCTCGCTCGCGCGCTTGTCGTCCGCGACGACATCCTTCAGGATCTCCCGGACCTCGTCCAGGTCGGCCGGGTCGGAAGCGAGGAAGTGCTGGGCCGTCTGCACATTGCTGAGAATGGCGGTGAGCGGCTGGTTCAACTCGTGCGCGAGCGACGCCGCCAGCTCGCCCATCGTGGAGAGGCGGGTGACATGGGCGAGCTCCGCGCGGTGCCGCTGCGCGTCCAGCTCCGCTTCCTTCCGCGCGGTGACGTCGATGATCGAGGCCAGCGTGAACAGCCCCTCCGACGTCCGGAGCGGGGTGAGACCGATTTCGACCGGAACCTCGCCGCCGTACTTGCGCCGACCGAAGAGCTCCCGCCCGGCCCCCATGGTGCGGGCCGTCGGATCGGCGAAGTAGCGGCCGCGATCGTCCGGGTGCCGGGCACGGAACCGCTCCGGAATGAGCATCTCGATCGGACGCCCGATGAGCTCCTCGCGAGCGTAGCCGAAGACCGTCTCCGCCGCCGCGTTGACCAGGGTGATCGTGCCCTCTCGGGTCACCACGATCATCGCATTCGGCGTCGCTTCCAGGACCTGCCCGGTGCGCTCCCCGGTCAGCTTGCGCTCGGTGACGTCGTCGACACAACCGATGTACCCGAGGAACGTCCCGTCCGGCGCCAGGCGCGGCACACCCTTGTCCGAGACCCAGCGGAATTCCCCGTCGTGCCGGCGCAAGCGGTACTCCAGCGTGAACTCTCGCCGTGCGGCGAAGGCGTCGCCGTAGGCTGCGAGGCAACGCTCGAGATCGTCGGGATGGACTCCCTCGGTCCAGCCGTTACCGACCTCCTGCTCCGACGTCCGTCCGGTGAAATCGAGCCAGGTCTTGTTGAGAAAGGTGCAGAGCCTGTCCCCGCCCGACATCCAGATGAGCACGGGCGCGGCGTCGGCCATCGAGCGGAACCGCGCCTCGCTCTCGCGGAGGACGTTCGTCCGCGCCCGCCGCTCCGCGATCAGTGCCGCCAGGAACATCAGCGGCAGGGAGATCACGACGAGGAACAACTGGAGCGCGAGCACGTTCTCGGCCGGACTGCTCGTGACGAACGGCCCGTGCCCCCGGACCGTTCCGGAGATCGACAGGAACGCGACGATCAGGAGCGACGCATTGACTCCGGCCGGGCCGAATCGCACTGCCGCCCACAGGAGGAACGGCAGGGGCAAGTAGACCAGCGCCGGAAGGGTCGCTTCGCCGGGAGTCGGCCAACTGAAGACGCCGAAGCCGACGGCGAGCAGCCCGCCGCCGATCAGGCAGGCTTCGATGAGGCGCGCGAGAGGAGCTCTTCCGGAGGCAGTGCGAGCGGCGCCGATCGAGGTGAGGATCGCCGGGGCCAGCGTCAGGTACGCGAGGGCCTCGGACAGAAACCAGGCACGCCAATAGAACCCGTAGCTCTCTGCCCCGCCGGCGAAAGCGCCGACGAACGCGGAGATGAAAGGGGCGAGAACGGCCGCGATGACGACATAGGCCACAAGGTTCCGCAGACTGTCGAACGCGCGGAGACCGTCGGCGAAGCGACGCACACCGACCGCAGCGACGAGGATTTCGATGATTCCGGCGGCCACGAACAGGATCGCCGAGATGGGGAAACCGGCGCGGGCGTCGTTGATGATCGAGGTGAAGTACGCCGCGAGGATGTATGCCCACCAGTGCCGGACGGGGGCCACGACCAGCACGCTGAAGAGAATCGCACCCGTCGGCCAGAGCGGCGAGATGTAGTGCGGCGGGAACTTGTGCGCGAAGCCGACCTCGGTGCTCAGGTAACAGATGGCGCCAACGAGCAGGACTCGCAGCGCCAGCGGGACGGCGCGCGCAACACGGGGAGTGATTTCTCCTCCGGCTCCGTCGGGCCGATGGGTGACGGTGCCCGTCACTGCGGCACCTTGGTGCTGGCCTGTCTGATCGTCATCACTGGTCTGAGCGCAGCAACGCGGCGCGATTGTCTCCCTTCTGCAGCCGCCTCGCACCGGATCGGCCCCGGCCGGGCGCGGGGCTTCCCGGGGCCTTTCCCATAGGACCATGGTCCGATTTCCGGTTTCAGCGGGGTAGCCGATACTGGCGCCGTGCCCGAGCCGAAACGCCTGCGGCCGGCCGGAGCGCAGAAGGCGGCGCGGGCGAGCGGGAACCAGCGTGCTGCACGACGACCGCTTTCCGGGTCACTGCCTGCGCGACCTCGCCTCCTCCTCGGCTCGCGTAGGCGTCCCCCGCGGACCTCGGTCCGCGGGGGTGTTTTCTTCTCGACGAATGAAGGGGCGTGCGCGACGTACCCGCGGTGCCGATGACCCCACGACTGCGCGTGTTGCTGGTCGACGACGACGACTCGGTGCGCCGCGCGTTGGCGCGAGCGATCCGCCGGGCGGGGTTCGATGTGCTGGCCTTTCCGAGCGCCGAAGCGCTGCTCGCCCACGGCCTTCCCGAGCGCGACGCGTGCCTCGTGCTCGACGTGAGCATGCCCGGGATCGACGGCATCGAGTTCAAGCGGACGCTCGCCGCCGGGGGCCGCGATCTCCCCACGATCTTCATCACCGCGCTCGAGCCCAAGAAGGTGAGCGAGGCGCTCGCCGCGCTCGCGCCGGTGGCGGTACTCTACAAGCCCTTCAACAACGAAGACCTGCTCGCGGCGATCGAGCGGGCCGGTGACACGAGCCGGCACCCGCAAAGGCGTCGCAATTCCACGTGACATCCCTGACGAAAGGAGCTCTCCGATGAAACTGCACCACGTTCTCACTACCGGCGTGCTGATGCTCTCGCTCGCGGCCGGCAACGCACTCGCCCAGTCCGACAAGGCGAAGAAGCAGGCCGAGGTCCGCAAGGTCGCGCAGACCTCGCTCGAGAGGTTCTACAAGGCCGAGCCGAAGCTCAGGGGCGAGGTCGCGAAGGCCCCGGGCTATGCCGTGTTCACCAGTTACGGCTTCACCTTCCTGCTCGGCGGGTCCGGCGGCAAAGGGCTCGTTCACCACGCCAAGCTGAAGACCAACACCTACATGGACATGGCGCAGGTGAGCGCGGGCCTGCAGATCGGGGGCGGAGAGTACGAAACCCTGATCGTCTTCAAGACCGCCAAGGCGATGGAGGAGTTCGTCAGCAAGGGCTGGGAGTTCGCCGGGGGCGGCGGCGCGACGGCCGGCGCCGGCGGCAAGACGGCGGGCGGGGTGTCGGGCGAGCAGGTGGTCAACGACGCGCTGTACTACACGCTCACCAAGAACGGGCTGCAGGCCGGCGGCGCGGTCGCCGGGACGAAGTTCTGGAAGGACAAGGAGCTCAACTGATCGCAGTCGCCGGGCGCCCCGGCGGCCCGGTCGGGCGCAAGCACTCTTGACGGCCGCGCCTTCGGGCGCGGTTTTCTTCTCCGGCGCAAGGGCGGGCCGCGCAGCGATCGAAGGTCGGGGCCGGCCGGCGTTTCCGATGCGCTGGGTCCCGACGATGGGCGACGCGGTCGAGTCAGCCATCGACCGGCCATGCGGCGCGAGCGCTCAGCCGCATCGCGTGGCGTACAATTGCCGCCGATCGTCGGCCTTCGCGGGCGACGTCCCGGCCGTGGCAGCGCACCGTTCGACCGCACCGACCACCCGCACCGGCTCCGTGTTCGTCATCGACGACGACGCATCGGTGCGCCGGGCGCTCGCCCGCCAGCTCGGGGCGGCCGGCTTCCAGGTGGCGACGTTCGCCTCGGCGCAGGAGTACCTCGACCATCCTCCCCCGGTCGGGATCGCCTGCATCGTCACCGACCTGCGCATGCCCGGCCAGAGCGGCCTCGAGCTGCAGGCATCGCTCGCGCAGGCGGACCGCGAGCTGCCGATGGTGTTCATCACCGGTCACGGGGACATCCCGACCAGCGTTCGCGCGATGAAGGCGGGCGCGGTCAACTTCCTGGCGAAGCCGTTCACCGTGGACGAGATCCTCGGGGCGATCGCGGAAGCGCTCGAGCGCAGCGCACGGCTCGACCGCGCCCGCAAGGAGAACGCCGAGCTCCGCGCGCACTATCAGGCGCTGACGCCGCGCGAACGCGAGGTGTTCGCCCTGGTGGCGGCGGGACTGATCAACAAGGTCGTCGCCGACCGGCTCGGCATCGCCGAGAAGACGGTCAAGATCCATCGTGGCCGGGTCATGGAGAAGATGGGCGCCGCATCGATCGCCGACCTGGTGAGGATGGCCGAGCACCTGGCGCTGCGCGCTGCCCCGGCACCGGAACGGAGCTGATCCGCCGGGCTTCCAGGCTTCTTCCATATAGCACCAAGGTCCCATTTCTCGCCCCCGTGGCGTGGTCGATACTTGCGCGATGCGCCAGATGCATGGTGCCGCGCCGGTTGCGCGGGGCCGAGCGAGCCAGTTGATCGCGTGTAGTCCCGAAGGGAGCGAATCATGAACACCATCACGAATGCCCGTGTGCCTGCGCGCGCCGTCGCGGCGGCCATCGCCGCCGCCATCCTGACGGCCGGGTGTGCCGGAAACGGCGGCATGGGCGGCGGCATGGGCGGAGTGATGGGCACGGACACCGGCAAGGGCGCCCTGCTCGGCGGCGGCGCCGGCGCCCTGATCGGCGGACTCCTCGATCACGCCGATCCCGCGGTCGGAATCCTGATCGGCGCAGCCGGCGGCGCGCTCGCCGGCGGGCTGATCGGCCACCACATGGACACCCAGCGGCAGAACCTCGCGAAGCAGCTCGCGCCCGAGATCAATCGCGGCGACGCGACCGTTCAGATGCTCCAGGGGAACGCGGTGGTCGTCAGCATGACGGGGCGCACGGGGTTCGCGCCGGGCTCCGCCGTGCTGAACCCCGAGTTCCTCTCCGCGCTGCAGAAGGTCGCGTCGGTGGCCAGGACCTACGGCAAGGTCACGATCACCGTGGTCGGTCACCCCGACGCCGGCGGGACGGTCGCCGAGCGCGAGCGGCTGGCCAACCAGCGGGCCGAGGCGGTCCGCGTGCAGCTCCTCGGGATGGGCGTTCCGCCGATCCTGGTCAACGCCTCGGGCAACTCCCGCAGCAGCTACCAGGACGGCCGCGTCGAGCTCGTCATCCATCCGGTGGTCGCGGGCGCCTGACCTAGCAAGGAGAAAAACAATGAGACCGGCCCGATCGACGAAATCCTTGTGCCGCCTCGCGATCCTCGCCAACGCGGCGGCGGCGCCCGCGGCGGCGCAGGAAAAGCCGGCCATGAGCGCCGAGGAGCTCGCGAAAGCGGTCCAGAACCCGGTCGCGAACCTGATCAGCGTGCCGTTCCAGAACAACACCAACTTCAACGTCGGCCCGCGGGACGGGACCCAGAACATCCTGAACATCCAACCGGTCATCCCGATCAGCCTCAGCCCGCAGTGGAACCTGATCACGCGCACGATCCTGCCGATCATCTGGCAGCCCGGGTTCACGCCTGGGGAGAGCAGCACGACGGGCCTCGGGGATCTGCAGTTCAGCGCCTTTCTCTCGCCGAACACGGCCACCGGGCTGATCTGGGGCGCGGGCGCGATCGCCCAGGCGCCGACCAACAGCAACGACCGCCTGGGCAACGACCGGTGGGGTCTGGGGCCAACCGCCGTCGTGCTGCGCGTCGAGAAGGGCAGCCCGTGGGTGTACGGCGCGCTGGTCAACAACGTCTGGTCGATCACGAGCTCGAGCAAGGACCCGAGCTACAGCAACTTCCTGCTCCAGCCGTTCCTCAACTACAACTTTCCCGAAGGCCTGTACCTCACCAGCGCACCGATCATCACCGCGGCCTGGGATGCCCCCAGCAACGACCGCTGGACGGTGCCGCTCGGCGGCGGCGTCGGCAAGATCTTCCACTTCGGGCGATTGCCCGTGAACATGCAGATCTCGGCTTACTGGAACGTCGTCGCCCCCGACAACGGCCCGGACTGGCAGCTGCGCTTCCAGGTGCAGCTGCTGTTCCCGAAGTGATCCCCCTGGAAAAGCGCAGATGGATACCCGACCGATCGTCATCTCGTTAGCGCTCGCAGCCGCGAGCGCGCTCCTTGCCCCCTCGGCAGCGCTCGGGCAAGCGATCCCGCCGCCGCCCGATCTGGCCCCCGCGGGCGCGCCGCCGGCCGACCCCTGGCCGCGCGAGATCACGATCAGCCACGCCGTCGTGCTGATCTACCAGCCGCAGGTCAACTCCTGGACCGGCAACGTCCTCAACTTCCGCACCGCCGTCGCGCTCAAGCCAGCCGGCGCGCGGATGGAGACCTTTGGCGTCATCGCCGGCACGGCGCGAACCGAGGTCGATCGCGGCGCGCGGCTCGTCAACCTCGACGATTTCGCGCTGACCGAGATCAAGTTCCCCACGCTGCCGGACGACGGGCGGAGCTACCTCCCGGACCTGAAGGCCGCGTTCCCGGGCGCGATGGCCACCATCTCGCTCAACCGGCTCGAGGCGTCGCTCGGCGCGTCGCAGACGGTGAAGCCGCCCGCCGCGCAGGTGAACAACGCACCGCCGAGCATCCTCGTGAGCTACGGGCCGGCGCTCCTCGTCCCGATCGACGGGAAGCCGGTGATCAAGGAGATTCCCAGCTCGCGGTTCGAGCGCGTGATCAACACCCAGGCGCTGATCGCGCGCACGCGGTTCGGGAGCACCTACTACCTGCACGTCTACGACGGCTGGGTGTCGTCCGAGTCGCTGACCGGGCCGTGGACGCGGGCGTTTCGCGCGCCGTTCGGTCTCGACGGGACGGCGAAGCAGCTCGCGAAGGACGGGAAGGTCGACCTGATGGACGGCGGCCACGGCGCCACGCCGAAGCCGTCGCTCGCGAACGGCGTGCCCGCGATCCACGTGACCGAGACCCCGAGCGAGCTGATCATCTTCAAGGGTCAGCCCAACTTCGTGCCGGTGACCGGCACCAACCTCCTCTGGGCGAGCAACACCGCGGGCGACGTGTTCATCAACACGACGAACAACGACTACTACATCCTGATCGCCGGCCGCTGGTACCGGGCTCCCGGTCTCGGCGGCCCCTGGACGTACGTCGCGGCGAAAGCGCTGCCGCCCGACTTCGCGCGCATCCCCAAGGACGGCCCGGCCGGCGTCGTGCTCGCGTCGGTCGCCGGTACGCCCCAGGCACAGGAGGCGCTGATCGCCAACTCGATTCCGCAGGACGCGACGGTCTCGCGCACCAACGGGCCGAAGTTCACGCCGTCGTTCGACGGCCCGCCGGAGTGGAGCCCGGTCCCCGACACGCCGATGCAGTACGTCGTCAACTCGCGGGTGCCGGTCATCGAGGTCAATCCGTCGAGCTTCTACGCGGTCACGGGCGGGGTCTGGTTCACCGCCGGCGCGCTGACCGGGCCGTGGGTGGTGGCAACGTCGGTCCCGAGCGTGATCTACACGATCCCGCCGAGCTCGCCCCTGCACTACGTCACCTACGTCCGCGTCTACGGCTATACGCCGCAGGTCGTGTACGTCGGCTACACGCCCGGATACTTCGGCACGGTCGTCGCGTCCGACGGCGTGGTCGTGTACGGCACCGGCTACGTCTACTCGCCGTGGATCGGCAGCGTGTGGTATCCGCCGCCGGTCACCTACGGCGTGGCCGCGGCGCCGGTGTACAACCCGGCCGTCGGCTTCACGTTCGGGTTCGCGATGGGCCTCGCGACCGCCGCGATTGCCGAGCCGTACTGGGGCGGTGCGTACTATCACCCGTATTACGGCGGCTACCCGTGCTGCGGCTCGGCGAGCGCGAACGTCTACCGCAGCGGCGCCTACGGCGTCTCGTCGGGAACGCGCACCTGGTACAACAATGCGGGCGGCGCCTACGGGACCACCGCGAGCGGGACCTACAGCACCTATCGCGGCACCTCGGGCAGCTACGCGGCGCAGCGGAGCTACAACCCGTACACGGGGCAGGCCTCGGAGGGCTATACCCGTACCGCGAGCACGCCGAGCGGCGCGAGCGGATCGGTGTCCCGCGGCGAGAGCTACAACGTGGCTACCGGGCAGCGTTCGTACGCGTCGAGCGGCTCCGCGACCGCTGCGGGCGGGAGCTCGGTCACCCGGAACGTGCAGGCCACCGCCGGCCCGCAGGGCTACGGGAAAACCTCCAGCGCAACCACGTACAACGCACGGACCGGGCAGACCAAGACCTGGAGCGACGGCGTGCCGCAGAACACCCATTACGCAGGGGCCGACGGCAACGCGTACAAGAGCACCAGCAGCGGCTGGCAGCAGCACACCTCGAGCGGCGGGTGGCAGAGCGCCTCGGGCAGCTCGTCGTGGGCGGACAAGGAACAGCAGGCGCGGAGCACTGGCGACAGCCGCGAGTCGAGCTTCGGCAGTGGGAGCGGCGGCTTGGATCGCTCCGGCAGCGGGTCGAGCAGCTGGTCGAGCCGGTTCGGCGGCTCGAGCGGCGGCGATTGGGG
>JBOIFD010000129.1:0-8290 GCA_050741515.1 Burkholderiales bacterium
GCGCCGAGAAGACGTGCTCGGCCACCAGCTCGGCGAGCGCCATGACGGTCTTCACTCTCGCGCCGAACTGCGCCGCGATCCGGCGCATCGCCTCGGGCGAGCGGTCCATGACGACGACCTCCGCCCCCAGGCCGGTGGCGACATAGGCCGCGTTGCTGCCCACGTTGCCGCCGCCCAGGATCACCACCTTCCCCGGCGCCACCCCCGGGACCCCGGACAGGAGCACGCCCCGGCCGCCGCGCGGCTTCTCGAGGCACGTCGCACCGACGTGGACCGACATGCGCCCCGCGATCTCCGACATCGGGGCGAGCAGCGGGAGCGTGCCCTGCGGCGAGGTCACCGTCTCGTAGGCGATCGCAACGGCGCCGGAGGCGACGAGGTCCTGCGCCTGGTCCGGATCCGCCGCGAGATGCAGGAACGTGAAGAGCACCTGGCCCGGGCGCAGCTTCTTCCGCTCCACGGCCTGGGGCTCCTTGACCTTGACGATGAGGTCGGCGGCCGCGAATACCTCGTCGGCCGTGTCGACGAGCCGTGCGCCCACTGCGCCATACTCGGCATCGGTCACACCGGCGCCCTGGCCGGCACCGCGCTCCACGATCACCTCATGCCCGTGGGCGCGCACCTCGCGCACGCTCGCGGGCGTGAGCCCCACGCGATACTCGTGCGTCTTGATCTCCTTGGGCACCCCCACTCGCATGACCGCCTTTCCCGCCACCGGTTGGCCCGATGTTAACGCCGCGGGATGCGGTTTGACCGCCTTCTGCGCGCCATGGGAAAATCCCGCGCGGTTTGGGCGGTTAGCTCAGCGGTATGAGCACTCGCCTCACACGCGAGGGGTCACTGGTTCGATCCCAGTACCGCCCACCACCCTCCCGCCTCGTCGGCCGGTCAGTGGATCAGCACGACCGGGACGTGCGCAAGATGCAGGACCTTGGTCGCCACCGAACCGAGCAGCAGCTTCGACATCGCCGTCATCCCGCGCGTGCCCATGTAGATCAGGTCGGCGCCGGACTTCTGGGCGTGCTCGACGAGGGTCGGAGCGACGTCCCCGATCAGGATGTGGGGTGTATAGCGGAACCCGGCCTCGTCGAGCAGCTTGCGGCTGGGCGCCAGCGCCTTGCCGCCCTCCTCGCTGTAGTAGTGATCGACCATGTCGTGGCTCACGACGGCCTTCGCGAACCCGCCGACCTGCGGCAGCGGCGGATGCACCGTGACGAGCTCGATCCCGATCGGCTCCCGGTACCAGCCAGCGCTCTCGACGAGCTTGCGGGTGGCGCGGATCGCGCTCTCGGAGCCGTCCACGGCAAGCAGAATCCTCGGCACTCCAATCTCCTTCCCGGTTGGATCACACGCCCCTAAAGATGGCCGCCCGAGCCGCGAGCGTCACGCACCGCCGGCGAGCACCCGCGTCACGCGGCCGGCTGCGACGGGCTCAACGGAACACCAGCACCGGCGTGCGGGAGCGCGCGAGAACCTTCTGGGTCACGCTGCCGAGGACGAGGGCTGCGAGCTCGCCGCGGCCGTGCGATGCCATGAAGATGACGTCGCAGCGCTTCTTCCGCGCGGCGTCGATGATCCCTTGCGCCGCCGTCGCCGGCTTGGTCATCAGGAGGTCGCAGGGTACGCGCGCGGCCTTCGCCGCCTTCTCGACCTCCGCGAGGTACTTGCGCCCCAGCTCACGGGCGCGCTCCTCGAAGCTCTTCAGCATCGCCGTGCTGATGATGTAGCCGTCCGCATACACGTAAGGCTGCATGGTCTCCATCGCGTAGTAGCCGGTGACCCGCGCGCCGAGCTTTTTCGCCAGCCGGATCCCCGCCTTGATCGCCTTGCGCGCCAGCTTGGAGCCGTCAGTCGGGATCAGAACGCGCTTGAACATCAGGTCCTCCATCGGGTGATGAACCGGCGGGCCGGCGGCCCGTCCCGGGGCGGGGCGTGGGTCGACCGCGAAGTGTGAAGAATGTCACATCGGCCGGAGGGCCGGTAACCGGGCTCGGGGAAGCCCGCCGGGCCCAGGGAGCCACGAGTCCTCACCGCGAAGGCATGGCAGGTCGGGCGGCCGCCGGGCACTTGACCGGGATCAAGATAGGGCTCCGGGGGATGCGAATACGTGGCAAGCCAAGGGCTTAGCAGCCGGCCCGGTCGTTCCCCTGGGCCCCGGGTCTGGGGCTTCCTGATGCGGGTCTACGGGATCACCGGGGCGCCGCGGGTCGATCATGACGCCGGCATTCGTGAAGTTGCTCGAACCGGCGCACAGAGCCCATTGACGCGTTGCCCTTTTCATCCAACGCGTGTTAAATAGTCCACAAGACGGGCCAACTAACAAGTGGCGATCAAAAGGGGGCTCGGCTGCGCTGCCATGCCCGGCACAGGGCAAACGACAACACTTTGCTGAGGAGCTAACGCCATGGACATGTCCCTTCCCAGGGAGTTGTATTGCCTTCCCCAAGTCGGCAGGAAACCCTCGATCAGCGGACTGAGCGAGGCCCGTCCCACGCAGTTCGAGGTCGAGTTCGACCGCGAGTACGGCGTCGTCTGGGGAATGTTCAATCCCAGAGGCACGCCCTGCTTCAGCCTGGGGCTGCTGAACGACATCCGCGCGCACGACGAGCAGCTCGAGCTCAACCGGGGGCGGGTGCTGTTCGAAGGCGAGGTGCATGAGGCCAAGTACTACGTCGCCGGCTCGAAGGTGAAAGGGGTCTTCAACCTCGGCGGCGACCTCGGCCTGTTCATGCTCCTCATCAACGCCCGCGACCGCGACGCCCTCTCGGCCTACGCGCGCCGGTGCATCGACTGCATCTACCCGCGGATCCGCCACTACCACTGCCCGACGCTGACGACGATCTCGCTCGTACAGGGCGACGCGCTCGGCGGCGGCTTCGAAACCGCGCTCTCGAGCGACGTCATCATCGCCGAGGAGAGCGCCAACCTGGGCCTGCCGGAGATCCTCTTCAACCTGTTCCCGGGCATGGGGGCGGTCAGCCTGCTGACGCGACGGATCGGGCTCCGCGCGGCCGAGGAGTTCATCCTGAGCGGGCGCATCCACAAGGCAAGCGAGCTCGCGGAGATGGGCCTCGTGGACGTCGTCGCGCCCGACGGCATGGGCGAGTGCGCGACCTACGAATGGATCCGCAAGAACGACCGGCGCCGCAACGGCATGCAGGCGGTGTTCCAGTCCCGCAACTACGTCCACCCGATCACGCGCGAGGAGCTCGATCAGATCGCCGAGGCGTGGGTTGACGCCGCCCTGCGCCTCGACGAGAAGGACCTCAAGATGATGAAGCGCCTGGTGAGCGCGCAGCAGCGCCGCCTGGCCGGCGACCCGTCCGCCGCGGCGCCGGGCGAAGCGCAGGCAGCGTAACCGGGGAAGCGTCACCGCAGGTTTCTCAGCAAGCAGCGCTTTTTCGGCCCCGCTCGCGCGCAGCTCGCGCGTGCGGGGCCGCTTCATTTTGGCCGCGGAACCCCGCGACCGCCGCTCAGCCCGTCGAGCTCTTCCGCTTCCGCAGGTAGTCGGTCAGCTCCCCCCGCGTCCGCTCGAGGTCGGAGCGGAGCCGCCCGAGATGGGTCTTCCCCCGCAGCCGCAGGTCACCCTCGGCGAGGTCCTGCAGCTCGGTGCACGAGCGCGCGAGCTGCTCGGCGCCGATGCTCCCGGCGGATCCCTTGAGCGCGTGCACGAGCGACCGGAGCTCGCCGAACCGCTTCGTGTCGAGGGCGGCGTCCATCTTCTCCATGAGGGCAGCGCTGTCGCCGATGAACACCCCGACCAGCCGCTCCATGAAATCCGATCGCGAGCCGAGCCCCTCGAGGAGCGTCAGCTGATCGTAGTCGAGCATTGCCGCGTCGGACGGTTCCGCGCCCCGGGCCTCGGCCGGCGCACGGCCGCCGACCGGTGCGGGAGCCGTCTCCACCGACGGGCACAGCGTGATGAGCGCTTCCAGCAGCTTGGTCGCCTGTACGGGCTTGGTGAGATAGAGATCCGCGCCCGCCTCGCCCGCCTCGCGGCGGGCTTCTTCAGTCACGTCGGCCGAGAGGACGATCACCGGCAGGCGGGGACCGCCCATCTCCATCATCCGCAGCGCGCGCACCACCTCGATGCCCGACATGCCCGGCATGTTCCGGTCGAAGATCGCGATGTCGAACCGCTCCCGCTCGAGCGTGTCGAGAGCCTCGTCGCCATGCGCCACGAGGGTCAGCTCGTGGTTCGCGCGCTCGAGGATCTTCGCGAGCACCGTCTGGTTGACGGCGTTGTCGTCCGCCACGAGCACCTTCAGGCCGCGCCCGGCGTCCCGGCGCTTGAGGTAGTCGCTGATGAAGACGACGCCCTCGGCCTGGTCGTCGCCCGCCGTGAAGGCGTGCAGCGTGTTGAACAGCATCCGCTTGTCCGCGGGCAACGCCAGGACCGCCGCGTAGCCGCCGTGGACGATCGGGATGCGGTGGACATTCGACGCTTCCGGCGCGCAGAGCACGATCGGCAGCCGTTTGCCCCCGAGCTGCCGGCGCAGCCGCATGACGTCCCGCTCTGCTGACTCGAGGTCCTCCGCGTAGAGCAGCCCGCAGCCCGGCAGCTGGCCCTGCCGCTCCGCGGCGACCGCGTGCGCGACGGCATCCTCCAGCCCGGCCGCGCGCACGCACGCGCCGCCCCAGCCCCGCACCATCGACTCGACCTGCGCGAGCGGCTCCGGCGGCAGGCCGATCGCCAGGACCTGCATCTGGACGAGCGCCGACGGCTCCTCCACGCGGAACTCGGTCGCCACGACCTCCAGGGGCAGCTCGAACCAGAAAGTGCTGCCGAGACCCACCGCGCTCTCGAGTCCCAGGCGACCGCTCATCAGCTCCACCAGCTGCTTGGCGATCGTCGTCCCGAGCCCGGTGCCGCCGAACCGCCGTGTCGTTGTCTGGTCGGCCTGGGTGAAGCTCTCGAAGATCCGCCGCTGATCCGCGGGCGCGATGCCGATCCCGGTGTCGCGGATCGAGAACTTGAGGACCACGCTCCGCGGCCCTTCGCCCACTCGCGAGACATGCAGCGTGACGCCCCCTCTAGCCGTGAACTTCACGGCGTTCGCGAGCAGGTTGATCAGCACCTGCCGCAGGTGCGCCTCGTCGCCGCGCACGTTCGGCGGCACGTCCGGCATCAACGTCGAGGCGAAGCTCAGGCCCTTGCCCTCGGCCTGCGGCCGGAGCATCTGCATGACGCCGTTGACGAGCGAGTAGAGATCGAACTTCTCCCGGGCGACGGTGAGCTTGCCGGCCTCGATCTTGGAGAAATCGAGAACGTCCTCGATCAGCCCCAGCATCGCGCGCGATGACTGGCCGATCGTCTTCACCATGCCGGACTGCTCGACGTTGAGCGGCGTGTCGCGCAGCAGCTCGAGCATCCCGATGATGGCGTTCAGCGGCGTGCGCATCTCGTGCGACACCGTGGACACGAACCGCCGCTTCGCGAGGTTCGCGGCTTCGGCATGGTGGAGCGCGTCGTTCAGGCGTCTCACCAGCGAGAGCACGTACACCGAGAGCGCGACCATGGTCAGCAACAGGCCGATACCGGCCCCGAGGTGCGCTTGCCAGAACGTGCTCGTGTACAGCACGATCGAGAAGCCGATGCCGCTCAACGCGAGGGTGTTGAGCAGGTACAACTTGCCGTAGCGGAAGCCGTTGCCGACGATGATCCACAGGTACACGACGTATAGCGGCAGGCCGTTCACGCCCGTCCGGGCCATGAAGTAGCTGGTCGCGGCGCTGTCGACGACGGCGCCGAACACGCGGCGCGCCGGCGACATCCCGGGCGAGATCACGATGGCGGCGAAGATCCCCGCTGCGAACACCATGAACCCGAGCATCGGCAGGAAGAGCGACGCCTCCAGGCTCCGGGCGTCGAGCCCCCCCTGGAGGGCCTCGGGCAGCAGGTAGAAGAAGAAGACCGCGCCGACTGCCAGGCGGATCAGCGCCTGCTCGTGCTCGCTGTCGGCTCGATCCCCGAGCCGTGCCCGCACGCCGTTCAGGAGTCCGCCGAGCGCGCCGATCATGCCGCGCTCGCGTCCTTCGGCGCGTCGGGCGTGACGTCCTTGAGTTCCTCCTGGATGACCAGCGCGTCCTCACGCACGTTCAGGAACGCGTCGACCAGCATCGGGTCGAAGTGGCTGTTGCGGTGCGCCTGGAGATATCTGAAGGCTTCCTCGGACAGCCATGCGGCCTTGTACGGACGCCTCGAGGTGAGCGCGTCGTAGACGTCGGCCACCGCCACGATCCGCGCCGGCAGCGGGATGTGATCCCCGACGAGGCCGTAGGGATAGCCCGACCCGTCGAACTTCTCGTGATGCCCGAGGGCGATCAGGGCGCCCATGCGCAGGTACTTCGAGGGGCTGTCCTTCAGGATCTCGTAGCCGATGACCGGATGGCGCTGCATCACCTTCGCCTCCACGTCGGTGAGCTTCTCCGCCTTGAGCAGGATGTGGTCCGGGAGCCCGATCTTGCCGATGTCGTGGAGCGGCGCCGCGAGCTCGATCGTCTCGGCCTCCTGCGGATCGAGCCCGATCGAGTCGGCGATCAGCCGCGAGTAGCGGGCCATCCGGATCACGTGATTGCCGGTTTCCTCGTCGCGGAACTCCCCGGCCTTCGCCAGCCGGAACAGCGTCTCCTTCTCGCGGTGGCGAACCTCGGAGGTCGCTTCCTGGACCATGCCCTCGAGCAGCCGGCCCTTGTCCTCGAGCGCGAGCTGCTGACGACGCAGGATGAGCAGGTTCCGGCACCGCGCGAGGCACTCGCGCGTGTCGATCGGTTTGGTCAGGAAATCGGTGATCCCGGCATCCAGCGCGGCATAGCGCACCTTGCGCTCGTCGTGCACGGTCACCATGACCATCGGCACGTGCGCGTACTCGGGCAGCAGGCGGAGCCGGCGGACGAACTCGATGCCGTCGATCTCCGGCATCTGGTAGTCGACGAGGACCAGGTCGGACGAGTGGGTGGTCGCCCACCGCACCGCGTCGATCGGGCTCTCGAAGGGCTGCACGGCGATGTTCAGGTCGATGCTCCGGACGACCTCCTCGAGGATCGCCCGGCCCGTGGACTGGTCGTCCACGATCATCACGGTGTTCTTGATCGCGGGGATCGCCCGGATCTTGGGACGCGACATCGCTCTCCGCTCGGTGTTGCTGTGTTGTTTTGGCGAACCTGAAGAGGGTAACGCGCCCCCCCGGCCAAGTCTAGGCACCCGGCGGCCTAAGTCCGTGACCGGGCGGAAAAACTGACGGTTTTCACAAGGGTTTTTCCAGCCCTGTTGTGCAGCACAGCACGTCGCATCTCCACCACCCCCACTGCAGCAGCTCATCTTCGCGGCCCCAGAAACCCCAAAGGCCCCGGTCTTTCGACCAGGGCCTTCCGCGTTTGGGGATCCTGACGATGACCGGCTTTGGCTCCGGCCGGTCGAGCAGGCTGGCAGCCTGCTCGCCCTTAACCTGCGCACGCGCAGGTTAGCCTCCGCCGCAACCTCGCTGTCGCGAGGTTGTCGCGCGCGCTCAATCCGGTCATCGCGGGCGCAAACGAAAACGCCCTGGCGCTACTAGCGCCAGGGCGTTTCGTTTGGGGATCCTGACGATGACCTACTTTCGCGCGATATACCTCGCACTATCATCGGCGCGACGCCGTTTCACGGTCCTGTTCGGGATGGGAAGGCGTGGTTCCAGCGCGCTGTGGTCGTCAGGAATTCGGTCGTGAGCCGCGCGCTCGGAGCAATCGCCCCGGCGCGGAGCTCAGCATTTCGGAAGAAGCGTCGGTCGTGATCGCATTCGCGTCACGCGCCCCGCGCGCGTCGCGTCGAGCGACATGCGCTTGGGGTTATAGGATCAAGCCGCACGGGCAATTAGTACCGGTTAGCTCAAGGCCTCGCAGCCCTTCCACATCCGGCCTATCAACGGGATGGTCTATCCCGACCCTTCAGGGAGGTTACCCTCCGGGACATCTAATCTCCAGGCGCGCTTCCCGCTTAGATGCTTTCAGCGGTTATCGCTTCCGCACATAGCTACCCGGCGATGCGACTGGCGTCACAACCGGTACACCAGCGGTGCGTCCACTCCGGTCCTCTCGTACTAGGAGCAGCCCCCGTCAAATGTCCAGCGCCCACGGTAGATAGGGACCAAACTGTCTCACGACGTTTTAAACCCAGCTCACGTACCACTTTAAATGGCGAACAGCCATACCCTTGGGACCGGCTACAGCCCCAGGATGTGATGAGCCGACATCGAGGTGCCAAACTCCCCCGTCGATATGAACTCTTGGGAGGAATCAGCCTGTTATCCCC
>JBOIFD010000130.1:0-19899 GCA_050741515.1 Burkholderiales bacterium
GGCTGGCCACCCCTGATCGCCGCCGCCTCGACCGCGGCGGCGCTCTACGTCCTGTGGATCGGCGCGCTCTCCAGCATCACCGGTGACGCCGCCCTCTGGCTGGCGACGCAGCTCGAGGCGAGCGGCCTGCCGTATCGCACCCTCGAGGGCTTCGCGACCTGGGCGCGCGCGTTCACCGCCAACTGGCACCTCGACATCTCGATCTTCATCGCGATCACGTTCCCGATCGCGTTCCTGACGACCACGGCGCACCCCGACCGCAAGCAGCTCGCGTGGACCGACGTCGCGCTCGCCGCCCTGTCGCTCGCGGTCGCGCTCTACTACATCGTCCTGCACGACAAGTTCCTCAACTGGAGCCGCGGCTTCTCGCAGCCGACGCTGGCCGACATCGTGGTCGGCTTCACGCTGCTCGCGCTGGTGATCGAGCTGTGCCGGCGGTCCACCGGTTGGCCCCTCACCACGCTGGTGCTCGTGCTCCTCGCGTTCACCTTCTTCGGCAGCTGGATGCCCGGCCCCCTGAAGCACGAGAACTTCGGGGTCCCGTACTTCATCGAGATGATGACGATCATGGAGAACGGGATCTACGGCGCGCCGCTCGAGGTAGCGGCAACCTACGCCTTTCTGTTCGTCCTGTTCGGCAGCTTTTACAACAAGGCGGGCGGAGGGCAGCTCTTCTTCGATCTGGCGGGCGCCGTCACCGGTCGCATGCGCGGCGGAGCCGCAAAGGCCTGCGTGACCGCGAGCGGGCTGTACGGCTCGGTCTCGGGCAGCCCCACCGCCGACGTCGCCACCACCGGACCGCTCACCATCCCGATCATGAAGCGGCAGGGCATCTCGGCAGTCCGGGCGGGCGCGATCGAGGCGACGGCGTCGAGCGGCGGCGCGATGCTGCCCCCGGTGATGGGCGCGGTCGCGTTCATCATGTCCGACATCACCAACATCTCGTACGCGACCATCGTCGCCGCGTCGTGGCTGCCGTCGATCCTCTACTACGTCGGCATCTACATCCTCGTGCACCACGACGCGGTGCGCTACAACGAGCCGCGGATGCGCGAGCAGGATATCGCCCCGCTCGGCACCGCGCTCGCGCGAGGCTGGCGCCACCTGCTGCCGCTCGCGGCGCTGATGTGGCTCCTCGTGGCCGGGTACACGCCGGTCTACGTGGCCGCCGGCTCAACCGCCGCCGTGATCGTTCTGAGCTGGTTCGCCCGCGACAGCGCGATCGGCCCGCGCCGCTTCGTCGAGTGCTGCACCGACACCATCACCCAGCTCGTCCCGCTGATCGGCGCGGTGGCGGCGGCCGGGGTCGTGGTGGGCGCGATCGAGATCAGCGCCCTGGCCGGCAAGTTCACGCTCCTGATCACGTACCTCTCGGGCGGCCTGCTGATCCCAACCTTGATGCTCGCGGCGGTGTTCCTGATCCTGCTCGGCATGGGCATGCCGACGCCCGCGGTGTACATCCTGGGCGCCGCGCTGCTGGCGCCCGTACTGCGCCAGCACTTCGACCTGCCGGAGATGCAGGTGCACCTGTTCATGCTGTTCTACGCCTGCCTCTCGGCGATCACGCCGCCGGTGGCGGTGGCCAACTTCGCGGCCGGGGCGATCGCCGGCGCCAACCCGATGGCGCTCGGTCCCTACGCGGTCAAGCTCGCGGCGGCGGGCTTCATGCTGCCGTTCTTCTTCCTCTTCAATCCCGGGCTCAACGTCGAGGGCGGCTTCGTCGACATCCTCGTCGCGACGCTATTCGGCACGGCGCTGACCTTTTTCGCTTCGTTCGCGGTGCACGGCCACTACGGGCGGCGGCCGATCGAGTGGCCGCTGCGCCTGGTGCTCGCCGCCTGCGCCATCGCCACGATCGTCCCCCGGTCCGGGTTGCAGGTCGCCGCCACGGTGGTCGGCACGGTGCTGCTCATCGTGGTCTGGCGCCTCGCGCGGGGCGTTCCGCAAGCCGCGCCACGCCCTGCGCCATAATGCCCGCCGGGTCCCCTCCGGAGGTTGAAGCCATGTACGTCGCGAGCACCAAGCGCCTGACCCACGCCGGGGCCAGGCACATGATGGCCGCTGCGATCGGCAAGGCCGAGGCCGCCGGAGTCGCGATCACGGTGGCGATCGCCGACGCCGGCGGCAACCTGATCCTGCTCGAGCGCATGGACGGCGGCCGTTTCCACACCGTGCACTCGGCGACGACGAAGGCCGTCTGCGCGGCCTCGAACCGGCGGCCCACGACGTCCCAGGGCGCGCAGGGCCAGGCGCTCGACACGGTGCACGCGCTCGGCCTCGCGCTCGCCGCCGGGCCCGAGCGCTGGACTGCCATGGAGGGCGGCTGCCCGATCATCGTCGACGGCGAGTGCATCGGCGGCATCGGAGTTGCCGGCGGCGACTGGCAGTTCGACGAGCGGATCGCGCGCGAGGCGGTCGAGTCGATCGGCGCGAGCGGACGGATCGGCGGGAAGTAGCGGCGAAATGGCGTTCGAACCGGTACGCGTCGCCAGCATCGGCATGGGCTGGTGGTCGGATGTGCTCGCCGACGCGATCAGGCGCTCCGACAAGCTGAAGATCGTCGCCTGCTACAGCCGCTCGCCCGAGAAGCGGCAGGCGTTCGCGGGGAAGTACGGCTGCCGCGCGGCGGAGCGCTACGCGGCGATCCTCGACGACCGCGCGGTCGAGGCGATCGTCAACACCACGCCCAACGACGTCCACCTCGAGACGACGCGCGCCGCGGCCGCCGCGGGCAAGCACGTCTTCCTCGACAAGCCGATCGCCAACTCGATCGCCGACGCCAGGGCGATCACGGCGGCCTGCCGCAAGGCCCGCGTCGTGCTCGCCCTCGGCTACCAGCGTCGCCGCGAAAGCCCGTTCCGCTGGATTCGCCGCCAGATCGACGACGGCGCGTTCGGCAAGCTCGTCAACGCCGAAGCGAACATCAGCCGCGATCGCCTGGGCAAGTTCGATCTCGCCTCGTGGCGCTACACCGCCAAGGGGATGCCGGGCGGGGTCATGCTGCAGATCGGCATCCACTACACCGACGTGCTCGAGTACCTGCTGGGACCGATCACGGCGGTGAACGCCCGCCTCGCGCAGCTCGTCCTGCCCGGCGACAATCCCGACGTCGCGAGTCTCGTCCTGGAGCACGAAAACGGCGCGCTCGCGACGCTCAACGCGAGCTACGCCTCGGCCTCCGAGTACTACCTCATGAACATCTACGGCAAGGAGGCGAGCGCGTATTACGATCTGCACCAGGGCCTGCGCTTCCTGAAGCGCGGCGGAGACCGGTCGAGCCCGGTCGCGCTCGAGAAGAACGACGCCATCCGCGACGAGCTCGAGGAGTTCGCCGCGGCGGTGCGCGGCGAAGGGCAGCCGGAGATGGACGGCGAGCGCGGCACGGCATCGCTCGCCGTGATCCGCGCCGGGCTCGAGTCGGCGCGCGAGGGGCGGCGGGTCGAGGTTGCAGAGGTTCTGTCGAGAGGTTGACGCAGGAGGACGCCATGAGAACGTGGAGCAAGACAGTCGCAGTGATCGGGAGCGCGGCGCTCGTCGCGCTGGCCGCGCCGACCCGGGGACAGGACGTTCCTTACCCGCAGCGAGGCCCGATCGAGATCACGGTGCTGTTCCCGGCCGGCTCGTCGGCGGACGTGACCGCGCGCCTGCTCGCGGAGGGGATGGCGAAGCAGCTCGGCGCGAACGTGGTCGTCGTCAACCGCCCGGGCGCGGGCGGCGCGATCGGCTACCGGCACGTCGCGGCGCAGAAACCCGACGGCTACGCGGTCGTCTGGAATTCGAACTCGATCTCGACCACCTACCACTCGGGGCAGCTCGCGTTCGACTACCAGGCCTTCGACCCGGTGGCGCGCGTGCTGGTCGAGTCCCCGATCGTCGCGGTGAAGAGCGATGCGAAGTGGCGGACGCTCGGCGACCTGATCGCCGACGCGAAAGCCCGGCCCAAGGGGATCTCGGTGGGCAACTCGGGCATCGGGAGCCACACCCACATCTCGGCGGTCGCCCTGTTCAGGGCCGCGGGCGCCGACGTGCTGGACGTGCCCTTCCCCGCCGCCCAGACGGTGCCGAGCCTGCTCGGCGGCCACATCGACGTGCTCGTCCAGCTGCCCGCGGCGCTGTCGAATCACGTGAAGACCGGGACGGTCCGGCTGCTCGCCGTGCTGGTGCCGCGGCGGGATCCGGCGCTGCCCGACGTGCCCACGGCGCAGGAGCAGGGCTGGAACGTCTCGCTCGAGGCCTGGCGCGGGATCGCGGTGCCGAAGGGCACGCCGAAGCCGATTGTGGCCCGGCTCGAGGCAGCGATCCGCAAGACCGCCGAGAGCCCCGACTTCGCGCGGGCGAGCGAGAAGTTCGGCGTGCGCCCCGCGTTCATGCCCGCGGCCGAGTTCGGCCCGCTGATCGCCAAGGAAGACGCGACGCTCGCCCAGCTCATGCAGGCGATCGGGCTGAAGAAGCAGTAGCCCCGCGAAGCGGACGGGTGGTCTCCCCTCCCCGAGGAGGGGAAAGAACACCCCCGCCGCTGCTCCTACTTCGCTCCTACTCCTTCCCCGACCGCCAGATGCCGAGAATGATCCAGATGCTGTTGAAGAACGCGACGACGTAGCCCGCCGCCCCGAGGATCGTCAGCACGGGCATCCCCCAAACCGACGGTCCTTCGTGCACCGTCATGACGATCGACGAACCGATCACGAGCGAGGCCGTCATGATCCCCATCGTGGCGCGGTCGATGGTCCGGTCGAGCTGCTTGCCGAAGGTATCCAGGCGTTTCAGGTCGAGGTCGATGCGCGTCTTGCCGCGGCGCGCGTCGCGCAGCAGCCGCGCCAGGTCGCGCGGCACACTGCTCACCAGGTCGAAGAACTGCGTGACCGTGCTCCGCCCGCGTCTGAGAAGGCCGGTCGGCCGGTAGCGCTCCGCGATCGCCCGCCGCAGCATCGGCGTCAGGTGGTCGATCACGTGGAAGTCCGGGTCGTACTGGCGACCGAGGCCTTCCATCGTGATCAGCGCCTTGAACATCAGCGTCAGATCGGAAGGCATCACGATCGAGTGGTTGCGGATGATCGCGGCGAACTGCCGCACCAGCGGCCCGATGCGGATGTCCTTGAGCGCGATGCCCTCGTAATCGAACACGAACTCGTTCACGTCCGCGGTGAGCCGGGCCTCGTCGACGTACGCGTCCCCCGCCCAGTCGAGGAGCACGTCGAGCATCGCCTCCTCTTCCATCCGCGCGAACCCGGCGAGGAGGTCGATGACCTGGTTCCGCCGGGTCGGGCTCAGGCGGCCCACCATCCCGACGTCGATGATCGCCAGGCGGTTGCCGGGCAGGTAGAAGACGTTCCCGGGGTGCGGGTCGGCGTGGAAGAAGCCGTCGACCAGGATCATCTTGAGGATCGCCTCGCAGCCGCGCGCCCCGAGCAACCTCGGGTCGAGCCTTGCCGCCTTCACCGCCGCGAGATCCGTGCCCGGGATCCCGTCGACGTGCTCCTGGACGTTCATCGACTCGCTCGACCACTCCCGGTAGACCTTCGGGATCACGATGAACGGATCGCCCTCGAAGTTCTTCGCGATCCGCTCCATGTTGCGCGCCTCGGCGGCGAGGTCGAGCTCGCGCTCGAGCGAGCGCGCGAACTCGCCCGCGATCTCGGCCGGATGGTAGCGCCGGGCCTCCGGGATCTCGGACTCGATCAGCTCGGCGATGTGAAACAGGATGCGGAGATCGGCCTCGATCTTCGCGCGAATGCCCGGACGCCGGATCTTGAGCACGACGGGCGTGCCGTCCTGGAGCTTCGCGCGGTGCACCTGCGCGATCGAGGCCGAGCCGAACGGCCGCGGGTCGAGGTCGCGGAACACCTCGAACGGCGAGCGCCCGAGGGCGCGCTCGAGCTCGGGCCGGAGGCTCTCGAACGGGACCGGGGGAACCTCGCTGTGCAGCTTCTCGAACTCCGCGATCCAGCTCGGGGGGAAGAGATCGACCCGGGTCGCCATGACCTGCCCGAGCTTGACGAAGGTCGGCCCCAGCTCCTCGAGCGCGATCCGTACCCGCTGCGCGGGCTCGAGGCGCACGCTCTCGACCCGCGCGCCCCAGCTCAGGATCTGCCCGGCGCGCTCGAGGACGTTCGCGATCCCGATCCGGCGGACGAGGTCGCCGAGGCCGTGCCGGATGAAGACCGAGCTGATCTCGTGCAGGCGCGGGAGATCCCGCATGACGCCGACGGTTTCCCGCAGCATCACGATTCCTTGGGCCGGTCCTTCTTCTCCGCTGACGGGGGCGGCGCCCGCAGCGCTTCGGCGAGGCCGCCGAGGATGCCGCTCGCGACGGCCGCGAAGCGCGCGCCGAACTCGCCGGCCGCCTCGATCCCGACGAGCGCTGCGTCCAGCGACGCAGCGGAGAACTTCTGCGCGAAGTCGCCCATCGCGAGCGCCACCTGCTTGCCGGTCTGGGTTCCGGTGCGCCGCGCCGTGCGCACCGCGTCGCGCAGTCCCGGCTGCACGCGCTCGTTCGCCGCGTCGGCCACCTGCTCCACGGTCGAGAGGAAGTCGTCCTCGAGCTTGCGCAGGTTGGCGAGCGCCTGCTTGAACTCGCTGTCCGAGAAGCCCTTGCCGCTCGCGGCGAGCTGCTTGAGCGCCGCCTGCCCGGCCTCGGCGGAGGTCTTGAGCGCCTGATCGAGCCCGCTCAGCGCCTCGGACATCGCCTGGCGCATGTCCGCCCGGCTCTTGTCCGCGCCGAACGCCGCGCCCTCGGTGACCGCGCGGATCACGTCGCGCATGCCGTGACGGTCGAAGCGCTGGCGCTGGAGCGCGAGCAGCGTGAGCTCGTGCATCTTGGCGCGGATGTCCGTGCCCTGGCGGACGGTCTCGGCGGCGGCGTCCTTGACCCGTTCGGCCGAGGAGTCCTGGGAGGGGGTCGTGGCCATAGGTGCTCCGGGCGTTGACGGGGTCCGGCTATCTTAGTCCGGGATCCGGCGGCGGGTGAAAAAGGCCACAGCGGAGGCGGGCCGCGACCGCCTGCACGGCGCGCCGGATGGCATCCTTCGCCTATGTTCAAGATCCTCGGCAGCCTGCTGCTCTGCTACGTCGCGCACTGCCTGTACACCGGCCGCACCTTCGCCAGGAGGGGCGCGTGGGGCCGCGAGTATGCCCGCGACGAGGCACCGTTCCACTACTGGAGCTCGGTCGCGGTCTACGCGCTGCTCGCCGTTGCGCTGATGACCGTCTTCTAGCGCCCCGCCCGCGCGGCTCTAGCGGCTCCCGGTGAACCGCTTGAGCCTCCGCCGGTCACGCTTCGTCGGGCGCCCGCGCAGGCCGAGCGACGGCTCGGGGGCGTGCTTGCGCGCGTCGAGGATCGCCTGGCGGCGCGTCCGGCTGTCCTCGCGCTCTTCGTAGAGCCGCCGCGCTGCGTCGGCCGGCCCCCGGCGCGCGGAGCGCCCGCGGACCTCGATCACCCATTCCAGCCCGCCGATGTGGACCACCACCTCGTCGCCGGGTTTCACGTCCTTCGCCGGCTTCACCCGCTCGCCGTTGATCTGCACGCGGCCGCCCTCGACGGCCTGGGCGGCAAGGCTGCGGGTCTTGAAGAACCGCGCGGCCCACAGCCACTTGTCGATGCGGAGACGCTCGGCGGGTTCGTCCATGGGTTCGGCTAAGATGGCGCCCGCCACGCGAAGGAGGACCTGATGCTACTCAAAGGCTCGTGCCATTGCGGTGCGGTGAGCTTCAAGGTCGACTCGCAGACCCCTTATCCGTATCTTCGCTGCTACTGCACGGTCTGCCGCAAGACGCAGGGTGGCGGCGGCTATGCGATCAACATCATGGGCAACGCCGACACGCTGAAGGTGAGGGGGGCGAGGAACCTCTCCGTGTACCGCGCCAGGTGGCGGGAGGGCCGCAAGCTCGTTCGCAGCCCCGGCAAGCGCCATTTCTGCTCGAAATGCGGCAGCGCGCTCTGGCTGTGGGACCCGCGCTGGGGCCAGTGGATCTATCCGTTCGCCTCGGCGATCGATACCCAGTTGCCGCGGCCGCGCGAGACGCAGCACTGCCTCGTCGCGTCGAAACCGGCGTGGGTGCCGCTCGCGCGCGGCAAGCGCGACCGGGTCTGCATGCGGTTTCCGAACGAGGCGATCATCGACTGGCATCGCAAGCGCGGGCTGCTGGCCGACGCGAAGCGCAAGCGCCGGGGCTGAACCCGGGCGCGGGCGCGCGCCCGCGTCAGGGACCGGTGCCGTACTTCTTGCGGTGCTCCCTGCGCGTGCGCTTCGGGTCGTCGCGCTTGTTCCCATCGCCGGAGCGCTCGTGCTGCGCGGGGCGCGGATCCTCGGGCAGTCGAGCCGCCCGGCCCGCACGCGACGAAGGCGGCGGGACGGCGGGCACCTCTGCAGCTTCCGGCGGCCGGTCCCGGGCGGCCGCCTGGCGCGCGGCGTCGAGCACCTGCAGCTGGACGCGCAGCGCTGCGACCTCCCGCTCCGCGGCGGCGAGGTTCGTGCGCCAGCCCTCGACCTCGCCTTCGAGCGCGTGCACCCGCTCGTCGGCCGCGGCGACGGCCTCCTTCAGCGCCCCGGCTTGCGCCCTGACCGCCCCGAGCTTCGACTCGAGCTCGGTCGCGCGCTTCGCGCGCGCGTACAGCTCGTCGGCGAGCTGGAAGGTGCCCGCCGTCGCGGTTTCGCGCGCCGCGGCGACCGCCCGGTCGCGTCCGCGCCGCGCCACGAGCCATCCGGCCGCGACGCCGATCAGCGCCGCGATCAGCAGCCCGACGAAGCTCGCCGCACTCGCCAACATTCCCCGCCCTCCTCCCCGATGGACCGTTTCCCGGCCCAGACCGACTGCCCTCACCCGCCCTTGGGAGCGGCCTCCGCGCGCCGCATGCAGTCGCGAATCACGTCCGAGCTCGGCTTGGCCGGATCATTGAAGAGCTCCTGGAAGAGGTCCATGAGCATCTTCCTGTCCGGCATCGACGCGTTGCGCCACTCGGGGCGGTTCAGCGCGTCCTGGACGACGGTGTTGCCGGGCCAGCCTTCCTTCAGCAGCCGGATCGCGGTCTGACGCGCGCCGAAGAGGTCGCCGCAGACGGCTTCCAGGCGCCGCTCCTGCGCCAATGCCGGATCGGCGGCCAGCGTGAACGCGGCGGCGGCGAGGAGGCGTTTCATCGTTCGCGTCGTTGGCCGATGGAGCGCGC
Organism: Burkholderiales bacterium; assembly: GCA_050741515.1. GTDB lineage: Bacteria > Pseudomonadota > Gammaproteobacteria > Burkholderiales > SG8-39 > DATEDA01. The sequence goes on from JBOIFD010000130.1 coordinate 9,164, forward strand.
ATTCTAGCCGAACCGCCCGGTGCCGCCGCCGTTGCCCCGGGGCGCCGCAACTCGCCATAATCCGCCCGCCTCGCCCGGACCCGCATGACGCCCTACCCCCGACTCTTCGCGCCGCTGGCCCTCGGCCCGCTCACGTTGAAGAACCGCATCGTGATGGGCTCGATGCACACGCGCCTCGAGTGCGCCGACCGCCCCGCCGAGCGGCTCGCCGCGTTCTACGCCGAGCGGGCGCGCGGCGAGGCCGCGCTCGTCATCACCGGCGGCGTGTCGCCGGACAGCGCCGGGCGCATGGAAGAGGATTCGCTGGTCTTCAACCGGCGCGATCAGCTCCCGTTCCATCGCCAGATCGTCGACGCCGTCCACGCCGCGGGCGCCCCCATCTGCCTGCAGATCCTGCACGCGGGGCGCTACGCGAAGCTCGACGGGCTCGTCGGCGCGTCCGAGATCCCCGCGCCGATCAACCGGCGCAGGCCCCGCGCGCTCGCCGACGCGGACGTCGAGGAGGTCATCGAGGCGTTCGTCGAGTGCGCCGCGCTCGCGCAGACGGCCGGCTACGACGGCGTGGAGGTCATGGGCTCGGAGGGATACCTCATCAGCCAGTTCACCGCGTTGCGCACCAACAACCGCACCGACCGGTGGGGCGGTGCGTTCGAGAACCGGCTCCGCTTTCCGGTCGAGATCGTGCGCCGGACGCGCCGCCGGGTCGGCGACGGCTTCCTCGTCATCTTCCGCATCTCGGCGCTCGATCTCGTGGACGGGGGCCTGAGCGCGGCGGAGATCGCGGCCCAGGGGCGCGCGGTCGCGGCGGCCGGCGCCGACCTGCTCGACACCGGGATCGGCTGGCACGAAGCGCGCGTGCCGACCATCGGGTACATGGTGCCGCGCGCGGCGTTCGCGTTCGCGGTGAAGAGCCTCAAGGAAGGGGTGCCGATCCCGGTGCTGGCGACGAACCGGATCAATGCGCCCGAGGTCGCCGAGCGGCTGCTCGCCGAGGGCTTCGCCGACGCGGTGGCGCTCGCGCGGCCGATGCTCGCCGACCCCGAGTTCGCGCTCAAGGCGCGCGCGGGACGCGCCGCGGACATCAACACCTGCATCGCCTGCAACCAGGCCTGCCTCGACTTCATCTTCCGCGACGAGCCCGCGACCTGCCTCGTGAATCCCCGCGCCGGCCGCGAGCTCGATCTCCCCACCGGCCCGGCCCTCCGACCGAAGCGGGTCGCGGTGGTCGGCGCCGGGGCGGCGGGACTTTCGTGCGCGGTCACCGCCGCCGAGCGCGGTCACGCCGTGACGCTCTTCGAAGCGGCGGCGGCGGTCGGCGGCCAGATGCACCTTGCCGCAGCGATCCCGGGCAAGGAGTTCGCGGAAACGATCCGTTACTTCGAGCGCCGGCTCGAGCAGTGCGGCGTCGCGGTGCGGCTCGGGCACCGCCCCGAGGCCGGAGCGCTCGCCGCCGGAGGGTTCGACGAGATCGTCGTCGCCACCGGCGTGACGCCGCGCGTCCCCGCGATTCCCGGGATCGATCATCCCAAGGTGCTGCGCTACGACGAGGTGCTGAGCGGACGGAAGCATCCCGGACGGCGCGTCGCGATCCTCGGCGCCGGCGGCATCGGCTTCGACGCCGCGGTCTACCTCAGCAAACCCGACAGCGCCGACCCGGCGGCGCATTTTTGCGCTGCGTGGGGGGTCGATCGGAGCGGGCTTTCCGACGGCGGGCTGAACGGCAGCCCGCGCGAGACCTCGCCCCGGGAGATCTTCCTGCTGCAGCGGAAGCCCACCCCCGCCGGCAAGACGCTCGGGAGGACGACCGGGTGGGCGATCCGGGCGGAGCTCGCGCGGCGCGGCGTGAAGATCCTCGTCGGCGTGAGCTACGAGCGGATCGACGACGCGGGGCTGCACATCCGGCACGCGGACGCGCCGAAGCTGCTCGCGGTCGACCACGTCGTTCTCTGCGCCGGGCAGGAATCGTCGCGTTCGCTCTGCGACGAGCTCGCCGCGCTGGGGGTCCGCGCACGGCTGATCGGCGGCGCCGACGTGGCGGCGGAGCTCGACGCCCTGCGGGCGATCGATCAGGGAATGCGGGTGGCCCTGGAGTTCTAGCGGTCACCCGTGCATGGTCAGCCCGCCGGAGACGCTGATCGTCTGCCCGGTGATGTAGGCCGCATCGTCGCTCGCCAGGAACGCGACCATCCCGGGGTAGTCCCCGGGCGCTCCGAGCCGCTTCATCGGGATCGCGCGCTTCAGCCCCTCGACGATCTTCGCGCCGTCGGGGCCTTCGGTGAAGCTCCGCAGGATCGCGGTATCGGTCGGACCCGGACACACGGTGTTCAGCCGGACCCCCTTGCCCACCAGCTCGCGGGCGAGGGTCTTCGTCAGCGCGATGATTCCGCCCTTGCACGCCGAATACACGGCCTCGCCCGACGAGCCGACGCGACCCGCGTCGGAAGCGATGTTCACCACGCAGCCGAGCCCGCGCTCGGCCATCCGCTTCAGCACCACGTGGTGCATGTTGAGCGGACCGTAGAGATTGATCCGGATCACCTTCTCCCAGAACCCCGGCTCGGTGTCGAGGAAGTTGGCGGCGCGGTCCCAGCCGGCGTTGTTCACCAGGATGCCGGTCGGCCCGTGGGCCTGCTCGAACGACTGCACGGCGCGCGCAACGGCGGCGTAGTCCGCGATGTCGACCAGCTCGACGTGCGAGTGCCCGCCCTGCGCCTGGATCTGCCCGGCGCAGTCGAGCGCGCCGGTCTCGTCGCGGTCGAAGATGCCGACGACGCAGCCCTCCGCGGCGAGGCGCATCGCGATCGCGCGGCCGATCCCGTTCGCCGCACCGGTGACCAGTGCGACCTTGCCCTGAAGTCCACGCATGGCAACCTCCCTCAGCGGTCCGCGATTCGCCGCACGAAGCGGGCCACCGCCTCGACCGTCCTCTCCGGCTGATCCCGGTGCAGCCGGTGTCCGCAGCCCGCGAGCCCGACGACCTCGCACGGGCCCGCGACCTGCACCGCGATGGCGTCGAGCTGCGCCATCGTGCCGTACTCGTCGTCGTAGCCCTGGATCGCGAGCACCGGGCAGGTAATCTGCGGCAGGAAGGACTCGATGTTCCAGCGCCGGAAGTCCGGGTGCAGCCAGATGTCGTTCCAGCGGTAGAACGTCTTTCGCGGATCGGCATGGTGGCGCCCGAGCTTCTCCGGCAGGTCGGTGGTCGCGAACGCGATCTTCGCCTCCGCGATGCTCTTCACCGAGAGGTCCTCGACGAACACGTGCGGCGCCAGCGCGACGAGTCCGCGCAGCGCATCCCTCACTGCAGCGTAGATCAGCGCGATCGAGGCCCCGTCGGAGTGCCCGATGAGGATCGGTCGCGCGATCCCGAGCTTCGCGAGCAGCTCGGGCAACGCCTCCAGCGCCTCGCGGTGCATGTAGTCGACCTGGAACGGGGCCGCGAGGCCGTCCGAGTTCCCGTAGCCGTAGCGCGAGTAAACGACGACCGGACACTCGGTCGCGGCGGCGACCTGCGACGGGAACTCGCGCCAGGTGCTGATGGATCCCAGGCCCTCGTGCAGGAGCACGAGGGTCGGGCGCCCCGCGGGACCGTAGATGGTCTGCACCTCCAGTCGATGGCCGCAGACGTCGACGAACGCGTGGCTGGCGTCGCTCATGGGAACGCGGAGTGTACCTAGAGCCTGAGCGGCTTCCAGTAGCCCGTCAGCTCGAGATAGCCGCGCCCGACGGGCCGGCCGCCCTGCACGGCCCGGACCGCGCCTTCCCAGTAGATCGTCCCGGTGCTCGCGCGCGAGTCGAGCTCCTGGTCGTCCATCAGCGGCTCGAGCTCGACCTCGAGCCCGCCGGCGCGGACGCGCATCGCGACCGGGTAGGTCACCTCGGTCCGCGGCGAGCGCCAGGTCCGGAGCGGCTCGAAACCCACCTCGCGCGGCGCAAAGGTCCGCAGGCGCCCGTCGGCCGTGCGTAGCGCGCCGCCAGCCCAGAACGCGCCCCCCGCCTTCGCCCGGATGCGAAACGCCATGAGCGCCCCGCCGTCCGCCAGGTTGATGCCGATCCAGTCCCAGCCGGTCGCCTCCGCCGCCAGGTACTCGCTCGACCATTCGTGGTCGAGCCACGCCTCGCCCTGGACCGGCTCGCGCCGGCCTTCCCGCTCGACGGTCCCGGAGACCGCGAGATGCGGGCGGCTGTAGTAGTAGCTCGCCTGCTCCGGCGCCGGACCCTTGCGGCTGTACCCGCCCTCGCCCTGCAGCAAGAGGCCTTGAGTCGGCTCGAACGCGAGGTCGAGCGCGAACTCGCGCGCGGCGATCCGCGTGCGGTAGGCGCTTCCCGAGAACGCGATCGACCAGTCGTCGATGTGCACGTCGGTGGGTCCCTCGCGCGCCTCGGCGAGGCCGAAGCCGGCGCGCGCGGCGCGCTGGTCGTGCAGGAGCCGGCCCCGCGCCGGATCCGCGATCGCGGCATGGGCGAACAGGAGCTGCTTCGGGGCGAACGCGCTCGGGTTGTCCTCGGCGATCCGCGGGCGGTTGCGGAAGAACGTCACCTGGAACCCCAGGTCTCGGCCGGCGACGTCGCGCAGCCAGCCCGTGACGTACCACCATTCGGTGCGGAACTGCGGATGGGCGCCGTGGTCCCGCGGGAACTCGAACGTGCGACCGCGAGCGACGCCCGGATACCCCTCGGCGGCGAGCACCCGCGGCGCCAGCAGCGCCACCGGACTCAGCAGAAACGCCCGGCGCCTCACCAGTCGTCCTTGACCGCGCGCGCCGCGTCGTCGGTCGTCGCCGCACGCGCGCTCGCCGTCGCGGTGAGAGATGCTGCCACCAGCATGACCGCGCCGAACGCCGCCAGCGGCCCCCACGGGATCGCGAGATCCATGCTCCAGTGGAACGACTGCCGGTTCACGACGTGGATGAGGATCAGGCTGATCACCCAGCCGAGGGCGAGGCCCACGGCGAGCCCGAGCGCGCTCACCGCGAATCCTTCGGTCGCGAGCATCGCGGCGATCTGCCGGCGGGTCATGCCTACGTGGCGGAGCATGCCGAACTCGCGTCGCCGCGCGAGCACCAGCGCGCCAAAGCTCGACGAGAGGCCGGTGAGCCCGATGACGAGCGCCACCAGCTCGAGGACGTAGGTGATGGCGAACGTCCGGTCGAACGCCTGCATCGAGCGCCCGCGAATCTCGCCCGGCTCGTCGACGTCGAGCCGGTCCCCGCCCGGCAGGGTCGCGCGGAGCGCCTCCTTGACCCTGGCGGAATCTGCTCCGGGCGCCAGCCAGAGCGCCGCGTCGTTCGCGGTGCGGTCGCCGGTCAGGCGAACGTAGAGGTCGGAATGGATCAGGACCGAGCCGTGCTGACGGATGTAATCGCGCCAGATGCCCGCCACGGTGAACCGCTCGTTGCGCCCGCCGATCGGCAGCTCGACCACGGCGCCGAGCGCGAACCCGTAGACATCGGCCATCGCCTCGGACACCCAGATCGGCGGCGGCTCGCCCGCCCGGGGCACGACGAAGCCGCTTACGAGCGGAAGCAAGCGCCCGGGATCGTCGGCGTCGATGGGGCGCGAGAACAGCGTGATCGGAGGCTTCTCGGGCGCGAGCAGCAGCTGCTGGACGCGCGCGAAATCGGCGCGGCGTACGCCTGGCAGGCGCGCGAGCCGCTCCTGATCGCGCGGCGCGAGGAACGCCGCATCCCCGGACGCACTCGTCCGCACGTACAGGTCTGCCGGCAGCACGTGCTGCAGCCACTCGTCGAGCGACTGCCGGAACGACGCAACCATGATCGCCATCGAGACCAGCAGGCTCACCGCGGCGACGATGCTGGCGAGCGAGAGCATCGACTGACCCGGGGCGCCACGGAGCTGCATCACGGCGAGCTGCGCGGCCACGGCGCGCTGCGCGGGCAGCCGGGCGAGCACGGCCACCGTGAGCCGCGGCATGAGCATGATCGTGCCGATCAGGAGCAGCCCGATCGCGACGTAGCCGAGAATCGGCAGCCCGGCGACGGGCGGCGCTGCCGTGAGCATCGCGCCGGCGGCGATGACCACGAGACCCGGCCAGATCGGCCGCAGCCGCTCGAATACCCGCTCCTCGTCGCCGGCCTTGAGCGCCGCGGCGGGTTGGGTTCGCGCCGCCTCCAGCGCCGGCATCAAGCTGCCGACCACGGCGACCGCCACCCCGAGCGCGAAGAAGGCGAGCGCCCAGGTCGCGTCGACCCGCAGCGCCGGCTGGAGGCCGCGGAAGTGCCCGGCACCGAGATCGGCGCCGACGAGATCCAGAATGGTCTGCGCGAGCCCGTAGCCGAGCGCGAGGCCCGCGCCTGCGCCCACGACGCCGAGCGCGAGCGCCTCGCCGAGCACCAGCGCGATCAATCCCCGTCCCTTCAGCCCGAGCACGCGCAACAGCGCAAGCTGCGCGCGCCGCCGGACGACGGCGAGCGCCTGGGTGGAGAAGACGAGGAGTCCGCCGGTGAAGAGCGCCACGAGCGCGAGCACGTTCAGGTTCACGCGGTAGGCGCGCGAGAGGGTCGCGGCGCGCTTGACGCTCGCTTCGGGACGCTCGGCGAGCACGCCTGCCGGAAGCTCCGCCGCGAGGCGCCGCCGGAACGCCTCGACGTCGGCGCCCGGACGCAGCCGCAGGTCCACCCGGTTGATCCGGCCGAGGCGGTCGAGCGCGGTTTGCGCGGTGGCGATGTCGACCAGCCCGAAGCGCGCGCCGTCGGCGCGAGTGAGCCCCGCGACGCGCAGCGCTACCTCGCCGAGCCCCGTCTGCACGGTGATGGTGTCGCCCTCCTTCACCCCGAGGCCGTTCGCGGCCGAGGGGCTGAGGAAGATCGTGTCGGGGCGCAGCGTGTCGAGCGAATCGGCGACGGTCGTGGTCGCGAGCTGAGGCTGCACCAGCGCTGCCCGGAAGACGTCGATTCCCAGCACGCGCAGCCGTTCGCTCCGCCCGCCGAGGCGGACGTCGGCCTCGATCACGGGGCTCGCGACGGCGACCTCCGGCAGGCGTGCGAGCCGCGGATACAGCGCTTCGTCGAAGCCGGCGCGAGGGCCGCGGATCTCGAGGTCCGCGGTGCCGGAGAGCGTCTGCACCGCCTGGGAGAACTCGCTGATCGCCGACTGGTTGACGAGCTGCACCGCGTAGCCGAGCGCCACGCCGAGCGCGATGGCCGCGAGGGAGAGCGCGAGCCGGCCCTTGCTCTGCCTGACGGGGCCGAGGAACAGCGCTAGGGCGAGCGCGGTGCGGGTCACGGCGTCAGCCGGGCCGCAGGCCGGATGCCGTCAGCGTGTAGATACGGTCGGCGGTGGCCGCGGCGGCGGGCGAGTGGCTGACGAGAATGCCGGCCGCGCCCTCGCGCTTCACGCTGCGGCGGAGCAGCTCGAGGACCTGCGCGGCACTGTCGGGATCGAGGTTGCCGGTCGGCTCGTCGGCGAGCACGAGCCGCGGACGGTGAACGAGCGCCCGCGCGATGGCGACGCGCTGGAGCTCGCCGCCCGACAGCTCGCTCGGCCGGCTCGCGGCGCGGTCGGCGAGCCCGACCGCGGCGAGCATCTCGCCGACCCGCGGGCTCGTCGCGCCGTCGAGCGTGCCGTTGAGGAGCAGCGGCAGCGCCACGTTCTGCGCCGCGGTGAGGTACGGCAGGAGGTGGAACGCCTGGAAGACGAAGCCCATCCGCTCGCGCCGGACGACGGTGAGCGCGTCGTCGTCGGCCCGCGTCAGCTCGACGCCGTCGAGCACGATCGAGCCGGCGTCCGGCTGGTCGAGCCCGGCGATCAGGTTGAGCAGCGTCGACTTCCCGATCCCCGATTCGCCGCGCACGGCGATGTACTCGCCCGCCGCGAGGTCGAGATCGATGCCGGCGAGGACGGCGCGCGGCCGCGGGCCGGCGAAGCTCTTGGAGAGGCCGCGGATCGAGAGCACGCGCCGAGGTTAGCACCCAGGAAAAGAAACCGGCCGCGAGGCGTATGCCTTGCGGCCGGCAATGCCGTATGGGCTTCGTTCGTACTTGGTTGTGCGTCGGCGGCGGCCGGAGCCGCGCCGGCGAATCGAAGCCGGTCGGTAGGGCGGGTCGCTAGCCTCCCCGCTGGGTGGAGCTGGAGGAGGTAGAGCCCTGTGATCCGTCCGCCGACTTCGCCTTCGCGCCGGGACAAGCCGACGCCGCGCTGCTCGCGAGCACGAATGCAATCACGGCAGCGATCCTCAAGTATCGACTAGACACTGGATCACCTCCTTTCTTCCAAACCGGCACATGCCGTGCCGCGAGAATAGCAGAGAGAGCCGGTCGCTGAACAGCCCGCCCGCGGGCCCGACGCCGGGGCGCTAGCGCGCCTGGCGGCTCGGTTTCAGCGCATGGGCACCGTCGCCGAGCAGGGCCAGCGCGAAGCACGCGATCGCCCAGAACAGCGGGTACTCCCAGCCGCCGCCCTTATTGGTGAACCAGAAGCCGTTGGCGGCGTGCCCGAGGTAGGCGGCGAACAGCAGGTGGACGCCGAGGAAGACTGCAACCCAGCGGGCCTGGATCCCGACGATGAGCGCCAATCCCCCGATCGTCTCGTACAGCATGGCGACCCAGGCCCACCAGTCCGGGAGCCCCAGGCTGGCGAAGTACTTGCCCGTCCCCGCCATCGTGAACACGAAGACCTTGAGATAGACGCCGTGCAGGATGAACAGGATGCCCATACTCACCCGCAACAGCAACGCCGCGTAAGGTGCCGTCTTGCCGTCGATCATGTGCCACCTCCCTTTGCCGATGAGACAGAAATCGGGCATCCCGACGCGGGCGCCCCCCACCACTGCTAGACCGGGACGAGCTGGATCTCGGGATCGACGGAGTGGACCAGACCCTCGATGCCGGTGAGCGTGGCCGAGATCGAGCTCGGACAGCTCCCGCAGGCGCCCTGGTAGTGCACCTTGAGCACGTTGCCCTCGAGCTCGACGACGTAGAGGTCGCCGCCGTCCCCCTGGAGGTACGGGCGCACGCGCTCGTCGATGAGGTCGGTGATCAGCGCGAGCTTCTGCCGCTGCTCATCCGTGAGCCGGTCGTCGTCGAACGCCGGGTGCCCGCTGGCGGAAGCCGCGTAGGCGTGCGACTGCGCCTCCGCCGCCGGCGCCTCGCGGATCGGCACGGCGACCTTCTTGGAGAGCTCGCCCCACTCCGCGCCGCCGTCCTGGGTCACCGTGATCCAGTTGTCGACGTAGAAGACGTTCGCGACGCGCGGGATGTCGAACAGCGCCGCGGCGAGCGGGTCGCCCTGCGCTTCCTCCTTCGAGTCGAAGGACCGCGACACGCCGTAGGTGAGCGGCTCCTTGAGCACGAACTTCAGGGCGTTCGGATTCGGCGTGCGCTCGATTTCGGCAATCTTGGGCATGCTAGCTCGCCTGCGCCACCGGATCGGCGGCGCCTTCGGTCGTCGCGGTCTCCTCGCGGCGGAACGCCGCATGCAGCGTGTGCCAGGGCAGGATGGCGCATTTCACGCGCATCGGGAGATCCTTGACCCCGGCGAACACGGTCAGCCGGCCGAGGTGCTTCGCGTCGGTCACCGCGTCGAGCTGGCCCGTCGCCATGCCGCGGAAGCCGTCCACGAGGCGCTCCGCTTCGTCCACCGTCTTGCCCTTGACCGCGACGGTCATCATCGACGCCGAGGCCTTGCAGATGGCGCACGACTCGCCTTCGAACGCGATCTCGCCGATCCGGTCCCCGTCGAGCTTCAGCGCGACCCAGATGTGGTCGCCGCACAGCGGGTTCAGGCCCTCGGCGCGGTGGGTCGCGCCGTCGAGCCTGCCCCAGTTCCGCGGCTTCCTGTTGTGGTCCAGGATAACCTCCTGGTAAAGCTGTTTGGCATCCATCTTCACGCAAACAATTGCTGGACCTTCCGCACCGCCGCGGCGAGCGCGTCGACTTCCTCGAACGTGTTGTAGAAGGCGAACGAGGCGCGGGCCGTCGCCGGCACGCCGAGCCGCTGCATGAGCGGCTGCGCGCAGTGGTGGCCGGTGCGCACGGCAACGCCATCCTGGTCGAGGATCGTGCCGACGTCGTGGGGATGCACGTCGCCGACGTAGAACGACAGCACGGCCGCCTTCGCCTTCGCCGTACCGAGGAGACGCACCCCCGGAATGCCCCCGAGCAGCTCGGTCGCGTACTGGAGCAGCGCGTGCTCGTGCGCCGCGATCCGGTCCAGGCCGATCGCGCTCACGTAGTCGAGCGCCGCTCCCAGCCCGACCGCCTGGGCGATCGGCGGCGTGCCGGCCTCGAACTTGTGGGGAATCGCGTTGTAGGTGGTCTTCTCGAAGGTGACGGAGAGGATCATGTCGCCGCCGCCGCGGAACGGCCTCATCTTCTCGAGGAGGTCCGCCTTCCCGTAGAGGACCCCGATGCCGGTCGGACCGTAGATCTTGTGCCCGGTGAAGGCGTAGAAGTCGCAGTCGAGCGCCTGCACGTCGACCGGCATGTGCTGGACCGCCTGGGCGCCGTCGACCAGCGTCGGGACGCCGTGTCGGTGCGCGGTGGCGATCATGTCCTTCACCGGATTGATCGTCCCGAGCGCGTTCGACACGTGGGTGAACGCGACGAGCTTCGTCCGCGGGTTGAACAGCTTCTCGTACTCATCGAGGACGAGCTCGCCGGCGTCGTTGATCGGCGCCACCCGGAGCCGCGCGCCCTTTTCCTCGCACAGCATCTGCCACGGCACGATGTTCGCGTGGTGCTCGAGGTGGGTGAGGATGATCTCGTCGCCGGCGCCGA
>JBOIFD010000131.1:0-3665 GCA_050741515.1 Burkholderiales bacterium
AGCGCCGCGACCATGGTGCGGTTCGAGGCGCCGGCGCGGATCAGCATGCCGAGCCGGGTGCGCGCCACGACGTACCAGAGCAACGCCGCGACGAACAGTCCCACGCCGATCACCGACAGGCGGTAAACCGGATAGATCGAGCCGGGAACGAGCTCGACGTGTCCCTGCAGCCACGCGGGCAGCACGGTGTAGAGCGCCGCACGTCCCCAGATCACCGCGATGAGCTCGTTGAAGAACAGGATCAGCCCGAACGTGGCGAGCACCTGGTCGAGATGGTCGCGCGAATACAGCGGCCGGATCGTGATCACCTCCACCGCCATGCCGACCACCAGCGTGCCGGCGAGGCCGAGCAGGACGCCGAGCACGTAGGAGCCGGTCCACTGGGTGGCGGCGACGCTCAGGTAGGCGCCGACCATGTAGAGCGAGCCGTGCGCCAGGTTGACGAGATTCATGATGCCGAGCACCAGCGTCAGCCCGGCCGCCATGAGGAACAGCATGACGCCGAGCTGCACGCCGTTCAGCAGCTGCTCGAAGAAGAGGACGAAGCTCATGAAAAAGGGCGCACGGCGCGCCCTTTTCGTGTCCGGTTATCGGGACGCGATCGTCAGCGCATCTTGCATTCCTGGTAGTACGCGTCCTTGTGGTCCTCGAAGATCTTCCTGGTGGTCTTCATGTACACGCCGTCGGGGCCGCCCGCCGTCGCCTGCAGCAGGAAGTAGTCCTGGATCGGAAAGTGGTTGACGTTGTACTTGAACGGCCCGCGGATCGACTGGAAGTCGGCCTTCAGCATCGCCGCCATCATGGCCTTCGTGTTCTTGAGATTGCCCTTGACCGCCTTGACCCCGGAATCGATCAGCATGATGCCGTCGTAGCTCTGCGCGCCGTAGAAGGAGGGCGTGTAGTTGAACTTCTTCCGGAAATCCGCGACGTACCGCCGGCTCGCCGGCACGTCCAGGTCGGGGCTCCAGAAGCGCGTCTCGTACTGGCCGACCGCGGCGTCCTTGAGCGCGGGCAGCGTGGTCTCGTCGACCGTGTACACCGAGTACAGCGGGATGCGGTCGCGCAGGCCCGCCTGCACGTACTGCCGGACGAACTGGATGCCCATGCCGCCGGGGTAGAAGACGAACACCGCCTTCGGGTTCTTGGCGCGGAGCTGCGTGATCTCGGCCTGGTAGTCCTGCTGTCCGAGCTTGGTGAAGATCTCCTCGACGATGCGGCCCTTGTAGAAGCGCTTCAGGCCGGTGACCATGTCCTTGCCGGCCTGGTAGTTCGGCGCCATCACGTACAGGTCGTTCACCCCGGAGTCCTGCAGGAACTTGCCCATCGCCTCGGGCGTCTGGTCGTTGTTCCAGGAGGTGGTGATGAACAGCGGGTCGCACCCCTTGCCGGCGAGCGGGCTCGCGCCGGCGTTCGTGCCGACCAGGATCTTGCCGGCGCCGGTCACCACCGGCACCACCGCGAGCATCACGTTCGACCAGATCACGCCGGCGACGATGTCGACCTGCTCCTTCTTGAGCAGCTCGTTGGCGACCTGGACGCCGACGTCGGGCTTCTGCTGGTCGTCGCCGTAGATCACCTGGACCGGTATGCCGCCCATCTTGTGGTCGAGATGGTCGAGCGCGAGCTCGACCGAGTCGCGCATGTGCTTGCCGATGATGCCGGCCGGGCCCGAGAGCGTGGTGATGAAGCCGACCTTGATCTTCTGCTGGGCGAACGCGGGCGCCGCGGCGAAGCTTGCGGCGAGCAGCCCGATGGACAGCGCACGGAATGGGTTACGCACGATTTCCTCCTCGTTCCTTCGATGTCCGCCGGGCCGTTCTTCCGGCACGGTCGGGGTTGACCGATGCGCCCGCTACGGGCGTCGCGGCCAGTCTACCAAGCGCCCCGGGGGGTGTCCATTCGCCGCCCCGGCAAAGGGGGTGGCGAACGCCGGCAACGCGCGCGCCTAGCCTTTCCCCGGATGCACCGCGCCGCACCCCTGGCAGGTGCGGACGCGCTCGCTGGCGTAGAACCGCTCGAACAGCGGCGGCAGGTCGGTGACGATCGACTCGAGCTGCACCTCGACGCGCTGGAGCAGCCGGTCGCAGCCCGGGCAGTACCACTCGAACCCGTCCTTCACGCCGGCCGGCCGCCGGCGCTCGATCACGAGGCAGAGGCTCTCCGCCTCCGGCCGCTGCGGCGAGTGCCGGACGTGCGGCGGCAGCAGGAACATCGCGCCTTCCTTCAGCGGCACCTCGTAACGCGTCCCGTTCTCGATGACGCGCAGGAACGCGTTGCCCTTGAACTGCCAGAAGAACTCCTCGTACGGGTCGTCGTGGTAGTCGGTGCGCTGGTTGGGGCCGCCGACGACCGTCACGATGAAGTCGGTGTCCTGCCAGACCTGCTGGTTGCCGACCGGCGGCCTGAGCAGCTGCCGGTGGTCCGCCAGCCAGCGGGGAAAGTCGAGCGGCGCGAGCATGCCCTGTCCTCGTGGATCGCCCGCGGAGGATACCGCCCGGGCGCCGCGGCGCGCAACGCCGGGCGCGCTGGCGGTAAGATGACGGCACGCGAGCGGCAATGGAGGCGCGCATGATTCACCTCAAGGACCTTCGCTACGTCCGCCTCGGGACGCGCGACCTCGCCCAGGCGACCGAGTACGCGCAGCGGATCCTCGGCCTCGAGCTCGTCCGGCGGGAGGCGAACGCCGTCTACCTGCGCGGCGACGACCGGGATCACACGCTCGTGTACGTGAAGGGCGACCCGGCCGACCACGCCGTCGGGTGGGAGGTCGCGGACGCGGTCGCGCTCGACGCGGCCGGCGCGACGCTCGAATCCCACCGCATCGGGACGCGGCGCGGCTCGCGCGCCGAGTGCGAGCAGCGGCGCGTCGCGGACTTCCTCAGCCTGTCGGATCCGAGCGGCAACGTCCACGAGCTCGTCGTCCGCCCGCATCACGCCGGCCGCCGGTTCTTCCCGTCGCGCGACTGCGGGGTGTGGAGCTTCTCGCACATCGGGCTGCGGACCACCGACGCCCAGCGCGACGAGCGGTTCTGGACGACGGTGATGAGCGCGCGGGTCTCCGACCGCATCGGCGCGGCGCCGCTGCTGAGGATCCACGAGGTGCATCACACGATCGCGCTGTTCCCGTCGCCGCACGCCGGCGTGCAGCACGTCAACCACCAGGTGCACGGCGTCGACGACGTGATGCGCGCGTACTACTTCCTCCGCGAGCAGGGGGTGAAGGTGGTCTTCGGCCCGGGGCGCCACCCGACCTCGAGCGCGGTGTTCGTGTACTTCGAGGGGCCGGACGGCATGGTGTACGAGTACTCCACCGGGGTCCGGCTGATCAAGCCCGAGGAGGAGGCGACTCACCGTCCGCGGCAGTTCCCGTTCGCGCCGGAGTCGTTCTGCATGTGGGGCGCGAAGCCCGACATCCCGGAGTTCCGGGAGAAGGCGCAGGGCGACGAGCGGGTCAAGGCAGCGTGATCGGCACCTGTCTCTGCGCTAGAGTCCCGCGTCCAGCGCGCGCACTGAACCCCCCGGAGGTCGATCCATGAACCAGCCCGCCGCCCCGCTCGTGAAGCCGGGCGTGAAGCAGATCCTGAACTTCATCGACGGCGGGTTCGCCGCGTCGCAGTCAGGCCAGACGTTCGAGAACCGCTCGCCGGTCGACGGCCGCCTGATCG
>JBOIFD010000132.1:0-9810 GCA_050741515.1 Burkholderiales bacterium
GCCGGCTGCTCGACCTGGTCGCGCTCGGCACCGTCGCCGACGTGGTGAAGCTCGACCGGAACAACCGCATTCTCGTCAGCCAGGGGCTGCGGCGGATGCGCGCCGGGCAGACCCAGCCGGGCATCGCCGCGCTGTTCGGGGTCGCGGGCCGCGATCCACGCCGCGCCGGCACGTTCGACCTCGGGTTCGCGCTCGGCCCGCGCGTCAACGCCGCCGGAAGGCTCGCCGACATGCGGGTCGGCATCGAGGCGCTCGCCACGGACGATTACGCCCGGGCCCTCAACATCGCGCGCGACCTCGACGGCCTGAACCGGGAGCGCCGCGAGATCGAGGAGTCGATGCAGCGCGACGCCGAGGATCTGGTCGCGACGATCAGCGTCGACGACCGTGCCAGCCTGGTCCTGTTCGACGAGCGCTGGCATCAGGGCGTCGTCGGGCTGCTCGCGGGGCGGCTCAAGGACCGCCACCACCGCCCGGTGGTGGCGCTCGCCCCCGCGGGCAACGGTCTCGCGCGCGGCTCGGGGCGCTCGATCCCCGGCCTGCACCTGCGCGATGCGCTCGACCTGGTCTCGAAGCGCGAGCCGGCGCTGCTGATCAGCTTCGGCGGGCACGCCGCGGCGGCCGGTGTGACGCTCCGCGCGGGCGACGTCGACCGGTTCGTCGCCGCCTTCGACGCAGTCGTGCGCGAGCTCGTCGATCCCGCGACGCTCGCGCGCCGGCTCGAGACCGACGGCTCGCTCGAGCCCGAGTACGCCACCCTCCAGCTCGCCCACGCGTTGCAGGCCGAGGTCTGGGGCCAGGGGTTCCCGCCGCCGCTCTTCGCCGACGAGTTCGATGTCGAGAGCCAGCGCCTGGTCGGCGAGAGGCACCTGCGCCTCCGCCTCGCCCGCGAAGGCCGGCGCTTCGAGGCGATCGCGTTCCGGCGCGACGCCCCCCTGCCCGATCGGGTGCGCCTCGCGTACGCTCTCGGGATCGACGAGTGGAACGGAGCTCAGGGGGTGGAGCTCCGCGTCGAGCACGTCGAGGAGCGCTGACAAACTGCCGGTCGCAGAGACGCGATGACGACGAAGATCCGGATCGAATGGCCGCGCGGCGCGGTGACCCTGGTGCTGGAGCCGACGCCGACGGCCGCCCGGCTCGTCGCTGCGTTGCCCTTCACCGCGCGGGCCGAGACCTGGGGCGAGGAGGTGTACTTCACGACCCCCGTCACCGCGAAGCTCGAGTCCGCGGCGAAGCAGGTCGTCCCGCCGGGCACCGTCTGCTTCTGGGTGGACGGCGACGCGCTCGCGCTCCCCTACGGCCCGACGCCGATCTCGAAGCAGGGCGAGTCCCGGCTGGTCACCCGCTGCAACGTGCTCGGACAGGTCGTGGGCGATTCGCGGGCGCTCGCGAGCGTCCGCGCCGGCGACGCGATCCGCGTGATCAGGCAGGAGTGAGCCGTGGAACGCAAGCGCATCAGCTCGTCCAAGATCCGCGGCGTGGGCTACGACCCCAAGAGCGAAGTCCTCGAGATCGAGTTCAACGACGGTCGCGTGATGGCGTACAGCGGCGTGTCGCCCGAAGTGCACCGCCGCTTCATGAACGCGCCCTCGCCGGTCAGCTTCTTCGAGGACAAGATCGCCGACGAGTACCCGGCGCGCCGGGTGTGATTCCGATTCCGGCCGCGGTCCGCTAGAATCCGGCCGCCAAGCCCGTTACCGTACCGAAACCGACACGATGACGAGTCTCCTCCGCAAGCTCATGCAACGCCTCGCGAGCCGGACCTCGGTTCGCTTCCGCGTGCACTTCGCCGACGGGTCGAGCTTCTCGAGCCATCCCGGCGAGCCGGAAGTCACGGTGACGTTCAAGACCGCCGGCGCGCAGTGGCGCACGCTGGTCTTCGGCCACATCGGCCTCCTCGAGTCCTATTTCACGGGAGCGATCGACGTCGCGGGCGACCTGCCCGCGGCGTTCAGGATCGGCTCCGACTCGAGGTTCGACGACGCCCGGTCCAACCCTCTGGTCGATGTCCGCAACCGCTGGCACGAGTTCCGGTTCGGCAACCGCACGACCGAGCGGGCGCGCGTCAACGCCCGCTTCCACTACGCCCTCGGAGCCGATTTCTACAAGCTCTGGCTCGACCGCGACTGGCTGATGTACACCTGCGCATACTGGAAGGAAGGCACCCGCACGATCGAGGAGGCGCAGGCGAACAAGATCGAGCACGTCTGCCGGAAGGTTCGCCTGAAGCCCGGCGAGAGCGTCGTCGACATCGGCTGCGGTTTCGGCGGCTTCATGCTCTACGCCGCCGAGCGCTACGGCATCCACGGCGCCGCGACCAACACCACGAACGAGCAGGTGGACTGGGTCCGGGGCGAGGTGAACCGCCGCGGCCTTGCGGACCGGATCGACGTCCGGCTCGCCGACTTCCGCGAGGCGCACGCGCAGTTCGACAAGGTGGTGTCGATCGGCGTGCTCGAGCACGCCGGTCGCGACCAGCTGCGCGAGGTCGTCAAGGCGCACGCCGACTTCCTCAAGCCGGGCGGCCTCGGGATGCTGCACTTCATCGGGCACGTCGGCGTGTTCGACACCGAGTTCTTCATCCGCAAGCACGTCTTTCCCGGCGGCTGGATCCCGAGCCTCGCCGAGACGATCGCGGCGATGGAGGACTGCGGCCTGGAAGTGGTCGACATCGAGAACCTGCGGCGGCACTACGTGCTCACGCTCGACGCGTGGGCGGAGCGGTTCGACGCCAGCTGGCCGCGCATCCATGCGATCGACCCGAAGCGCTTCGACGAGCGCTTCCGCCGGGTGTGGCAGACGTACCTGCATGCCTGCGCCAACATGTTCCTGGCGCCGCACGGGCGGACGCATCTCTTCCAGATCGTCTTCAGCAAGCGCAACATCACCCGCGCGAGCTACCCGATGAGCCGGACGTTCCTCTACGACGAGAAGCGGCTCGCCGAGGTCGTCCGGGAGGCGGAAGTCCCCGCGTGACCCGCACATGAACGGCTTCGCCGAGCGTCGCGAGCGGGTCGTCCGGGAGCTCGCGGCGAGTCACGGCGGCGCGCCGGTGCGCCTCGGGAAGCGCACCTCCAATCTGTTCCGCGACCGCGCCGAGGCGCCGCGCCGGAGCCTCGACGTGCGGGAGTTCGGCCACGTCCTCGAGGTGAATCCCGTGGAGGGCTGGGTCGACGTCGAGGGCATGACCGCCTACGACGCGCTCGCCGACGCGACGCTGGCGCGCGGGCTGATGCCCTGCGTCGTGCCGCAGCTCAAGTCCATCACCATCGGCGGGGCGGTCGCCGGGGTCGGCATCGAAGCTTCGTCGTTCAAATACGGGCTCGTGCACGAGACGGTGCACGAGCTCGAGATCCTCACGGGTGACGGCTCGATCGTCGTCGCGCGGCCCGACAACGAGCACCGCGACCTCTTCTACGGGTTTCCGAACTCGTACGGGACGCTCGGCTATGCCCTGCGCGTCAAGGCCAAGGCGGTGCCGGTGAAGCCGTTCGTGCGGCTGGAGCACGTGCGTCACAGCGACCCCGAGGCGTTCTTCGGCAATCTGGCCGCCATGTGCGCGTCGCCCGCCGACTTCGTCGAGGGCGTCGTGTTCGGCCCGGCCGAGATGGTGGCGACCGTCGGCCGGTGCGTGGAAACCGCGCCGTACGCGAGCGACTACACGTTCGAGCGCATCTACTACCGCAGCCTGCGGCGCCGCGACGAGGACTACCTGACCGCGCGCGACTTCCTCTGGCGCTGGGACACCGACTGGTTCTGGTGCTCGAAGAACCTCTACGCGCAGAACCCGGTCGTGCGGCGGCTGCTCGGCCGCAAGCGGCTCAACTCGACCTTCTATACGAAGGTCATGCGGTGGAACAGCCGGGTTGGCCTGACGAAGCGGCTCGATCGGCTGGTCGGACGGCACCCGGAGTCGCTCATCCAGGACGTGGACATCCCGATCGACCGCGCGCCGGAGTTCCTCGAGTTCTTCCAGCGGGAGATCGGCATCCTCCCGGTGTGGATCTGCCCGTTCCGGGCGCACGATCCGGCCGCCTCATGGACGCTGTTCCCGACGCGACCGAACGTCCTGTACGTCAACTTCGGATTCTGGGACGTCGTGCGGCCACCCGAGGCGCATCCGCCAGGGCACTTCAACCGCCTCGTCGAACGGAAGGTCTTGGAGCTCGGCGGCATCAAGTCGCTCTACTCCGAGAGCTACTACCCGCGCGAGGAGTTCGCTGCGATCTACAACCAGGCCGGGTACGACGCGCTCAAGCGCCGGTACGACCCGCAGGGCCGGTTCAAGGACCTGTACGAGAAGTGCGTGCTGCGGCATTGAGCCGCGGGTAGCGTCCGCGAGCTGGCCGAATCACCGAACCCAAGGAGCGAAGCATGAGAACCGCATACGCAGGCGCAACCCTCGCGCTCGTCCTGGCAACGGCTCCGGCGATCGCCCAGAACGTGAAAATCACTCCGGTCGGCTCGCACCCGGGCGAGCTCTGCGCCAACGACCGCGCGACGATCTTCGAGGATCCGACCGGCGTGCGCCTCCTCTACGACACTGGCCAGACCGTCACCGGTGCGGACGACCCGCGGCTCGGCACCATCCACGCCGTGCTGCTCAGCCACGCGCACGGCGACCACATCGGCGACCAGAAGCTGAAAGCGGTGGGCGCCGGCGAGTGCGCCAACTCGGCGCGGGTCCCGACCGGACCGAACCCCACGACCGCGGAGGTCGTCGCGGCGAAGAACGCGGCGATCGTCATGACCAGCGACATGGGAACGTTCATCGGCCGCAAGGTGCAGAACATCCGCGGCCAGCCGGTCGCCGTGTGTCCGCAGACGGCGGGCGTGACCACCGTCCCCGTCGCCGCCCCGTGCCGCTCCAACACCCACCTCGGCGGCGCGTTCATCGCCAAAGCGCCGAATGCGGCGCAGGGCGTGGAGATCACGGTCGTATTCGCTTCGCACGCGAACAACGTGCCGCTTTCCCTGCTGTCCGAAGCGCAGCGCGCGAATCTGGGGCCGGACGGCACGAGCATCGTCCTCGGGCCACCGACGGGGTACGTGGTGAAGTTCACCAACGGACTCACCGCGTATCTCTCGGGCGACACCGGCATACACACCGAGATGAAGACGGTCGTCAACGAGTATCACAAGGCGAACCTCGCGGTGCTGAATATCGGGTCGAGCGCGGGGACCGTGATGTCGGGAGGCTACGCGATGAACGAGCTCGTCCGGCCCGTGTCCGTCATCCTTACGCATGTGAACGAGGCCGCGACGGAGGGCGGCAAGCTGAGGCCTGCTTCGCGCACGGCCGCGCTCATCAAGCAGCTGAAGCCTGCCGCGCACCTCGCCATCAGCGGACGCACGATGGAGTTCGACGGCAACGGCAAGTGCGTCGCCGGATGCTGAACGGACGCGGATGCACATCTTCGAGCGAGCGCATGCGTATCACCGCGCGTGGCGCTACCGCCTGCGCACCGAACGGCAGGAGATCGCGTACCTGCTGGGCCGCGACCTGCGCGGTGCCACGGTCGCCGACATCGGGGCGAATCGCGGCGTCTATTCGTACTGGATGCACAAGGCGGTCGCGCCGGGCGGGAACGTCGTCGCGTTCGAGCCGCAGCCGGAGCTGGCGGCCTACCTGCGTGAATTGAAGGCGGCGTTCGAATTAGACCGGCTGACGATCGTCGCGGCGGCGCTGTCCTCGAGCACCGGCGAGCGGCGGCTCGTTCGACCTCGCATTCACTGGGGCGCGGGAAGCCTCGAGCTGGAACCCGGTGCCGATAAGGACGCGCTGACGGTCGCGACCACCACGCTGGACGAGTACTTCCTGCGGAGTCCGCTGCGGCCGGTGCGCTTCATCAAGGCCGACATCCAGGGGCACGAGTACGCGTGCTTCGTCGGCGGCGAGCGACTGCTGCGGGAGGACCGCCCGGCGGTCCTGTGCGAATCCGAGGACTACGAGCTGGAGCGGGTGCGCGCGTACCTGACCTCGCTCGACTACGACGGGTTCTTCTTCCTCCGGGGCGAGCTGATGCCGATCGCAGAGCTCAAGCGGCTTCGGAGTGCAATCCCGGCGCCGTACTTGAACTACGTGTTCCTGCCGAGGGAGCACGCTGCGGCGACGTGACGACGGGCGAGGTCATGGCGAGCGAGCGACGAACAAAAGCGCATGTCCGGTTCCCCCGACGAGACTCCTCCAACGCCAAAACCTTGGGCTCGAGATAACTCGGGCTGTGTCTTCGGTACCACCACGCCATTTCAGCGCGAGCGTGTTAGGGGGTTGCATCCGCTAATTCACGCGCGACTTTCGGGCGTTCGTACTAGGCCGCGAGGTACGGCGAATAGGCGATAGCAAACCAAACAGGCCGCGCCTAAGGTGAGAGCCTCCTAGAGGACCGAAGGATTTCAGCATGGCATCCATCAGCAACGTGCGCTTGCAGATCTTTGAGCGTTCCGGTGCGGAAGAGGAGTCTTTTGTGCTGCCGCTTCAAGATCAGAACGGCGAGCCGGAAGACCCGTCGTTGGAAATTCTCGACCAGGTTACTCTGAGACACTTCACGGCCAACCCGCCCGACATCGACGCTTTCGGCGTCTCGACGCTCAGGTGGCAGGTGGACGGCCCCGCCGGTTTTCGTGTGAGGATTGACGGCCTGCCGGTGTCGAAGTCCGGCGCGAGAAGTGTCCAGCCGCGAGAAACGCACATCTTCCGCCTCTACGCTTTCGCCGGACTGGCCTCCAAATTCCTCGGGTCGGCGACCGTCAACGTTAGCCTCGCGCAGTGCATCAACCGCGAGAGCAGCCTCATAGACGAGCTGGTGGCGGGGGTGTTGAAGCAGGAAATCGACAAGCGCAGCGACATCTACTTCCGCAACGCGTCCAAGCCACAGGTCACCATCACGCCCGACCGCATCAGGTTCATTCTGAGACTAGCCAGCGTCCTGAACAACTTCCCCGACCCGAGTGTCGACATTGACGTGAGTTTCGGTCTGGGCGTGGCCGCCGACGACCTCGTCGCCTTCAGAAGGAAACTTGTTCCGGTCGCCGTGAACATCAGCGTGGACGTGAGCGTGCCGTGGTGGGCGTGGCTCATTCCGGGGGCTCCAATCGGCCTCGCCATCGCGCTGGACATGGCGCGCGACAGCGCGAGGAAGGAGATGCAGACCATCGTCAACAGACTCGTGGACGACGCCATCTCCCCGTTCTTCCGGAGCTTGCAAGTGCCCGACGCCATGGAAGAACACAGCGCGCGCATCTTCGTCATCGAAGGTTTCGGCACGGTCGAAGTAACGTATTGCTTCGGTCCGGGGTTGAGCACTGACGCGGGCCCGCTTACGGTCGCCGCGCGACCAGACCCCGGCGCGAAGGGCTAGAGAGGCCCGCGAGCAAGGACGAACAAGAACGGCGCCCGGCGGGCCGCGATCCGCTCTACACGCTCGCGCGGCGCGCCCGCGAGGGACTTACCCCCGTGTCAAAGGGAATGGCGGACGAAGTGAAAGAGGAACTTCGAGGCCGCCGGGCCGGCTAACGCCGATCCCACCACTTGCTCTCGCGGACGTCTTCTTCCCAAGGGCAGATGGGTCTCCTGAACCGGTACCGTTCGCCGTGCAGCCGCACGATTTCGAGGATCGCGGCGAGCACTTCGAGGGGGAAACCGCGGCGTCTCGCGCGGTCGCCAACGACGAGCTTCGCGAGATAGTTGTCGAGCGCGCGCTTGCCCCAATGCTTGCGGATCTTCGCTGCGATCCGGGGAAAGGCGCGCTCGAGGATCGGCCAGGGGTCCGGCTTTTCCTTGCGGCGGTCGGGATCGTGTTGCTGCTCGTGCCGGCCCGCCGCCCCGTGCGCTGCGTCGACCTGCTCGCCGGTCATGAGCGACGGAAAGGCCAACCACCGCCTGGCGCGTGGATCGTGCGACCGAGTCATTCGTCTGGATCCTCGTGAAGTCTGAAACCGCTATCGAGCAGCGCAAAGCAGATTGCGTTCCCGCTCCATGCCGCTCGCCCGGCAGTTCGTGAATTTTTTCGCGCCGGGTTCTATCATGCCCGACGACGGACGAGCCAGGGCGCGGGCCGTGGTGCGCGAGCGAATCGAAGGAAAGTGGATCGACTGCCTCGCCGAGGTGTTCGGCCGCTCACGGGCGAGCAACGCGACGTTCCCGTTCGAGAATTTCGACGACCTGCGCGAGGGGAATGACAGCTCCTGGCCGCCTCCAGTCGCTCACCTCGAGGGTGTTGAAGGCTAGCTTGCGTCCCTCGCGAGCGGCTATCGCCGATCGCCAATGACGCGGTCGACCATCTGGGGCGCCAGGCCGAGATAGTTCGTTGGATCGGTCAGTCGCTCCACCGCCGCGCGATCCAGACGGCTGGATACCTCCGGCATGCCGGCGAGAACGTCGGCCAACCGGCCGCCCCGTTCGTTGACGATCCGGCAGGCGGCGTAGACGACCTCGTGCGCTTCGTTGCGGCCGAGATGCGGCGCGAGTCCCATCATCACCGCCTCCGCGACGATCAACCCGGAGGTCATCCCGAGGTTCTTGTGCATCCTCTCCTCGTCCACGACCAAGCCGTCCAGCATGAACTTGGCCTGGTGTAACGCCCCGGCGGTCAGAATGAAGCTCTCGGGGAGCGCGATCCATTCGGCGTGCCACGGACCGGTAGCGCGCTCGAAGTCCTGGATCATCGCGTCTAGCATCAGTCCGGCGTGGCTCCGCACCGCCTTCGCCGCGGCAAGGATCAGCTCGCTCGAGATCGGATTGCGCTTCTGCGGCATCGTGCTGCTCGCCCCGCGGCCCGTGACGAAGGGTTCATGGACCTCGGCGAGCTCGGTGGCGGCCATCAACATCACGTCGTAGGCGACCTTGCCGAGCGACCCGGTCAGGAGGCCGAGGAAGCTCACCGCTTCGGCCAGCCCGTCGCGGGCAGCATGCCAGGTCGCCGCCGGCACGCCGACCCCGAGCTCCTCCATCAGCGCCTTCTGGACCTCGAGCCCGCGTTCGCCGAGCGATGCGAGCGTACCCGCGGCCCCGGCGAACTGGCCCACCAAGACGCGTGGGCGGAGCTGCGCGAGCCGCTCCGCATGCCGGTCGAACATGGCGAGCCAGACGGCGACCTTGTAGCCGAACGTGACCGGCAGCGCGTGCTGGAGGTGGGTGCGGCCGGCCATGGGCGCGTCGCGGTAACGTCGCGCCAGGCGCACGAGGATGCCGCGAACGGCGTCCAGCTCCGACTCGACGAGCGCGAGGGCGTCGCGGACCTGCAACACGACCGCCGTGTCCATGATGTCTTGGGTCGTCGCGCCCCAATGAACGTAGCGCCCCGCTTCGCCGCACATCCTGCCGAGCTGGTGCACGAGCGGCAGGATCGGATAGCCGACGAGCTCAGTCTCGCGCCGCAGCAGGTCGAGATCGAGCGCCTCCGGCGTCGAACGCGCCTCGATCTCCCGCGCGGCGTCGCCCGGGATAACGCCGCAGCGCCCTTGGGCACGCGCGAGCGCCACCTCGACCTCCACGTAGCGCGCGATCAGGGCGCGCTCCTCGAAGATCTCCCGCATGCGCGGAGTGCCGAACGAGTCACGAAAGAGGGCTGAGTCGAGAACGGTGGTTGCCACCGGGCGCCTCCTCTTGGATTGGGTTGGCGGGCGCAAAAAAAAACGGGGCCTCGCGGCCCCGCTCTCACCCTCCTCCTCCGAAGGCGACACGTCCGCATGATCCGGGAGGCGGCAGTTGAGCGCCAGTCCCGGCGGTCGGATTTGACAATCTGTTGCAGACGCGCCGCTCAGTCGCGCTTCGCGACGAACGGGATCGCGACGAACGCCGCGGCGAGG
>JBOIFD010000133.1:0-2327 GCA_050741515.1 Burkholderiales bacterium
CCGTCGCGGGCCAGCAGGAACCCGCACGGCTCGCCCGCGCGCATCGCGATCGCGGCGAGCCACGGCGCGCGCTCGAGGAGCCGCGCGAGCACGCTGCGCCGGCTGCCGCCGAATGCGCGAGTGTCGAGCGCCGCGATGGTGTCGAGGTCGGCAGCCGTTGCCGCGCGGATCTCGAGCCCCGGCGCCGCGCCGCCGGGCGCGGCGATGCCCGGGCGCTCGCACTTCCAGCGCGTCATCGCCCACGTGTCGCGGAACTCGTGGCGCCGGTAGAGCTCGCGGCCCGCCGGGGTCGCGTCCAGTCCCGGGACGAGGCCCTGCGCCGCGAGGTCGAGGATGCACTGGCCGAGGAGCTGGCGCCCCAGCCCGCGCCGGCGGAAGTCGGCGCGCACGACCATCATGCTGATCCACCCGAACTCGTGGCCGAGCGGCAGCGTCGCCGCGGTCGCGACGAGCCCGTGCCCGGGGGCGTCGATCCCCATCAGGTGACCGAGCTCGAGGAAGACCCGCCAGTCGGCGTCGACCTGGTTCCAGTCCGCCGCGGCGGAGAGCTCGCGCGCCGGGGCGAGGTCGCCCGGGCCGAGCACCCGCACCGGCCAGGTCGCGGTTTCAGTAGTTGCCATCGCGGACGTCGTAGTGGGTATCCTTGCCGAGCGACGGCAGCCCGCGCGCGGCCCAGTCGGCGGTCCAGTCGATCAGCGTCTCGAGCGAAACCTCGGGCGGGCCGAACAGCCGCTGTGCTTCGGAAGTGTTCACCAGCCATGCGGTCGGCGCCGGGGTGCCGGTGAGGACGGGGCTCACCCCCAGACGCTCGCCGAGCGCGGCGGCGACCGCGCGGATGCTCGTGACCTCCGCGCCGCTCACGTTGAGGCCGCTCGTCGGCGCCGTGCAGTGCGCGAGGGCGCGCAGTGCCTGGCCGTTGGCGTCGCCCTGCCAGATCACGTTGACGTGACCCGTCGTGAGGTCGATCGGCTCGCGCGCCAGGACCTTCCGCGCCACGTCGTGGAGCACGCCGTAGCGCATGTCGATCGCGTACGAGAGGCGGATGAGCCGCCCCGGCGTGCCGTGCTGCCGCGAGAAGTGCTCGAACATCCGCTCGCGGCCGACGCACGAGTTGGCGTACTGCCCGGGCGGCGGAGTCGTCGGCGCCTCCTCGGTCGCGCCCCCGCTCGCCACCGGAACGAAGGGATAGACGCACGCGGTCGAGAAGGCGACGATCCGCGCGCCCGCGAAAGCCTCGCCGACCAGGGCGGGCACGTGGACGTTCATTGCCCACGTGAGGTGTTCGGCGCCGCTCGAGCCGAACTTGCGCCCGGCCATGAAGACGACGTTCGGCAGCTTCGGCAGCCGCGCGAGCGCGTCGCGGTCGAGGAGATCGGCCTGGATGCATTCGACGCCCCGACGCTCCAGCGCCTCGCGCAGACCCGGCTCCGAGAATCGCGCGACGCCCACCACGCGCTTCTCCGGCGCCGCGCGCTTCGCCAGGCGGGCGAGCGTGGGGCCCATCTTGCCGCCGACGCCGAGCACGATGAGGTCGCCGGGGACGCGGGCGAGGTCGCGCACGAGCTCCGCCGAAGGCGCGGTCATCGCGTCCTCGAGGTGCTCGACCGAGTCGAAGCGCTCGGGAAACCTCACAACGAGCGATCCACAGGGCAGCTAGGGTTTTCTGCGCTCGCCCACGCGCACGATCTTCATGGTGTTCGTGCCCCCGGACTTGCCGATCGGCTCGCCGAACGAGAGCACGATCAGGTCGCCGCTCGCGACCACGCCGTGCTTCACCAGCACGCTCTCGGCCTCCTCGAGGAGCTTGTCGCGGTCGTGGCCGTGGTAGGAGACGGTGAGCGGATGCGTGTCGCGGAACAGGCTCACGCGGTAGCGCGTCGCGGTCTGCGAGGTGAGCGCGTAGATCGGCACGCCGCAGTTCAGCCGCGACATCCACAGCGCGGTCGAGCCGGACTCGGTCAGCGCGGCGATCGCCTTGACCTTGAGGTGGTAGGCGGTGAAGAGCGCCGCCATCGCGATCGACTGGTCGATCCGCGTGAACACGCGGTCGAGGAAGTCGCGGTCGAGCGTGACCGGCCGGCTCTTCTCCGCCTCGATGCAGATGCGGCTCATCGCCTCGACCGTCTCGACCGGGTAGCGCCCGGCCGCAGTCTCGGCGGACAGCATCACCGCGTCGGTGCCGTCGAGCACCGCGTTCGCCACGTCCGACACTTCTGCGCGCGTCGGCACCGGGCTCGAAATCATCGATTCCATCATCTGCGTCGCGGTGATCGTGAGCCGGTTGTGCTCGCGGGCGAGGTGGATCATGCGCTTCTGCAGCGCCGGCA
>JBOIFD010000134.1:0-7691 GCA_050741515.1 Burkholderiales bacterium
CCGCGAGACCGGCGCGCCCGAGCGCCGCGGCGAGGCTCGCGCCGACGAGCCCCGCGCCGACAATGGCGACGTCGAATCGATCGGCTGCTGACACGCTGCGAGTGTACCGGACGCGGCCCCGACGGCGCCCGGCCCGGCGGCCGATCGCCGGACATGACGCGTGCCGCCGCCCCGGACGACCGGACGCCAGCGACACCGGTGCCCGGTTCCGGGCTTTTTATACCCAGCTTGAAAAAACTCGCGAGTTTTTTTAACATGCCGGCAAATCAGCCGGAAGGGCCGGATGTCCCGCAGCGCATTGCCCCGCTACCTCCAGCCCGACGTCGCGTCGGATCTGGCGCGCAAGATGGTGTTCGTCGGCGGGCCGCGGCAGGTGGGCAAGACCTGGCTCGGGCGGGCGGTGATCGGCGACGAGCGCGCCTACTTGAGCTACGACATCGCGCCGCACCGCGCGGCGATCCTGCGCCGCGAGCTCCCGCCGACCGACGCGTGGTTCTTCGACGAGATCCACAAGTACCGGGGCTGGCGCAACTATCTCAAGGGTCTCTACGATCAGTTCGGGCCGCGGCAGCGCATCCTCGTGACCGGGAGCGCGCGGCTCGACTTCTACCGGTTCGGTGGGGATTCCCTGCAGGGCCGGTACTTCTACCTGCGCCTGCACCCGCTGTCGTACGCCGAGCTCCGTGGCGGCTCGGCAAAGGATCTCTCGGATCTCCTCGCGCTGTCCGGTTTTCCCGAGCCCTTCTTGGGTGGAACGGAGCGGGAGGCGCGGCGATGGTCGCTCGTCTATCGCGAGCGGCTCGTGCGCGAGGAGGTCACCGCGCTCGAGACCGTTACCGATCTCGGCAAACTCGAGTTGCTCGCGCTCGCCCTGCCCGATCGCGTCGGCAGCCCGCTCTCGATCAACGCCCTCCGCGAAGACCTCCAAGTCAGTCATCCGACGCTATCGCGCTGGCTCGACATCCTGGAGCGGGTCTACTGCATTTTCCGCGTGGCGCCGTTCGGCGCGCCCCGGCTCCGCGCGGTCAAGAAGGAGCGCAAACACTATCACTTCGACTGGACTGCAGTCGCCGAGCCCGGCGCCCGGTTCGAGAACCTGGTCGCGGCGCATCTGCTCAAGTGGGCCGAGTACCAGGTCGATACGCAGGGTCGGCCGGTCGAACTCCGCTACTTCCGCGACATCGACGGGCGCGAGGTCGATTTCGTGCTCGTCCACTCGGGCAAGCCGGTCGGTTTCGTGGAGTGCAAACTGGGCGACGCGGCGGTGTCGGGCGGTCTGAAGTACCTGGTCGCACGCTTCCCGAACGTCCCTGCCTGGCAGGTGAGCCCTGCCGGACAGGGGGACTACGTAAGCGCCGAGGGGATCCGAGTCTGCCCCGCCCACGTCCTGCTGCGGCAACTCGTCTAGCCTGACGCCGCTCGCGGGAGCGGCAAGCTGTTCCGGGTTTGGGTCGTTATCTCGCCGGCTGCACGCTGATCGCGGCCGCTTCCGTGATCGTCACTTCCACTTCGTCGCCGCGCTTGAGGCCGCGGATGAACTCGCGCGCCTTGGGATCCATCACCTTCACGCGCCGGTTGAAGCCGCTCGGACCGGTGACCTCGACCACGTTCGCGACCGTGTCGACGTCGAACACCTTGACGGTCATCCGCGTCCTCTCGGTCGTCGCCGCGAACGGCCGATCGCCGGCCAGCGCGCGCGCCGTCGTGATGGAGGACTGGACTCCGGCGACACCGGTGCCGGGCTTCACGAGCTCGGCCGCAATGGCCTCCCGATACCGCACCAGGACGCGGTCGCCCGGCTTCACCTGATCGAGATTGCGCACTTCCGGGCCGGCGAAGACCGCCATCGGTCCTTCATTGCCGGTCAGCATGACCATGCGGTTGGCGTAGTCGATCGCTTCGACGTTGAAGGTCTTCTCGATCGTCCCGCCCACCACGACGTCCTTGGGCGGCTGGGCGCAGCCCGCCGCGAGCAGCGCGGCGGCGAGCGTGGCGGTCATGGAGCGAGCGATGCCACGGTTCGGGGTCTTCATGTCGGGTCTCCTTCGCATCGGATTGAGAAGCCCGCTGCGCGTGCTGAAGCAGCCGCGATGCCCGTGAGGAGCAGGGGGAGGAGCCCGGGCATCGCGGCAAGAACGGCAGCGGGGGGAAAGGATTGCACTGTGCCTCCGGCCGGATCGGATCGGTCGCTCTCGTGCGCTCGCCAGACGCGTCGAGCCAGGGCATATCCTCCCCCGGACGGGCGCGGGACGTCATCGGCAATAGGTGCCGGGCGGCCCTGCCCTTTGGTGCAGGTCTACATCATCGGCACGTCGCCGTGTGGCGCGGGCGTGGCGGCCTTGACACCCCCGGAGGGCCGCCGGAAAATCGCGCCCTTCGCGTGGCGAGTTAGCTCAGTGGTTAGAGCAGCGGAATCATAATCCGTTGGTCCGGGGTTCAAATCCCTGACTCGCCACCAACCCCTTCCGAGTCGCAAGATGGCGCGAATCGCACCGGGTGAATCCGGGCCATTCAGCTACTTCATGTCGCACACTGACCAAGATCCGCTAGCGGCTGCTGAGGCCGATTTTCGCGCCGGCATGCCTGGCTGCTGAGCTTTGCCGAATCGCCGCCCGGCTCCGGTGAGCTGCCGGATCAGCTAACCGACGCCGCCGCCGCGGTGCGACAAGGCGGGGCCCTGCGGACTCGACTCTAGGCCGCTTGGCCAGCTTGTCGGTTCCGTCCTCAAGGCCTATACAGGAAGGCACGCGGCCCGGGCTCCCGCCCGATTGGTCACTTACCCGCTTTGTGCCCCCTCCCGCTGCGACGGCAGCGGGCTGTCGCCGCACCAAGGCCGAGTCTGGCCAATTCGAGCGCCCTCCCGGGCGCTGACCGGCATGGAAACCGACGGCATCGTACAGCTGGTCCTGGCGGGCGAGTACCGCGAAGCGGCGCGTCATGTCCAGGAAGCGCTCGCAGCCGAGCGCGACGGCAGCTCGCCGGTCGAGACCCCACTCCTCGCCGATGCCCTGGGCATCGTCCAACTCTGCCTCCACTCCTGCACCGAGGCGGGATGGCAGCGCAGCTGCGCGGAACGATCCGAAGAGCGCGAGCGGTCGCTGCGGAAGCAACTGTTCGGGCTGCTGGAGGCGATCAAGCTGTCGCGCGCCAACGTCGGCGCGAGGCGAGGCGCAGACCTGGCGCCGCCCGCGTCGCCCGGCGGGGACGCGCTGACTTCATGCTTGCTACCGGCGCCCAGGCCGGAATGGTTTGCCGGCGCATGGCCGGGTGAGCAGGCGCCGGTCGCGCCCGTCGATCGTCAAGGCGCGCAACCGCACGCCGGGACGCTCGACGTCTACTGTCTCGGGTCGTTCCGGGCGTTCATCGACGATCAGCTCGTGACCGAATGGCCCAACGGCAAGAGCAAGTCCGTCTTCAAGTATCTCGTCACCCACCGGGAGCGGCCCGTCACCCGGGAGGTCCTGATGGAGACGTTCTGGCCAAACGCGGATCCGGATGCGGCGCGCAACAACCTGAACGTCGCCATCTACGGCTTGCGCAAGCTGCTCGCTCGGGTCCACGGCGGATGCTCGTACGTGCTGTTCCAGGACGG
Source organism: Burkholderiales bacterium (assembly GCA_050741515.1). Classification (GTDB taxonomy): domain Bacteria; phylum Pseudomonadota; class Gammaproteobacteria; order Burkholderiales; family SG8-39; genus DATEDA01. The sequence goes on from JBOIFD010000134.1 coordinate 3,593, forward strand.
CTGCTATCTGCTCAACCCGGCGCTGACCGTGTGGGTCGATGCGGATGCCTTCGTGAGGCACTGCAGGAACGGGGAGAGCCTTGAGGTCCGGGGAGAACGCGAGGCCGCCATCGCCGAGCACCGCGCGGCGGAAGCGATCTACCAGAGCGAGTTCCTGGCCGAGGATCGGTACGAGGACTGGGTGATGGAGAAGCGACAGACGCTGCAGGAGCTGTACCTCGCCGCGCTGTATCGCTTGAGCGAGCACTATCTGCAGCAGCAGGACTACGACGGTTGCGCCAGGATCTGCAAGGGGATGCTGCTCGTCGACGGCTGCAACGAGGAGGCCCACCGGCGACTCATGCGCTGCTACTGCCGCCTGGGGCAGACCCACCTCGCGGTTCGGCAGTATCACTTCTGCGTCGAGGCGCTGGCGCGGCTGATCCAGCTTTCGCCGAGCGTCGAGACGGCGGAGCTCCTCCGAAAGATCCGGCAGCGGGCACTCGTGTGAGCGGTGTGAGCGCTTGCCGCTTAATAAAGCGGCATCACCGGCTAAGCCCAGGTTAATCCGGCGTTAAGGCGGCGCGTCCACGCTGGCAGTCGGGCTGCCGATTGCTGGCCGCCGTGAAAGCGCCCGCGCTGGATGCCGCGGCAGTCGTGGAGGAAGCAAGCGCAGCATCCCAACCGACCTGGAAGGAGACCCGATCATGCCGTTCCAACCCCCTGCCGGAAGCAATCCGTTCATCACCTTGAGCTCTCCCACCGGGGTACAGGTGGCGTCGGCAGGACTGCCCCCGACGAACGTGTTCGCGCCCGGCACACCGTTCACCGTTTCGTTGACTGCCAATCTGGCCGGAGTCCTCGCGCCCGCGCTCGGCGCGACGGCGACCTTCACGTTCTCCGCCAACGCCGAGACGATCGGGGTGGGGTTCGAAGGGCCTCTCGGAAGCGCGGTCGCGCCCCCGCCCGGGGTCTCGCGCACGGGGAACATTCCAGTCGCGGGGCTGCCTGCGGGCACCTACATGGTGACGGTCGCCGTCACCAGCACGAACGGCGGAGTGCCTACGGCGCTGAGCGGCTTCGAGTCGACGATGATCACCGTCCAACCCGGCGCCTGACCGGATTGGCCCGTCGCAACGCCGTGCCTCATTCCCCGGGAGAGGCATCGGCCGGGAGCTTGCGGAGAAAGCCGGGACGCGGTTCGTGGGGTCCGCGCAATGGGGCCGCTCGTCCCGGTCCCCGGTCTTTCTTCGCGCGCGGCGCTGCGAGCGACCAAGCGATCACGATGCTGAGCAGGGGCCTTCGATGACCCGCGCCAGGAAGCGAGCCGACGACCTGTCCCAGATCAAGGGCATCGGGCCCGTCCGGCAACACTGCCTCAGGGAGTCGCTCGACGTGTACACCTTCCGCGACCTCGCCGCGTCGTCCGCGGCGGAGATCGAGGCGCGACTGCGCGCCGAAGGCGAGATCGTCTCGCTCAAGGAGATCGCACGGTGGATCGCGCAGGCGCGGAAGCTCGCTGCCGAAGCCGAGCCGTCATCGGAGGAGCCGATCCACGGGGAGTCGCGAGCGGACCCTCACTCCAGCCCCGCAGCGTCCCCGGGCAAGTGGAAGCCGTTCGCCTCCTTCGTCGTGGAATTCCAGACCCGCGCCGACGCGGACGGGGAAGAGGAACTGCGCACGAGCGTCCATCACATCGAAGCCGACAGCGGGATGACGTGGCCGGGGATCGAAACCGTGCAGCACGGCACGTGGATGCGGGCGCAGCTGGACGTGAAGGCGCGACCCGGACGCCACGAGACTGTCCCCGCACCGGCGTCCGAAGAGGAGTCGGTCAGGCCGGCCGCGCGACCGGCGCCGGTTGCCCGCGTGGAGATCGACCAGGTCCGGATCTTCCAGCCACCGGAGGCGCCGCAACCGACCGGGATCGCGCGCGGGGGTCTGCCGTTCGGAGCGCCGATTCGCGGCGGCGAATCATTCGCGCTCGAGGCGACCTATCGCATCCTTCGACCCGATGCGCCAGGCATTGCCGCGGAGCCCATGAGCTGTACCGCGCGATTCCTGGCACGCGACTTCCATACGGGGGCCTACACGGATCTCGGCAATGCCCTGGCGGATCGGTCAGCAGCCGAAGCGCCGGAAGGCTTCGTCGCGCGGTTGCCGCGAGCGTCCCTGGGGGCCGGACTCTACCGGCTTCGCGTCCTGGTGACGCCCGAGTCGGGTGTCGGGTCGGGCTACGCCGAGATTCCCATACTGCAGTCGGTGTGAAGAGCTTCGCGGGCGCCGTGCGTGAGTCGAACGCCGCCGCGCGCGGCGCTCCCCTGTTCCTCGGGGCTCAGTGAAGCATGGGGGCGTACGCGACCGGGGCCGTTTCGCCCTCGGCATCGCGCACCTGGACGCCTTGCAGCGTCAATCCGCCGCTGGCGCCGTGGTGAGAGGCGAGCTCATCCCCAGGGGCCAGGACGATGATCTTCAGCCGCCCTTGCAGTGGTTGGTGGTGCATGATCAGCGAGCGGCGGCAGGTCGGGCAGTGCCATTCCTCCGCGCCGGACGGATAGCTTCGCTGCAGTTGCATCTCATGACGGTCGGGTTTCAGCATCTCGCTCAACTGGAGATCTCCTGAAAATTAATCGAACTAAATCCGAAGGATACTGGAGTTAAGTCGGTCGCGGGTTGGCCGCGTCTGCCGGCTGTGAGATTCGCCCGGAAAGCCGGAACTCACTGAATGGCAGCAAGAATCGCTCCCGGGCGTACCGGGACTCCTCGCGGGGCGGGGTGCCGCGTCCGGTTAGAATAGTGTTCGCCCGATGCCCAGCCGCGTCCTCGCCGCCCTCGCCGTCGGCCTTGCCCTCGCCGGCGCAGCCGCGGCCCAGACCGCCGTGCTTCGCACGCTTCCCGAGGACGCGAAGCGCGGCACCCTCTCGCACGTGCGCGAGAACCTGGTCACCCTCGACGGCAAGCAGATCAAGCTCGCGCCGGGCGCGCAGATCCGGGGCGCGAACAACCTGATCGTGCAGCCGGCCGCGCTGCCCAAGGATTCGCTCGTGAAGTACCAGCTCAACGGGAGCGGCGAGCTGTTCCGGGCCTGGGTGCTCACCGCGCAGGAGACGGCGGCGAGGGACAAGTCCGCGCCGCCCAGCGGTGTCGACGCCGGCCGTCCGTTCAGCGAGATCGTGCCGCAGCCGGCGGCGGAGCCGCTGCTGGGCCAGCCGCGCAAGCCCTGAGTCTCGCGCATGCCCCGGCGCGTCTACATCCGCACGTTCGGCTGCCAGATGAACGAGTACGACTCGGACCGGATGGCGGACGTCCTTGCCGCCGCCGACGGCTTAGAGCGCTGCGATCGCCCCGACGACGCGGACGTGATCCTCTTCAACACCTGCTCGGTCCGCGAGAAGGCGCAAGCGAAGGTGTTCGACGACCTCGGCCGGGTGAAGCACCTCAAGCAGGCGCGCCCGGAGGTCGTCATCGGCGTCGGCGGCTGCGTCGCGAGCCAGGAAGGCGCGGCCATCGTCGCGCGCGCGCCGTACGTCGACGTCGTGTTCGGGCCGCAGACTCTGCACCGCCTCCCGGCGCTGATCGCCGCGCGCCGGCGAACCGGCCGCCCGCAGGTCGACGTCTCGTTCCCGGAGATCGAGAAGTTCGACCGCCTGCCGCCGCCCCGGGTCGAGGGTCCGACCGCGTTCGTCTCGATCATGGAGGGCTGCAGCAAGTACTGCACCTTCTGCGTCGTCCCGTACACCCGCGGCGAGGAGGTGTCCCGGCCGTTCGACGACGTGCTCACCGAGGTCGCCGACCTCGCGGACCAGGGGGTGAAGGAAGTGACGCTCCTCGGCCAGAACGTGAACGCGTACCGCGGACCGATGACCGGCGGCGCCGCCGCTGCGACAGCAGGTGTTGATGCGCCAGCAGGTGCTGAATTGGCCGATCTCGCGCTGCTCCTCGAGTACGTCGCGGAGATCCCCGGTCTGGAGCGGATCCGCTACACCACCTCGCACCCGAAGGAGTTCACGCAGCGCCTGATCGATGCACATGGGCGCATCGACAAGCTCGCGCCGCAAGTGCATCTCCCGGTGCAGTCGGGCTCGGACCGCGTGCTCGCGGCGATGAAGCGCGGCTACAC
>JBOIFD010000135.1:0-3417 GCA_050741515.1 Burkholderiales bacterium
AGGATCGCGTCCTTGATGGGGATGCGCGTCTGATAGTAATAGCGGTTCAGCACCCACTGCTGAAGCTGAACCCGGGTGAGCTTCCCCTCGTGCATGAGCGCGTGGTAGCGGTGCCGGTCGTGGTAGCGGCTCGCCCCCTCGCGTCGCAGCCACTCGATGAACGCCTCCCGGGGCAGCGGCGCACGGGCGGCGCTCTCGTCCGCCGGTTCGCCGTGCGCCCGGCCCGCGGCCGCCCCGGTCACAGCTCGATCTCCAGCCCGTCGTGAGCGACGGTCCACCCCGCGGCCTCGACCGCCGCCCGCTCCGGCGAGTCGTCGCGCAGGATCGGGTTGGTGTTGTTGATGTGGATGTAGACCCGCCGGCCCGCCCGGTGATCGGCGAGCGCCGCCAGGCTTCCCCCCGGACCGCCGACCGGCAGATGCGCCATGTCCTGCGCGCGCTGGCTGCCGAGGCCGAGCGCAATCAGCTCGTCGTTCGACCAGAACGTCCCGTCGAAGAAGACGCAGGCTGCGCCCTCGAGGGCGTCGCGCACGGCCGGCGTCACGGCGGCGACGCCGGAAAGATAGGCGAGCCCTCGACCCGTCGCACGCTCGCGGATCCGGAAGCCGACGTTGTCCTCGCTATCGGGCGGGGTGCGTCCCATGAGGTGAACCGGCGGCTTGCCCGGGAGCGCGACCGCCTCGACCGCGAGCCCGCTCGGCTCACCGCCCGGACCGACGAGCTCCTCCTCGCGGCCGGGCTTCAACACCCGCCACGTCACCTGTCCCTGGAAGCGCTCGAGCGTCCGGTAGAGAACGTTGTCCTCGGTGAAGCCGCGCCGCACCCGGTCGGTCGCCCACACCGTGAGCGGGTAGGACTCGCGCAGCGACAGCAGCCCGAGGCAGTGGTCGAGGTCGCCATTGGTCAGCAGGATGCCGGCGATGGGCGAGTCGCGCGGGCCCCGCGGGTGCAGTGCGGGAAAGCTCTCGATCTGGCCGCGGATCTCGGGCGAGGCGTTGAGCAGGAACCACGCCTTGCCGCCGGCGCTCACCGCCGTGCTCTCCTGCGTGCGTGCCGTCGCCGCGATCGCCCCCGCGCGGACCCCGCGGCAGTTCGGGCACCCGCAGTTCCACTGCGGGAAACCCCCGCCCGCCGCTGATCCCAAGACTCTGACCCGCACTGGAATCGATCGCTCCGGCCCGCCAACCGACGGGGCTCGACGCCGCCCCCCCCGGCTCGGGCAGCGCCCCAGAAACGACGCAGCCCTTCGCTCGGCTCAGGCGCCGAGCAGAAGGGCTGGCGTGCTCGCTGGAGCGCCCTGGCGGCTAGACGCTGTCGTCCCGATCGGGGCCGAAGTCGTCCTGGTAGGAATTGATCTCGGCGTCCATCTTGAGCTCTACGAAGGCCGGCGTTTCCCAAGTCATTGGTTCGTCTCCGGTTGAGAACCGCGATGCGGAAGCTGGGGAAGCATTATTCGCCCGGCCCGCGGCGATCGTCAAGGGGCCGCGTTGCCGCCCGCTGGACACGCCGCGCCGCCCTTGGCATAAGATTCGTGGGCCAGGCAATCGCACTGCCCATTCCAATATCGCCCGCCCCGGCCCCGGGAGCGGGCACGAGTAGACCTAAGGAGGACAGATGGCGAAGTTCAGCACGGAGGCCCTTCGCACCGTCGCGCTCGTGGGTCACGGCGCGTCGGGCAAGACCACACTAACCGAGGCGCTGCTCAAGGCCGCCGGGATGATTCAGGCGATGGGTACGGTCGAGCGGGGCTCGACCGTTTGCGACTTCGACCCGCTCGAGAAGCAGTACCTTCACAGCCTGCGTTCCTCGGTCGTCCACCTCGACCACGCCAACACCCGCATCCATCTGGTCGACACCCCCGGCTACCCCGACTTCATCGGGCAGGCGATCGGGGCGCTCGACGCGGTCGAGACCGCGGCCGTGGTCGTCAACGCCCAGACCGGCGTCGAGATGATCGCGAACCGCATGATGGCGTGGACGGCGAAGCGCAAGCTCTGCCGCCTCGTCATCGTCAACAAGATCGACGCCGAGAACGTCGACCTGCCGCGAGTCCTGGCGGGGATCCAGGAGGCGTTCGGCAAGGAGTGCCTGCCGATCAACCTGCCCGCCGATGGCGCCAGGCGCGTGGTCGACTGCTTCTTCAACCCGTCGGGCGACGCCGACTTCTCCTCGGTCGACCAGGCGCACCGCGCGCTCGTCGACCAGGTCGTGGAGGTGGACGAGGAGCTGATGTCGGTCTACCTCGACAAGGGCGAGGTCGCGCCGGAGGAGCTGCATGCCCCGTTCGAGAAGGCCTTGCGCGAAGGGCATCTCGTCCCGGTGTGCTTCGTCTCGGCGCGGAACGGCGTCGGCCTCGCGGAGCTCCTCGACGTCTTCGTGAAGCTGCTGCCGAACCCGGCCGAGGGCAACCCGCCGCTCTTCTACAGGGGCGACGGCGAGAAGGCCGTGGAGTTCCGCTCGCAGCCCGAGCCGAAGAAGCACGTGCTCGCGCACGTCTTCAAGGTCGTGAACGACCCGTACGTGGGCAAGCTGGGCATCTTCCGCGTTCACCAGGGCACGATCACCAAGGACACGCAGCTCTACGTCGGGGAAGCGCGGAAGCCGTTCAAGGTGGGGCACCTGTTCGTCCTCCAGGGGAAGGACCACACCGAGGTCGCCGAGGCGGTCCCCGGCGACATCGCCGCGGTCGCCAAGATCGACGAGATCGAGTTCGACTGCGTGCTGCACGACTCGCACGAGGAGGACGAGATCCGCATGCGGCCGCTCGAGTTCCCGACGCCGATGTACGGGCTCGCGATCGAGCCGAAGAAGCGCGGCGAGGAGCAGCGGATCGCGGATGCGATCCACAAGATCGCCGCCGAGGATCCGACGTTCCGGATGGACCACGACGCGACCACCCACGAGACGGTGATCCGGGGACTCGGCGACCTGCACGTGCGATCGGTCCTCGAGCGCATGAACACGCAGTACAAGGTCGAGGTGAACACCCGCCCGCCGCGGATTCCGTTCCGCGAGACGATCACCGCGCGGGCCGAGGGCCATGCGCGGCACAAGAAGCAGACCGGCGGCGCCGGCCAGTTCGGCGAGGTCTACCTGCGGGTCGAGCCGCTGGCGCGCGGCGCGGGCTTCGAGTTCGAGGACGCGGTCAGGGGCGGCGTGATCCCCAACCAGTTCATCCCGGCGGTCGAGAAGGGCATCGAGCAGGTGCTCGCCTCGGGCGCGATCGCCGGCTATCCGATGCAGGACCTGCGCGTGACCGTCTACGACGGCAAGCACCACGCGGTGGACTCGAAGGAGGTCGCCTTCGTCTCCGCCGGCCGCAAGGCGTTTCTCGATGCGCTGGAGAAGGCGCGGCCGATCGTGCTCGAGCCGATCGTGAACGTCGAGATCATCTGCCCCGAGGCGAACATGGGCGAC
>JBOIFD010000136.1:0-13237 GCA_050741515.1 Burkholderiales bacterium
CGGCGTTCGAACCGCCGCCGGCGGACGCCGATCTCGTCGTCCTCGCGGGCGACATCGACAACGGTGCCGCCGGGATCGAGTGGGCGGAGGGGCGGTTCGACGCGCCCGTGCTCTACGTCGCCGGCAATCACGAACCCTACGACGGCGAGTTCCACGCCACCCAGGCCGCGCTCCACGCCGCCGCCGGCCGCACCGGCGTCCGGTTCCTGGATTGCGGCGAGGCGGTGATCGGCGGCGTCCGGTTCCTGGGCTGCACGCTGTGGACCGACTTCGCGCTGTACGGCGAGGCCGGCCGCAAGCTCGCCCTGGAGAAGTATGCGGGGTGGCTGGTCGACTTCCGGGCGATCCGCTGGCGCGACCGGATGTTCGCGGTCGACGACTTCACCGCGCGGCACCAAGCGGAGCGCGAGTGGCTGACGGCGCGGCTCGTCGCCGGCTTCGTCGGACCGACGGTCGTCGTCACCCACCACCCGCCCCATCCCGGCAGCATCGCGCCCAAGTTCGCGACCCACCCGCTGAACCCGGCCTTCGTCAGCAACCTCGAGGACCTGATGGGGCGGGCGCAGCTCTGGATCCACGGCCACACCCACGCCGCGCTCGACTACACGGTGCGCGGCACCCGCGTCGTCTGCAACGCCCGGGGCTACCCGGGCGAGAAGACCGAGTTCGTTCCCGATCTCGTCGTCGAGGTCTAGATGGAAACCTACATCGTCGACTGGCTGAACCTCGGCGTGCGCTGGCTGCACCTGATCTCCGGCATCGCCTGGATCGGTGCCTCCTTCTACTTCGTCTGGCTCGACAACCACCTGGTCCCGCCCCGCGACCCGAACGACCGGCGGCGCGGGGTCGACGGCGAGGTCTGGGCGGTGCACGGCGGCGGCTTCTATCGCGCGCAGAAGTACCTGCGCGGCCCGAAGGGCGAGCCCCTCAGCGGCAGCCTCCACTGGTTCAAGTGGGAGGCGTACACGACCTGGCTCTCGGGCATGGGCATGCTCGCGATCGTCTACTGGTGGGGCGCGAACGCCTACCTGATCGACCGTTCGGTGCTGGAGCTTTCGGTGCCGGCGGCGATTGCGATCTCCGCGGGATCGCTCGTCGCCGGCTGGCTCGTCTACGACGCCCTGTGCCGGGTGGTGAAAAGCGAGCTCGCCCTGGCGTTGCTCCTCTTCCTGCTCACGGTCGCCGCGGCGTGGGGCTATGCGCAGGTCTTCGGCCCGCGCGCGGCGTACATCCACGTCGGCGCGATGATCGGGACGATCATGGTGTGGAACGTCTTCTTCCACATCATCCCCGGGCAGCGGAAGATGGTCGAGGCGATCCGCGGCGGCGGGGAGCCCGAGCTCCGCTACGGGCTCATCGGCAAGCAGCGCTCGGTGCACAACACCTACTTCACGCTGCCGGTGCTGTTCACCATGATGAGCATCCACTACCCGATGACCTACGGCCACCGGCACGCCTGGGCGGTGCTGGCGGTGATCATGCTGGCGGGCGCGTTGATCCGCCAGTACTTCGTGCTGCGGCATTCGGGGAAGAACCCGGTCGCGCTGCCGGCGGCGGCGGCGGCGCTGCTGATCGGCGTGGCGATCGCGATCGCGCCGTCGCCGAGCGCGACGAGCGCGACCTCGCCGGCGACCTTTGCCCGCGTGCAGCCGATCATCCAGGAGCGTTGCACGGTGTGCCACGCCGAGAAGCCGACCTTCGCCGGCTTCCAGCAGCCGCCCGGCGGCCTGCTGCTCGACACGCCAGAGCAGATCAAGGCCGCCGCCCAGCGCATCCACCAGCAGACCATCGCCACGCGGGCCATGCCGATCGGCAACCTCACGAAGATGACGGACGAGGAGCGACGGCTCCTGGGCGCCTGGCTCGCCGCCGGCGCGCCGCTCGATTGACGATGCGAAGCATCGTCATCCCGGCGAAAACCGGGATCCAGAGGGGCCTCCGCTACGCGATCGCCGTCCATGGCGGCTGCGGCCGCTGGGACGTCCGCGACACGCGCGCCGCGCTGCAGGGCGTCCGTGCGGCGGTCGAAGCGGCCCGCCGCATCCTCGCCGGCGGCGGGTCGGCGCTCGACGCGGTCTGCGCCGCGGTCGTCGTGCTCGAGGACGACCCCCTGTTCAACGCGGGGACCGGTTCCACGCTCAATCGCGACGGGGACGCGGAGATGGACGCCTCGGTCATGGCGGGCGCGGACCTCCGCTGCGGCGGCGTCGCGGCGATCCGCCGGGTGAGGAATCCGGTCCTCGTCGCGCGCCGGGTGATGGAGGAAACCCCGCACGTGCTGCTCGCGGGCCGCGGCGCGACCGCGTTTGCGCGCCGCCAGGGATTCCGGGACTACGACCCGGTCACCCGCGAGCGCCGGCGGCGCTTTCGCAGCGCTGCCAAGGCTGCGCGCGGCACGGTCGGCGCCGTGGCGATCGACGCGGAGGGCCGGCTGGCCGCCGCGACCTCCACCGGCGGCACCACGCTCAAGCTCCCCGGGCGGGTCGGGGATTCGCCGATCCCCGGCGCCGGCAACTACGCCACCCGGTTTGCCGCGGCCTCGGCGACCGGCCAGGGCGAGCTCATCCTGCGCCACGCGGTCACGAAGACGCTGTGCGACCGGGTCGCCGGCGGTCGCGGCGCAGGCCGCGCTGCCCGGGAGACGCTGCAGCGGCTGCCGCTCGAGCGCGGCGAAAGCCTGGGCGCCATCGCGCTCGACCGCCGCGCCGGCATCGGCGTCGCGATCCGTGGGGGCTCGATGCCGCACGCGTGGCACGTAGCCGGCGCGGGCCGCGTCGTTGCCCGGATGCGCTGATCCATGCTGCGACCCGACAGTCCCGCGATGACCTGGCTCCTCGGCGCGCTGGTCGCGCTCGCGCCGCTCACGATGGACATCTATCTCGTCTCGATGCCGTCGATGACCGAGGCGCTCGGCGCGAGCGCCGGGCAAGTGCAGCTCACGCTGTCGGTGTACATGTTCGGGTGGGGCTTTGCCCAGCTCGTGGTCGGGCCGGCGTCGGACCGCTGGGGGCGCCGGCCGGTGCTCCTCTGGGGCCTCGCGCTCTTCGTGCTGGCCTCGGGGGCGTGTGCGCTGGCGCAGGACGTGCACACGCTGATCGCGGCGCGCTTCTTCCAGGCGGTCGGCGTATCGGCGGCGTTCGTCGTGCCCCGCGCGGTCGTGCGCGACCTCCACGCTGCCGAGCGGGCGGGGCAGATGCTGTCGGTGATGGGCATGATCCTCAGCGTCGCGCCGATCGTCGCGCCGCTCCTCGGCGCGTACCTTCACGTGTGGCTCGGGTGGCAGGCGAACTTCGTGTTCGTCGCCGCCTATGCCGCGGCCGCCCTCGCGTACTCGGCGGTGCGGCTCCCGGAGACGCTCAAGACGCCCGACCCCGCCGCGCTCGATCCGCGGGCCATGGCGGCGAGCTTCGCGACCCTCCTGCGCTCCCGGGTCTTCGTCGGTTACCTGCTGGTGGCGTCGTTCTCGCTGGGGAGCCTGTTCGCGTTTCTCGCCGGCAGCTCGTTCGTGTTCGTGTCGGTGATGGGCGCCGGGGAGCGGGGGTTCGGGGTGCTGTTCGGGACGGTGATGATCGGCAGCCTCCTCGGCGGGTACCTCGCCAGCCGCTCCGTGCTGCGGCTCGGCATCGATCGCCTGCTGCGGATCTCGACCGCGGTGATGCTGGTCTCCGGCGTCGTGCTCGCGGCGCTGGCGTGGGCCGGCGTGGATCACCCGGCGGCGGTCGTGGGGCCGATGTTCGTGTTCATGGTCTCGTTCACCTCCTCCATGCCGCAAGCGACCGCCGGCGCGCTGACGCCGTTCCCGAAGATCGCCGGCGCGGCGACCTCGCTCATCTCGTTCTGCCAGTTCGTGCTCGCGTCGTGCTGGGCGCTCGCGGTGGGCCTCGCGTACGACGGCACGCAGCGGCCGATGACGACCGCGGTCGCGCTGGGGGCGGTTCTGACCTTCGGCGCGTTCTGGCTGGTGGTGCGGCCGGCCGGGCGGGTGACGTCGGTTGCGCCGCGCGCGCGCTAGCGTGGGTTGCGCGGCCACCCATCGACCACATATACTTGCACATATATTAGCTCGGGTGAGGGCCATGGGCCAAGTGACCATCTATCTCGACCAGGAGACGGAAGCGCAGGCACGGGCGGCCGCGCGCGCCGAGGGCGTGTCACTCAGCAAGTGGGTGGCCGAGCGTATCCAGCGGCGCGCGCTCGCCGAATGGCCCGCCGCGGTTCGGGCGCTCGCCGGTGCGTGGGCCGATCTGCCCCCGGCTGAACAGATTCGCAGGACGCGCGCCGAGGATATTCCGCGCCGGCGCCTGTAACGGTGTACGTCCTCGACACGAATACCGTCCTCGATTATTTCCGGGGCAAGGGCAACGTTGCCGCCAGCTTGCTGGCGTTGCCCCCGAGCGAGGTCGCGTTGCCGGCGATCGCCGCGTACGAGGTCTGGGTTGGCGTTCTTGGCTCCCAGAATGCCAAGCGGCGGCAAGCTCAGTACGAGCAGTTCCTGGCGACGGTCGAGGTCCTGCCGTTCGACTCGGCGGTCAGCCGGCGCGCCGCGGAGCTCCGTCAGGAGCTGGAACGCCGTGGCGAAGGAATCGGTCCGCTGGATACGCTCATCGCCGCCACGGCGCTGGCGCACAACGCGACGCTCGTCACCCGCAACCGGCGCGAGTTCGGCCGGGTACCGGGCCTCCAGGTGGTCGACTGGCATGGCTGACCGATCACCGGCCGGCTGAGGCACGTAGCCGCCAGCGTGCACCCGCTCGACCGGATCGCCTGGATCAACCAGGCGCCCTGGAAGCCGGTTTCGTCGCTGGGCTTGCTGGGCGCGGCGGTGTTCGCCGCCTACATCGCCTGGTGGACGTGGTTCGGCGACGGCTGGGTGCCGCTGGTCGACGACGCCAACTTCGCCGTTCACGAGGCCGGGCATCCGCTCGTCGGAATCTTCAGCGCCCGGCTCGCGGTCTATGGCGGAACGCTGGCGCAGCTCCTGTTTCCGGCCGTCTGCATGCTCGAGTTCTGGCGCCGGCGCTGGACGGTGTCGTACGCGCTTTGCGGGATCTGGCTCGGGCAGAGCCTGCTGAACGTGGCCCGCTACGTGGCCGACGCGAGGGCCATGCAGCTGCCGCTCGCGAGCTTCGGCGAGCACGCCCTGCACGACTGGAACCTGATCCTGTCGCGCTGGGGCCTGCTCAAGCACGATCTGGCCCTCGCCAACGGGCTGCGCGCCGTCGCCTGGCTCGGCGTCGCCGCGGGCCTGGGATTCCTCGCTCACCGGTGGTGGCGAGGGCGGAGCGAGCCTGACGGCTAGGCGGCCTTCCGTCGATTCGCCTCCAGCCAGCCGTCGACCAGCGCGACGGTCTGATCGACCGCCGCGGACCGCATGCCCTTCTGCGCCGCGATCGTTTTCACCAGACGGTCCACCCGCTCGATATTGGTCGCGCCGGCAGCCAGGGCGCGCGCCGCAGACGACGGGCTGGCGAGCGATTGCGCCGCGTTGGCGTATTTCTCGAACGGCACGAGGTCCTTCCGATCCGCCCCCAGGGAGGTGCACAACGTGACCACCCACTCGTAGACCGCCCGCGATTCCTCGAGGTTGCTATGCACGGCTTCCTTGATGGACCGCATGCCGTCCTTCTGCACGCAGCGATAGTTCCCCGCGAGCAGCATCGCCCATTTCGCCAGCGGCACGAAGACGGAGTCGTGCACCTTGAGCTTGACCGGCAGCTCGATCTTCCCCTCGGGCGCGTCGAACCGCACGGCTTCGATATCCGACTCCAGCCGGCGCAGCACGGCGGTGTGGGCCTCCGAATCGAACCGCGCCGCCTTGAAGTTGGTCGGCAGCCTGACCTGCAGCACGTTGACCTTCTCTTCGGGGGGACGGAACGCCTGCGGGTCCGGACTGCACAGCGTCATCAGCGCCGGGTCGAAGCCGTCCCAGACGGTCGGGTCGGTGTAGCAGTCCCGGCAGGCCGCGGCGTCGACGCCGGGAATGCGCTTCAGGTAGGTGAGCGGCGGCATGTTCATGATCGACATGCAGGGCACCCTCGCTTTTGCCACCGCGTCCATCAGTTCCCGCACGCCGGGCGAACGGTACTGGGGCTCCTGCATCGCCAGCGCGACGAGGTCGTACTCGGCCGGGTTGATTCCCGCCGGGCCGCCCGCTGAGACGGTCCCCGGAAGCTTGCGCGAATCGATCTCCACGAGCCCCTCCCTGCCCTTGATCGGCAGGCGGACCCGGAAGCCTTCCTTGTTGATCAGCTCCGCCTCGGCGGGAAGGCACACGAGTCTTGCGCTGTGCCCCGCCATCAGCAGCTTGCTTGCGAGCAGCGAGCCGTACGACGCACCCAGGAGCAGGATCTTGTATGGCATGAGCGACCTCGTCCGCGCGGAAGCGATGCCCGGACGATAGGCCTGCCCGCCGCACATGTCATGCGGCGAAGCAAAATTCCGTATTCCGGAAAAGCTGGCGGGACGACTAGCCGCCGGCGGCGCGATACACCGCGAGCGCGGCATCGACCGCCGCACCGCGCGGGAGCCTCTGCCCTTCGGCGGCGAGCACGGTCTCGAGGGCGCCGAGCGTGACGAGCACACAATCCTTGCGCGCGTTGTAGCCCATGGCGCCGATGCGCCAGACCTTGCCGTGCAGCGGGCCGAAGGAGGTGCCGATCTCGATGTTGAAGTCGGTCAGCATCGCCACTCGCACACGATCGCTGGAGATGCCGGCCGGGATGTGGACACCCGTGACGTTCGGCATCTTGTGCGCCTTGTCGCCGAAGACCTGCAGGCCCATCGCCTCGACGCCGGCCACCACGGCCTTGCCGGCGAGCGCGTGCCGGCGGAACGCCGGCGCGTGTCCTTCCTTGACGAAGATCCGCGCGCACTCGCGCGCCGCGTAGAGCATCGACGTCGCCTCGGTGTGATGGTTGAGCGCGAGGTCGCTCCAGTAGTCCATCAGCATCGCGAGGTCGAAGTAGTTCGAGGGGATGACCCGGCCCGCGCCCGGTGTGTAGTCCTTGGGGCGCAGGCCCTCCTCGATGTGCCGGCGGCGGTAGATCGCCGCCGCAGCCTGGTCGCCGATCGTGATCGGCGCCGAGCCGGAGGGACCGCCGAGGCACTTCTGCAGCCCGCCGGTCACGCAGTCGATCTGCCAGTCGTCGACCGGCAGCGGCATGCCGCCGAGAGTCGCGGTTGCGTCGACCTGCAGCATCGCGCCGTAGCGGTGGCAAAGCTTGCCGATCTCCGCGAGCGGCTGCGCCATCGTGGTCGAGGTGTCGCCCTGGCACGTCGCCACGAGCTTCGGGGAGAACGACTTCAGCGCCGCTTCGACCTGCTCGGGCCGGAACACGCTGCCCCACCCGGTCTCGAGCACCCGCACGTCGGCGCCGACCCGGCGCGCGATCTCGGTCTTGAGCTGGCCGAACCGCCCGAACGACAGCACCAGCACCCGGTCGCCCGGGTCGACGAGCGAAACCATCGCGACCTCGATCGCCGCGCGCGCCGTGCCGTCGATGACGAGCGTCCAGCGGTTGGCCGTCTCGAAGACCCGGCGGTAAACCGCCATCGTCTCTTTCATGTATCCGCGGAACTGCGGGTCGAACTGGCCGAGGAGCTGGGCCGACATCGCGCGCAGGACGCGCGGGTCGGCGTTGATCGGCCCCGGGCCCATGAGGAGGCGCGGCGCGGGGTTGAGGTCGTCGAGGATCCGCTCCTCGTCCTCGAGCCCGGCGAGCTTGGGGAGGTCGACTTTCATCCGCGAATGCTACCGCACGGCGCGCGGCGGGAACCGACTCCGCCAGTGCCGGGCGATGTCGATCCGGCGGCACACCCAGACCCGGTCGTGCGCCTGCACGTGGTCGAGGAAGCGCTGCAGCGCGCGGCAGCGGCCCGGCCGCCCGAGAAGCCGGCAGTGCATGCCGATCGACAGCATCTTGGGCCGGTCGGCGCCCTCCGCGTAGAGGACGTCGAAGCTGTCGCGGAGGTAGGTGAAGAACTGCTCCGCGGTGTTGAACCCCTGCGGGGTCGCGAACCGCATGTCGTTCGCGTCCAAGGTGTACGGCACGACGAGGTGCTGGACCTTGCGGCGATCCGAGGTCTCGACGGTGGTCCAGAACGGCAGCTCGTCGCCGTAGTAGTCGGCGTCGTACTCGAAGCCCCCGTGCTCAACCACCAGGCGCCGCGTGTTCGGGCTGTCGCGCCCCGTGTACCACCCGAGCGGCCACCTGCCCTTGGTCATGCGCCGGATGATCTCGGTGCCGATCCGCAGGTGCTCGGCCTCGAGCGTCGGGTCCGCATTCTGATAGTGGATCCACCGCCAGCCGTGGCAGGCGATCTCGTGGCCGAGCTCGACGAACGCGGCGGTCACGTCCGGGTGGCGCTCGAGCGCCATGGACACGCCGAACACCGTGAGCGGGAGCCCTCTAAGCTCGAACTCGCGGAGGATCCGCCACACGCCCACGCGCGACCCGTACTCGTAGATCGACTCCATGCTCATGTGGCGCGCCGGATAGGCCTGCGCGCCGATGATCTCGGACAGGAAGATCTCCGAGGCCGGATCGCCGTGCAGCACGCTCGTCTCGCCGCCCTCCTCGTAGTTGAGGACGAACTGGACCGCGACGCGCGCGCCGCCGGGCCAGTCGGCGTGCGGGGGATTGCGCCCGTAGCCGACGAGGTCGCGCGGGTAAGCGCCCGGAAGGGGGGGCTTCCTGCCGGTGGGTCGCGGGGTGGCCTGCTTCCTGGTCGCCATCATCCCTCCCGGAGGATGCCGGGATACGCCGCGAGGCGGAGCGTCTCGATCGCGGTGACCCTCACCGCGCACCCTGAGGCCGGAAGCTCTCGATGAACCGCGCGAGCACCCGCGCGCCGATGCCGGCGTCCTCGACCGTGATCGCCTCGGCGGGATTGTGGCTGATCCCCTTCTCGCAGCGGACGAACAGCATGCCGACGTCGGCGATCGCGCGCATCGCCATCCCGTCGTGCCCGGCGCCGCTCGGGAGCCGGTACGGGCGCACGCCCTCGGCTTCGATCGCCGCCGCCAGCTGGTCCATGAGCCATGGGGCGCACGGGGTCGTCGGGTTCTCGATCATCGGCGCGGCAGCGAGCTCCAGCCCGCGCCGCGCGCCGATCGCGCGGCACTCCGCGAGCACGTCCCGGACGGCGGCCAGCCGATCGGGGTCCCGGGGCGAGCGGATGTCGAACGTGAACTTCACGCTCCCGGGGATTACGTTCACCGCGCCCGGGAGCACTTCGCACCGCCCGACCGTGCCGACGAGGTCGGGCACCCGCGCGCAGATCCGCTCGACCGCGAGCGCGCATTCGGCGGCCCCGGCGAACGCGTCGCGCCGCAGGGTCATGGGCACCGTCCCGGCGTGCCCGGCGACACCCGTCACTTCCGCGGCGTAGCGAGTGAACCCGTTGATCGCCGTGACGACCCCGACCGGCAGTCCCTCGGCCTCGAGCACCGGGCCCTGCTCGATGTGGAGCTCCGCGTACGCGAGGATCTCGTCGCGTCGCCGGGCCGCGGACGCGATGCGATCCGGGTCGAGCCCGGCGTCCGCGAGCGCCTGGCGCATGCCGGCGCCGGCGCGGTCCTTGGCGTCGAGCGCCTTCGGGTCGAACGTCCCGGCGATCGCGTGGCTGCCGAGCAGCGTGACGCCGAAGCGCACGCCCTCCTCGTCCGCGAACCCGACGACTTCGACGGCGAACGGCAGCCGCTTCCCGCGCGCATCGAGGCTCGCCACGCACTCGATCGCGGTCACGACGCCGAGCATTCCGTCGTACTTGCCGGCGTCGCGCACCGTGTCGAGGTGCGAGCCGAGCATCAGGCACGGCAGCCCCGGCCGATCGCCCTCATACCGGCCGACGACGTTGCCGATCGCGTCGCGGCGCGCGGCCATGCCGGCCTCGCGCATCCAGCCGAGCGCGAGCTCGCTCGCCGCGGCCTGCTCCTCGCTCAGGAACACGCGGGTGAGCTTCCCGGGGAGCTCGGAGCAGCGCGCGAGCTGCTCACAGCGGTCCCAGATGCGATCGGCGCCGACGCTTGCGGGCATCAGTCATTATATCGGGCCACCTTACGCCGCCGGCGTGCGTTCGGTAGACTGGCGCACCGCCATGCCGCTCACGATCTCGGAGGTGAACCGCATGAGCGCCGCCGGGTTCGTTCGCGCGCTCGGGGGCGTGTTCGAGCACTCGCCGTGGATCGCGGAGCGCGCGTTCGCCGCGCGCCCGTTCGCCGGCATCGACGCGCTGCACGCGGCGATGTCGGACGCCGTCCGCGGCGCGGGACGCGACGCCCAGCTCGCGCTGCTCCGCGCGCATCCCGAGCTCGCCGGGAAGGAAGCGCAGGCTGGGGCGCTGACGAGCGATTCGACCGCGGAGCAGGCCGCCGCGGGCTTGAGCGCGCTGACGCGCGACGAGCTGGGACGGGTAGCCGAGCTGAACGGCCGCTACCGGGCGAAGTTCGGGTTTCCGTTCGTCATCGCGGTGCGGCGGCACACGAAGGACGGCATCTTCCGCGAGCTCGAGCGGCGGCTCGAGCTCGACCCGGAGACGGAGCTCGCGAACGGCCTCGCGCAGGTGTTTGCGATCACCCGCCTGCGGCTCGACGGGCTGATCTCCGGCTGAAAGGGGTTCGCGATGGGCAGGCTCTCGACGCACGTCCTCGACACGATGCACGGCCGGCCGGCGGCCGGGATGCGCATCGAGCTGGCGCTCCTCGACGGCAGCAGCTGGACCGCGCTCAAAACGGTGCACGCGAACGCCGAGGGCCGCACCGACGAGCCGCTGCTCGCGGGCGAGGCGATGCGCACCGGCCAGTTCCGGCTGCTCTTCCACGTCGCCGAGTATTTCCGGGCGCAGGGCGTCCGGCTCCCCGATCCGCCGTTCCTCGACGGCGTGCCCTTGCGGTTCGGGATCGCCGACCGCGACGGCCACTATCACGTCCCGCTCCTGTGCACGCCGTGGAGCTACAGCACCTACCGCGGCAGCTAGCGTCCGGAGCGCGCATGCGGCGGCCCGTTTCCCGTCGCCGTCTGCTGCTCGCCGGGGCGGCCGCGGCGACGCTCGGGGCGTGCGGGCGATGGAAGTCGGCGGCCCCCGAGCACGGCCCGATCGCCGCGATGTTTCCCGGGCGCATCGACGACGGCGGCGTCAACGAGGCCGGGTACCGCGGGCTGCTGCGCATCCGCGACGAGCTCGGGATCCCGGTCGAGTTCGTGGACGGGGTCTCGCCCGACGCGGAGGCGATGAAGGACGCGCTGCGCGAGCTCGCCGGGTCGGACGCGAAGATGGTGATTGCGAACGGCGCGCAGGCGAGCGCGGCCGCGCAGCGCGTCGCCTGGGAGGTCCCCGAACAGCGGTTCACCGTGATCCAGGGCGATCTCACCCGCCCGAACCTCGCGATCTACGCGCTCCTGCAGGAGCAGTCCGTCTGGCTCGCCGGCGCCGCGGCCGGGCTGCTCACGAAGTCGAACGTCGTCGGCCACCTGTCGGGCCCGCGCGTGCCGCCGGCCCTGAAAGCGCGCGCCGCGTTTGCCGCGGGGCTCGCGCACACGAACGCTGCGGCGAAGCTCCTCACCACCTTCTCCGTCACGCCGGACGATCCCGCGGCCGCGAAGCGCAGCGCGCTGGCGGAGATCGACGCCGGGGCCGACGTCCTGTACACCGCGCTCGATGCCGGGCCGAGCGGCGCGGTCGAGGCTTCCCGCGAGCGCGGCGTGAAGCAGATCGGGAACGTGCGCGACTGGGTGGCGCTGATGCCGGACGTGTTCGTGGCGAGCGCGGTGGCCGATCCGGGCTTCGCCGTGTTCCAGGTCGGGCGCGACCTCTACGACAACATCTGGCAGGGCGAGCTCGTCAGGCGGTTCGGCGTCCGCAGCCCGGACGGGGTGCGGCTCGCGCTCGCCCCGGGCGCGCCCGAAGCGGTGCGGTCCCGAGTCGCGGTGCTGACCCAGGAGATGGCGGCGGGGAACATCAAGATTCCCGACGCCTACGGCGGGCCGGACTTCGTGCCGGCCTGATGGACCGGAAGGAGGCCCGATGACCGGAGGCGTTTCGGTCCACGTCGTCGACGTCTCGCGCGGCGTCGTTGCGGCGTGGATGCGGGTCGAGCTGTACGCGCTCCAGCCCGATCGCCGCCTGATCGCGAGCGGAATCGTCAGCGCGAAGGGGCTGGTCGAGGAGCCGGCGTTCGGGCAGCGCTTCGCGCCGGGCGCCTACGAGGCGGTCTTCCACGTCGCCGCGTACTACCGCGCGGTCGGGCTGCAGCTTCCCAAGGTGCCGTTCCTCGACGTCGTCAGCTACCGCTTCGGGATCGACGACCCCGACAGCCACTATCACCTGCCGATGAAGGTCACGCCCTGGGGCTACTCGTGCTTCCGCGGCGGGGCCTGAGGGCCATGACGACGTTGAGGGTCGACGCCGCGAGGAGCGCGGGCTGCCGCGCCGTATAATCGCGCCCCTCGCGCACCGGAGAGACCACGCCATGCCGTCGTTCGACATCACCTCGGAAGTGAACAAGATGGAGCTCAAGAACGCCGTCGACCAGGCGAACAAGGAGATCCAGAACCGCTTCGACTTCAAGGGCTCGGACGCGCGGATCGAGCAGGCCGAGGCGGCGCTCGCGGTCTACGCCGACGACGACTTCAAGCTGAAGCAGGTGATGGACCTCTTCACCGGGCGCTGCGCGAAGCGCGGCGTCGACGTGCGCGCGCTCGCCCCCAAGCCGATCGAGAAGATCGGCGGGAACAAGGTGAAGCAGGTCGTCGACGTCAGGAACGGGATCGAGCAGGAGACGGCAAAGCGGATGGTCAAACTGATCAAGGACTCGAAGCTCAAGGCCCAGGCCTCGATCCAGGGCGCGGCGGTGCGCGTCACCGGCGCGAAGAAGGACGACCTGCAGGCGGTGATCCAGCACGTCAAGCAGTCGATCACCGAGATCCCGCTCCAGTTCGGGAACTTCCGCGACTAGCGGGCGAGCCCGGAACGACTTTGACCGGCCCGCGACGATCTGCGCCTTGCCGAACCTCGATCGCTTGATCAGAGCCCCCGGTGCCCTTCATCGCTTTCGGCGCGCGGCACCACTTCGCCCTTGTCAGCTGCATCCGCTTGTTCGACGCCCTCCGCTAGACACGCTCGCACTGCGTATCGAGCGGTGCCGCAGTGGGAGGCCGCGTCGAGGATGTCAGCCTGCGGGGCTCGTGGCGGTGCGGGAGACCGGCCTGATGTGGGCGAACATGCTGCGGGCGTTCCA
>JBOIFD010000137.1:0-3005 GCA_050741515.1 Burkholderiales bacterium
AGCGCGCGCTCGTGGCGCTCGCGCGGGAGGACCGGGTCTCGGACCCGGCGCGGATCTACCTGAACCGCCTCTCCGACCTGCTGTTCGTCCTCGGGCGGGCGCTGAACCGGGCCGGCGGGGGCGCCGACGTGCTGTGGCAGCGCAAGCCCGCGAAGGGCAAGGGCAAAGGGTAGCGCCCGCGCCGAATGCGTCACGGAACCCTCGCGCCCCGGCCATCGCCGGGCCGGCTTCGCCCGTAGCATGGATCCGGCCCAGAACAAGCTGCTCCAGGACCTGCTCGCGGCCTGTGCGCGCAAGGACCAGGGGGCGTTTGCCAAGTTGTACCAGGCGACGGCCCCGAAACTGTTCGGCGTCGCGGTCCGTATATTGAAGCGGGAGGACTGGGCGGAGGAGGTGGTGCAGGAGTGCTTCGTGAGCGTGTGGAACCACGCCGGGAGCTACTCGGCGGGGCTGTCGGCGCCGATGACCTGGATGACCAGCATCGTGCGCAACCGCTGCCTCGACTGGCTGCGCCGCCCGAACCTGGAGGTGGTGCTGGTGGCCGCGGACGACGCCGCCGAGGACCCGCTCGAGGGGATGGCGGACGACGGGCCCGGGCCGCTCGACCGGCTGGCCTCGTCGGCCGACGCGAAGGCGCTCGCCGACTGCCTCCGCCGGCTGGAGGCGAAGCAGCGGCAGGCGATCATGCTGGCGTTCTACGACGGGCTCTCGCACTCGGAGCTCGCGAGCCACATGCGCCAGCCGCTCGGCACGGTGAAGACCTGGGTGCGGCGCGGGCTCGAGCGCCTGAAGGGCTGTCTGGGATCGATGTGAGGGAATGAACTACCGCGATAAACCGGAGCTGCAGGACCGGCTGGCCGGGGAGTACGTGCTGGGCACGCTCCGCGGCCGCGCCCGTTCGCGCTTCCAGACCTGGCTGCGCGACGACGCGCGGCTCCGGCGCGCGGTCGCCGAGTGGGAAGCCCGGCTCGCGCCGATGGCCGCGGGCGTCGCCGAGCGCGCGCCGCCGCGGCGGGTGTGGCAGGCCATCCAGGCGCGGATCGCCGCGAGCGCCGGGCCGAAGGCGTCGGGCTTCTGGGAGAGCCTCGCGTTCTGGCGCGGCTGGGGCCTCATCGCGACCGGCTGCGCCGCGGCCCTCGTCGGCGCGCTCGCGCTGCAGCAACCCCAGATCGTCGAGGTGCCGAAGATCGTCGAGGTGCCAGCGACGGGAATGCAGGCCTCGTACGTGGCCATCCTCCACGCCACCCGGAACGGCCAGAAGCTCGTCTTCGTCGCCTACGCGGGGCGTCACTCCGACGAGCTGTGGGTGAAGAACGTCGCGCTCGGCGGTGCGCCACCCGAGCACGGCTACGAGCTGTGGGGCCTCCCGGCCAAGGCCGGCGAGCCCCCCAGGTCGCTCGGCATGTTGCCGAACATCGACAAGGGCACGATCAAGCTCGCCGCGGTCGCCGATCAGTCCCTGAAGGATTTCCCGGCGCTCGCGATCAGCATCGAGCCCGCCGGCGGCTCGAAGACCGGGCTGCCGACCGGCCCGGTCGTCGCCAAGGGCGACTGCCTGAAGTTCTGGTAACGGCTCCCCGGGCCTACGGCCCGGGGTTAATGCCTTCATACGAACAAGGGGGGGCTCCCCCTTGTATATCCCCGGAACGAACAAGGGGACAGAGCCCCCTTGTAAATCCCCCGCGCCGGATGACGAACGCACCGAGTCTCCCGTTCGTCGTGTGTTTTCCACCGGCCGTCTCTACAAGCGTCCGAAAGCGGAACCAGTTCCGCGCCGCCCCCGCGCCATGCCATTAGCATCTCCGGACGCGGCCGCTGTCGGCTTCACGACGCCGTGCCGCCCCCGACACCCTGCATGGATCCCGGCTCCCCCGCCCTTCTCGCCGCCGCGGCGCTCGGCGTGTTCGCGGCGTTCGCGCCGGTGGCCTTCTGGCTCGCGCGCCGGCACACCGCGGCGGCCACGGGCAACCCGCAGGCCGCGGCGCGCAAGCGCGTGCGCCGTACCCGGCAGCTCGGCTGGGCCTACGACGACACGGCGGTGGGCGACACCGTGTTCACGATCCGCGGCGAGGACGCCGCGGTGAAGTGGAAGATCCGCTATCGCTGCGACCCCGGCCACCCCGAGGCGCGCCCGACGCTCAGCTGGGCGACCCGCAGCGTGCAAGGCTCGGCGACCGAGCTCAGGGTGATCGGGCGCGAGCGGTACGAGCGCGGCAAGGCGCTCGTCGAGCCGGTGATCGAGAAGCTCTCGAGCCTGATCCTGAGCCCCCGGGACATCGCGCTCGCGCAGGCGCGGGCCGAGTTCGTCGAGCGCACCAAGCCCGCCGAGGTCGGAAGCCCGCGGTTTCGCGAGCGCTTCGTGGTGCTCGCCCGGAACCGCCGCCTCGCCCGGGCGCTCGTCGACGACGCGTTCGAGGCGCTCGTCATGGACTGGGGGCGCGTCAGCCCGCCGCCCGAGGACGTCGTGTCCATCTGGATCGACTGGCAGGGCCTGCGCGTCGACGTCGACGCTTCCTGGACCGGGATGCGCGAGATCGAGCACCTGGCCACGCTCGGCCTCGCGCTCGTCAGCGGCCATCGCCGGCACGCGGCCGCGCCGGGAGTCACGCGCTGGATGGAGACCCAGCCGGGCAGCCTCGCCTAGCCGCCCCCGGGACCGCACCCCCGGTCGGCGCCGGTAAGATCGCGCGGTGCAAAGACTCCGCGACTGGGCGCGCCGGCTGCAGGCCGAGACGCTCGCGCTCTGGTTTGCGGCGCGCGACGACCGGACGCCCTGGTATGCGAAGCTCTTCGTCGCCGCGGTCGTCGCCTATGCGCTCTCCCCTATCGATCTCATCCCCGACTTCGTGCCGGTGCTCGGCTATCTCGACGACGCCATCCTCATCCCGCTCGGCGTCGCCCTCGCGCTGCGGATGATCCCCGCCGAGGTGATGGCGGCGGCGCGCGAGCGCGCCCGGCTGGCGTTCGCGGATCCGCGCCCGCGGAGCCGCGTCGCGGCCGCGGTC
>JBOIFD010000138.1:0-5318 GCA_050741515.1 Burkholderiales bacterium
CTGCTGGCTCGACCCGCACATCCGGTTGAGAGACACCGCTGGCACCGCGGCCGGGAACCCCGCCAGCAGCACCCCGAGCCGTCCGATGTTCGCGCCCTGCTCGCCCGCCTGGGTGACGGTGCCGCAGACCACGTCGTCGATGCGCGATGGCGCGAGCCCGGCGCGCGCGAGGACTCCGTTCAACGCCTGCGCGAGCAACGCGTCGGGACGAGTGTCGCGGAAGGCGCCGCCGCGCTTGCCGAACGGCGTGCGCACGGCAGCGACGATGACGGGCTCGGCCATACGGACTCCGGGCGGATTATGCGCGCTCCGCCTCTACCTCTTCGCGCCCTTGGGCTTCTCCACGGCGAGGAGCGCGGCTCGGTCGCGCAGCAGCGGCGCGATGCTCGCGCTCTCGACGAGCACGGTCGGTCCGGCGACGGCCTTCTCCCGCGCGAGCTTCGCGGCGAGCATGTCCTTCCGCTCGGTGAAGGCTTTCTCGTTCTTCTCCTTGTCCTCGGGCTTCTCGTCGGCGGCCGGCGTGCGCGCCTCGGGCACCGCACCGGTGACGCTCGTCTTCACGTAGTGGCGGCCGCCGGGCGCGGGCTTGCCGATCCGCACCTCGTAGGTCCAGCCCTCGAAGGTCGTCGCGCGGACGAGCGTCGGCTTGTCCAGTCCGGCCTCGGCGTCGCTCACGCCGGCGGCGGCGTCCGCGATGCGCAGGCCGTACAACGCGCTGGCGGCATCCTGCGCCCGCCCGGTATTGAACTTGCCGGCGCCGGCGAGCTTCCAGTCGCCCGCCTCGCTGTCCTTCGACACCGACCACCGCGCCCTGCCGTCGGGTCCGGTGACAGCGAGCGACTTCGGCCGCTCGAGCCGCATCAGCTCCTTGGCGAGCCACCCCTGGGGCTTCGCCGCGACGCTCGCGAACGGCTCGCTCACCACGCTCACGCGCTGCGGATCCCCGGCCACCCAGACGTAGCGCCCGCTCGGGATCGCCACGCCGAGACCCGGGGTGCGGGCTTCCTTCATCGCCGGCTTGCCGAGCACCAGCTTCGCCACCGCGCTGCCGTCGCCCGCCTTGAGCTCGACGAGCGTCCCGGTCTCCTCCGGCTTCGCGCCGGCGCCCGGCGCCGCGAGCTGCAGCCGCGGCTTGATCGCGTCGGTGAGCCCTTCGGCCTGCACGACCTTGAGCTCCTGCAGCCTGACCAGGAGATCGCGGATGGGCTCGATATCGGCCGGGAATCCGCCGCGCTCCTTGACCGACCAGCCGCCCTCGCCCCGAACCAGCGTCACCGTGCCTTGCGCGTCGGCGACGTCCACCTGGGCGACCTCGTCCACCTTCAACCCTTCGAGCAGCCGCTGCCCGACGCGGGCGTCCGCGACCGCGTAGCCCGAGCGCTTCCACCACGCCGCGCCCGCGCCCGCCGCCACCAGGACCACGAGCGCAGCCAGGACGACCAGAAACTGATTCCGGCTCATTGGACTACCCTCGCGCGGCGCGCTCGGGGTTCGCCCTCGGGGCGGCCCGGCGGGCTCATCGCGCGCCCCGCCGGCGCCGCTTCACGAACGCGATCGCGAGGCCGACGATCGCGACGCCGAGCGGCATGGCGCCGATGTTGACGACCTTGGTCCAGAACTCGAGCGCCTCGGTTTCGGACCGCAGGTCCCGGCGCACGTCCTTGAGCTCGCGGCGCGTCTCGGCGGCCCGCTTGCGGAAGCTGTCGACCTCGGCCTGCTGCTCGGCGGTCAGGATCGCGGCGCCACCGGTCGGCGCCTTGGTCCGCTGCAGCGACTCGAGCTTCTTGCGCGTGTCCTGCAGGCTGTCCTCGAGCGACTGGATCTTGCCGAGATAGGCCTGCGCGGCCTCGGCCTCCATCTGCTTGACGACCGTGAACGGCCGCTGCGCGGTCGCCCGGCTGCGCAGGCCGACCAGATCCGCATCGCCGGCGAGCTGCTCGACCAGGCCCTGCCCGAACGCGAGGTTGCCGTTGATCGGGATCGCCACCCGCTGCCCGAAGATCTCGCTGATCTGCACCGCCGCGCCGTCGTTCAGCAGGTCGGTGTCGCCGACCACCACCACGGTGGTCTCGGCCTGCGACGCCTTCAGCGCCGGAGCGGCGTCAGCCGGGGCCGGCTTGTCCTTGGCCTTCGCGTCCGGCGCCTTGGACGCGCCCCCGCCGTCCTTCGCCGCCGGCCGGCCCTCCGGGAACGCCGTCTTGAACTTGCCGGTGAGCTTGAGCGCGAGCGGATACTCCTTGCCGTCGGGCTGGAAGCCCCGCACCGCCTCCTCGCCGCGCGCCATCGCACTGCCGCTGTCGACGAGCTTCACGATCGGGGAGGTGTGCATCAGCACCTCCGCGCTGAGACCCTCGGCCGGCTTGCCCGTGAACACGCCGGCGAATGCGAGGAGCGCCGTGCCCAGATGGCTGGTCGTCACGTCGTCGCGGCTCATCGCGTCGGCGTCGAGCTGGATCACGGTCGGCACCGCGCGCGGCCCCGATCCGGCCATGTACTTCATGTCCAGCACGACCTTCGCGGCCTCGAACTCGTAGCCCCAGGCCTTCAGGAGCTTGTCGAGATTCGACGCGCTGCCGCCCGCGCCGGCGAACGGGCCGGGCATCTGGTCGAAGTAGGCATAGGGATCGAGGAACACGACCAGCTTGCCGCCGCGGAGCACGAACTGGTCGAGCGCGAACTGCGCCTGGTCCGAGATTCCGCGCGGGTGGACGACAAGGAGCGTCTTGATCTCGTCGTCGATCCGCGCGACGTCCAGGCCGACCCGTTTGACGTCGAAGTCGCGCCGCAGCTCGCTGATGATGATCTGCGGTTCGGCGGGCGCGCCCCCCATCATCGGGTTCGGCGGCATCCCGAAGAGCGGCAGCGCGGTCATGACCCCGATC
Source organism: Burkholderiales bacterium (assembly GCA_050741515.1). Taxonomy (GTDB): domain Bacteria; phylum Pseudomonadota; class Gammaproteobacteria; order Burkholderiales; family SG8-39; genus DATEDA01. The sequence goes on from JBOIFD010000138.1 coordinate 2,883, forward strand.
ACCGGTCGCGTGGTCTTGGTCGCGCGTCCGATCGTCTTGACGAGGTCGTACTCGAGCAGCCGCTCGCGGTTCGGGGCCAGCACCGGAATCGCCAGCTTCTGGTCGGCGAAGCTCACCGTCAGCCCCAGGTAGAACTTCTCGCCGCTCGGCGTCTCCTGCGGCTCGATCCCGTCGAGGTTCGCGGAGTCCTCCGCGTCCGAGTCGGGCTGCGGGTTCAGCTTCTCGATCACGAGCCTCCCGTTCGCCGCGCTCCGGAGCTCGTTCAGCAGGTCTTCGACCCGCCCGGCGAACGCCCGCACCGGGACCGGCACGTAGTCCGCGCCCTGATTGAAGTAGAACCGCACGCGGACCGGGGCCTCCAGCTTCCCGAGGGCCTTCCGCGTGCCGTCGGACAGCGTGTAGAGCTTTCCCTCGGTCAGGTCGACGCGGACCGGTGTCACGCCGAGGATGTAGTTGACGGCGACGAGCGCGATGAAGACCGCGACCACGCCGCCGATCGAATAGAGCCAGCGCTCGGTGTTCGTTTGCATTGCCGAAACCCCCTACCCCGCGCGATGGCCGCGCAGGATCACGCCGGTCACGAACAGCGCGAAGCCGATCACCGACGCAAAGAAGACGAAGTCGCGCGAATCGATCACGCCCTTCTGGAACCCGTCGAAGTGGGTGAGCACGCTGAACCCCGCGACCGCCTCCACCAGCCACGGCGCCGCCCAGCGCGCCAGGAGATCGGTCACCGGCGCGAAGCCCACCACCACCAGCCCGAGGCAGACCACCACCGACAGGATGAAGCTCACCACCTGGTTGCGCGTGATCGCCGAGGTCAGGCAGCTCACGGCGAGATAGGCGCCGGCGAGGAACCAGCTGCCGATGTAGCCGGCGAGGATCACGCCGTTGTCCGGGTCGCCGAGCCAGTTGACCGTGATCCAGACCGGGAACGTGAGCGCCATCGCGATGGCGATGAAGAGCCACGACGCCAGGAACTTGCCGAGAATCGCCTGCCAGGGGGTCACCGGCAGCGTGAGCAGCAGCTCGATCGTGCCGCTGCGGCGCTCCTCGGACCAGAGCCGCATGCCGAGCGCCGGAACGAGGAACAGCAGCAGCCACGGCATCCACATGAAGAACGCCCCGAGCGAGGCCTCGCCGCGGTCGAAGAACTGCCCGAACATGAAGGTGAAGAAGCCGGCGAGCAGCAGGTAGATCACGATGAAGACGTACGCCACCGGCGAGTCGAAATAGCCGACGAGCTCGCGCTTGGCGATCGTCCGCACGTTGCTCCAGGCGCCCCTCATGCCGCCGCCTCCCGGGCGGTGTCGGGCCGCGTGAGGGAACGGAACACGTCGTCGAGCCGCCCCTCCTCGGTCTGCAGCTGCTCGATCGTCCAGCGCGTCGCCGTCGCATCGGCGACCTGCGCGGCGAACGCGCCGTCCGCCCGCGACTTGTCGGGATAGACGCGAACGACGCAGCGACTCGGATCCTCGGCGAGGATCTCGGTGCGGCTCACCTGGGGCAAGCGGCCGAGCGTCTCGGTGACCGTCGCGACGCTCGGCGCCCGGACCGTCATCAGCACCGCGCCCGCGCGCTCCGAGCGGGACTTCAGCTCCTCGGGCGTGCCGTTCGCGACGATGACCCCGCGGTCGATGATGATCGCGCGCGTGCACGCCGCCTCCACCTCCTCGAGGATGTGGGTGGAGAAGACGATCGCCTTCTGCTCGCCCATCCGGCGGATCAGCGTCCGCACCTCGTGCTTCTGGTTGGGATCGAGGCCGTCGGTCGGCTCGTCCATGATCAGCACCTCGGGGTCGTGGATGAGCGCCTGCGCGAGGCAGGTGCGGTGGCGAAAGCCCTTCGAGAGCGTGTCGATCGTCTGGTGGACGACCGACTCGAGGAAGCAGGTATCGATCGCGCCCTGCACGGCCTTCCTTTTCGCCGCACCGTGGCGGCCGCGCATCTCGGCGGCAAACCCGAGGAACGCGCTCACCGTCATCTCCGGGTACGACGGCGCCGACTCGGGGAGGTAGCCGATGCGGCGCTTCGCCTCGATCGGCTGCTCGGCGACGTCGAACCCGCACACCACGGCGCGCCCGGCGGAGGGCGGCAGGTAGCCGGTGATCATCCGCATCGTCGTCGACTTCCCGGCCCCGTTGGGTCCGAGGAATCCGAGCACTTCGCCGCGCTCGACCTGGAACGAGATGTGGTTGACCGCCGTGTTCGAGCCGAACGCCTTGGTCAGATTCTCGACCAGGATCATGTCGCTCCTCCTTGTTCTGATTTCGACCGCCCCGCAAGATTGTGGCGACCACGCCGGGTTTCAAGCCCGCCAGGCACCGGGCCTAGACTGTCGACTGGCCTACGAAGTTCCCGCCGCGCGCTCGGTGTTCGCCCTGGGGCGGCCCGGCCGGCTCACGCCGGCTCGGCGGCAGCCGCGCGGGCCGCGGC
>JBOIFD010000139.1:0-10800 GCA_050741515.1 Burkholderiales bacterium
TCGTCACTCGACGAGGCTAACGCTCAGTCTTTCTTGAGGAATCCCAAGCGTGGGGGGCATAGTTCGGCTTCAATATGTAGTCACTAAAGAGCTTGACATCTGCGGTGTATCGACTATTCTATGCGGCATGCCAGCCCGTACCGGAACGGCCCACGTCGTCACCACAACGCGCACCTACAAGGACCGGACCTATCGCACCCACCTGCTGCGGCGCAGCTACCGCGAGGGCGGCGCGGTCAAGAACGAGACCCTGGGCAACCTGTCGCATCTGCCCGAGGCGCTGATCGAGATCATCCGTCGCGCGCTGCAGGGCGAGACCTTCGTGGCGCTTGCACACGCCTTCCAGATCAGCGCATCGCGCCCGCACGGGCATGCGCAAGCGGTGGCCGCGGCCATGCAGCGCCTGGGTTTGGCCTCGGTGATTGCCTCCAAGGCCTCGCGCGAGCGCGAGCGGGTGCTGGCGATGGTCGCTGCGCGCATCCTCGCCCCGTCACCGAAGCTCGCCACCACGCGCTGGTGGCACACCACCACACTGGCCGAGGACTTCGGCGTGGCCGATGCCACCGAGGACGATCTGTACGCGGCGATGGACTGGCTGCTCGCGCGCCAGGACACCATCCAGAAGAAGCTCGCCGCGCGCCACCTGCGCGCAGGCAGCCTGGTGCTCTACGACCTGTCCTCGAGCTACTTCGAGGGTAGCACCTGCCCGCTCGCCAAGCTCGGCTACAACCGCGACGGCAGAAAGGGCCTGCTGCAGGTCAACTACGGCTTGCTCAGCGATGTGCGCGGCTGCCCGGTGGCCGTGTCGGTGTACGAGGGCAATGTCGCTGACAGCCAGACCTTGCTGCCCGAAGTGCAGCGGCTGCGCCAGGCCTTCGGGCTGGAGCAGCTGGTGATAGTGGGCGACCGCGGCATGATCTCGAGCAAAGCCATCGGCGAGATGCGCGTGTGCGAGGGCATCGGCTGGATCAGCGCGCTCAAGAGCGCCTCGATCCGCGCGTTGGTCGAGCAAGGGCAGCTGCAGCTCGGGCTGTTCGATGAGCGCAACCTGCTCGAGCTCAACTCACCGGACTACCCGGGCGAGCGGCTGGTGGCCTGCCGCAATCGGGAGCTGGCCGCGTTACGCGCGCACAAGCGCGAGGCGCTGCTCGCGGCCACCGAGCGCAACCTGGAGAAGATCAAGGCCCGCGTGGATGCCGGCAGGCTCGGCGCACGCGAGGAGATCGGCTTGCGCGTGGGTCAGGTGATCAACCAGTACCGGGTCGCCAAGCACTTCGAGCTGGCGATCGGCGAGTCCACCTTCAGCTTCGCGCGCCAGCACGAGCGCATCGCCGCCGAGGCGGCGCTGGACGGCATCTACATCATCCGCACTTCGGTGGGGCAGGCGCAGATGGACGCCCCCGAGTGCGTACGCAGCTACAAGTCGCTGGCCCAGGTCGAGCGGGCGTTTCGCTCGCTCAAGACCATCGACTTGAAGGTGCGCCCGATCCACCACCACTTGGCCGATCGGGTGCGCGCGCACATCTTCCTGTGCATGCTCGCCTACTACGTCGAGTGGCACCTGCGCGAGGCCTGGCGCGAGTTGATGTTCGCCGACACCGATCAGGCGGCCAAGGCCACCCGCGATCCGGTGGCCCCGGCCAAGCGCTCCAACGCGGCGCTGGCCAAGGTGGCCAGCCACACCTTGGAGGACGGCACCCCGGCCCACAGCTTCGCGACCCTGCTCGGCGAACTCGCCACCATCGTGCGCAATACCTGCCGCACGCCCAACGCCCGAGGCGATGCGCCCACCTTCGAGCTCCTCACCACACCCACCGCGAAGCAAAAGCGCGCCCTGGAGCTGGTTCAGCAGATCCGGCCGTAGACAGAAACCGCCACCCCAATCTCACCCCAAGTGCCCGTCGCAAATAGGCAAACGCGCCCGGCGCTCACAGGAACTTCGGGTTAGATCGCGCGCTTCGAGGGAGCCGCTTCGGCGCGCCCCCGACCCCGCGCCTCAGGGAACGTACCCCGGGATCTTCGACTCGTCGACCCGATCGATCTGGTCGGGGTCGAGAAACTGCTCGGCGTACTTCAGATAGACCTTGCGGCGGATGAAGACGTCGAACAGATCCGGGTCGATGTGCCCGTTCAGCTTGAATTTCCCGAGGATGTGCAGCGACTCGGAGAGCGTCTTGCCCTTCTTGTACGGCCGGTCCTTCGCGGTCAGCGCCTCGAAGATGTCGGCGATGCCCATCACCCGCGCCTGGACCGACATCTGGTCGCGGCTGAGACCCCGCGGGTAGCCCTTCCCGTCCATCCGCTCGTGGTGCCCGCCCGCGTACTCGGGCACGTTGCGCAGGTGCTTCGGCCACGGCAGCGCCTCGAGCATCTTGATCGTCGAGACGATGTGGTGGTTGATGATCTCGCGCTCCTCCTGGGTGAGCGTGCCGCGCGAGATGGTCAGGTTCCTGAGCTCGTCGTCGGTGAGGAAGTTCGCGGTGTTGCCGGCCGGTTCGCGCCACTTGTAGGAAAGGCCGATCTGGTGGACCCGGTCCTGCTCCTCCTTCGACATCGACTCGGCGCCGATGTTGCAGCGGCGCAGGAACTTCCGGTCCTCCTCGACCTGGCGCAGGGTCTCGCGCAGCTCCTCGTCGATCGCGTAGGTCCGGTCGCGCCGGGTGATCTCGTCCAGGCCCGGCGCACGCGCCAGCTCGAGCTTCTTCGTGAGGGCGTCGATCTCGGCATCGCGCCTGAGCAGCTCGAAGCGCGTGTCGACGAGGTTGATCCGGTCGAAGATCGTCTCGAGCTTGGTCGCCTTGTCGACGACGTGGACCGGCGTCGTGATCTTCCCGCAGTCGTGCAGGAGGCCCGCGATCCGCAGCTCGTAGCGGTCCTTCTCGGTCATCCGGAACTCGGCGAGCGGGCCGTCGGTCGTGTCGTTCACCGCCTCGGCGAGCATCATCGTCAGCTGCGGCACCCGCTGGCAGTGGCCGCCGGTATAGGGCGACTTCTCGTCGATCGCCTCGTTGATCATGTTGATGAACGACTCGAACAGGTTCTCGAGCTGGTTGATCAGCGCCCGGTTGGTGAGCGCGATCGCCGCCTGCGAGGCGAGCGACTCCGACAGCCGCTGGTCGGACGGCGAGAACGGGACGATCTCGCCGGTCGCGGGATCCTGGCAGTTGATGAGCTGCAGCACCCCGATGATCTCGCCCTCGTGGTTCTTCATCGGCACCGTGAGGAACGACTTCGAGCGGTAGCCGGTCTTCTGGTCGAATGCGCGCGTTCCCGAGAAGTCGAAACCCTCCTCGGTGTAGGCGTCGGCGATGTTCACCGTCTGACCGGTGAGCGCGGCGAACGCCGCGACCATCGAGGTGTTCGGGTCGCCGTTGCGGAAGAGATGCACCGGATAGAACGGGATCGGGTTTCCGGTCGTGCCCCCCATGGCGACGTCGAGCGAGGCGGTGCGCATGATCTCGAACCGCAGCACCTGGTCCGACCCCTCCCCCTCCACGAGGTAGAGCGTCCCGCCGTCGGCCCGGGTGATGGTCTTCACCGCGAGCAGGATCTTCTCGAGCAGCGCGTTGAGGTTCTTCTCGAGCGACAGCGCCGCGCCGATCTCGTTCAGCTGGTCGAGCCGCCGGAAGAGATCGACGGGCGTCTCGGGGCTGCGGTCGCCGGACGGCCGCTCGACCGGAACGAGGGTCGGCACAGTGCTCATCGAGGAACGGTTACTTGATACAGACGGCCCTTACCTGGGCCATGTCGGTGACGCCCTGCAGGACCTTCTCGATCCCGTCCATCTTCAGGGTGCGCATCCCCTCCTCGAGCGCGGTGGCCAGCACCGTGGCGACCCGCGCGTGCTCGGCGATGTTCTTCTTGATCGCATCGGTGCCGAGCAGCAGCTCGTGCAACCCGAGCCGGCCCTTGTAGCCGGTGTTCGAGCAGCCGTCGCAGCCGCCCTTGCGGTAGAGCGTGAACTGGCCCTTCTCGTCGCCGTAGTTCTTGACGAGATCCCTGTAGACCCGCTCGTAGCCGCTCTTTGCGTCCTTCTTGAACTCGCCCGTATTGAGCAGCTCCTGGCAGTACTCCTGGAGCAGCGACTTGATCTCGTCCGGGCCCGGGTTGTAGGCCTGCCTGCACTTCGGGCAGAGCCGCTTGGCGAGGCGCTGGGCGAGGATCCCGACCAGCGCGTCGGCGAAGTTGAACGGATCCATCCCCATGTCGAGCAGGCGGACGATCGACTCCGGCGCGCTGTTCGTGTGCAGGGTCGCGAGCACCAGGTGGCCGGTCAGCGACGCCTCGATGCCGATCGAGGTCGTCTCCTTGTCCCGCATCTCGCCGACCATGATGATGTCCGGGTCGGCCCGCAGGAACGCCTTCATCATCGTGGGGAAGTCGAGGCCCGCCTTGCGGTTGACCTGCACCTGCCGCAGGCCCTTCTGCGTGATCTCGACCGGGTCCTCGGCGGTCCAGATCTTGGTGTCCGGCGTGTTGAGATGGCCGAGGACGGAGTGCAGCGTGGTGGTCTTGCCGGAGCCGGTCGGGCCGCAGCAGAAGAACAGGCCATAGGGCTTCTCGACCGCCTCCTTCAACCGCGGGAGGTTGTGGGCGGTCAGGCCCAGCTTGTCGAGCGGGATCGGCTCGCCGGCCGCCAGGATACGCATGACGACGTCCTCGACGCCGCCCTGCACCGGGATCGTCGCCACCCGCAGCTCGATGTCGAGCGGGCCGAACTTCCGGAACTTGATCTTGCCGTCCTGGGGCTTGCGGCGCTCGGAGATGTCGAGGTCGCACATGATCTTCAGGCGCGCGACGAGCGCGCTCCGGTACGAGGCCGGCACCTCGATGTACGGCACGAGCGAGCCGTCCTTGCGGAACCGGATCTCGGTCTTCATCTTGCCGGGATACGATTCGATGTGGATGTCGGAGGCGCCCTGCTGATACGCGTCGACGATGACCTTGTTCACGAGCTTGACGAGCTCGTTGTCGGCCGCCGCGTCGAGGTCGTCGGTGGAACTCCCCTCCTCGCCGTCCTCGCCATGCAACCCATCCAGCAGGTCGCCGATGTCGCCGAGGTCCGCGACCGCACCGAAGAAGAGATCGAGCGTGTCCTTGAACTCGCGCAGCGTCGTGACGACGTACTTGATCCGCGCCTTGGGGAAGATGTTGCTGACGACCCGTGACGCCTTGACCCGTTCGGGGTCGAGGCACAGGACGACCAGGCCGCGTTCGGTCTCCTCGAGCGGGCACCACTGGTGCTCGGCGACGTACTCGCGCTTGAGGTTCTTGAGCAGGTCCATCGGCTTGACCCGCTCCGGGTTGTGCGCCTGATAGGTCACGCCGAAGAACTTCGCCAGCGCCTGGCCGATCGAGTTCACCTTGACGTTGTGCTCCTCGACGAGCACGGTCTCGATGTCGATCGACTTCTTGCGCGCGGTGCGCGCGGCGGTCTCGAGCTCGGCGGCCGAGATGACCGCGTCGGACACCAGGAAATCGTACTTCGACTTCGGGACCCCGAGCTTCTGGCGTTGCTTGAGGGCGATCGCGAGCGTCTTGCACAGCTCGATCATCCCCTCCTCGGCGAGCGGGCCGAACGGGGCGCCGGACTTGTGGTTGATGAGCTGCACGACCCCGAGCAGGTCGGCCGCCGGCGCATCCAGGACCGGGGCGACGAGCATCTGTTTGGTGCGGTACCCGGTCCGCTTGTCGACCTCCTGGAGGAACCGGAGGTTCGGGTTGTGGCCGCGGAGCTCCGCCTCGTCGTACACGTCCTTGAGGTTGAGCAGCCGCTTGGACATCGCGGCGTAGCCCGCGATCGAGTGCTCGGCGATCGGCAGCTTCAGGTCGCGGAACGAGTTCAGGCCGGTCTTGACCTTGGAGATGATGGTGGCCCGATCCTCGCCGGTGACGTAGATCGTGAGCCGGTCGGCGTTGAACAGCGTGCAGATGTCGCCGCTCACCTCGAGCATGATCTCGTCCACGTTGGCCGTGGCGTGGATGCGGTTGGTGACCGCCTGCAGGCTCTTCTGGAAGGCGAGCCGGCTCGTCACGTCGCCGGGCGGCATGGATTGTTGGCTCAGCACTGCGCTCATAACGTCACGTCCTGTCGGAAGACCGTCGCAACCGTCGGCCCGCGCCGGTTCGCGGCTGGGCGGCGCTGCGTCACGGGCAGGCGCCGCCCCGGGGCAACTGATGAATTTAGCGCGTCGCCCCCGCCTCGGGCAACCGCGGCGGCCGGGGCCCTGCGGCTTTTTTCAGGCCGGGGTCCGGGTACCTCGCGGCACGCGCGCACCAGGAATCCGGCATGCAAGACCCGGGCCGGCGCCGCCGGAGGCTCGGGGTAACGGCTTGTCGTCAGGCGGCGGCACCGCCGCGCAGCCCGCCCTCGAGGACAAATGCCTTGAAGCCCCGCTGGGCGAGGAGGAACGCCCCCGCCGAGCTTCGCCGACCGCTCTGGCAGTACAGGACGTATTCCCGGCTCCGGTCGAGCACTTTGACCGCATTCCGGACCTCCGCGAGCGGGATGTTGATCGCGCCCGGGAGCTTGTCGTACTGGTATTCGGAAGGGTAGCGGGTGTCGATCCACTGCCCGCCCGCGGCGATCTTCGCGCGGGCCTGCTCCATGGTGACGCTTTGAAGCAGGGGTTTCTTGAGCAGCTCGTTGAAGTCCTCCTTGGCGAGGCGGAAGAGCGACCCCTCGGTGAGCATCGTCACCGTGGCGTTGCGCTTCGCGTTCGCGACCAGCGCCTCCTCGCCGAACGCGTCGCCGCCCTTCAGCTCGGCGAGCTTCATCGCCACCCCGCCGACGCTGCGCTCGACGCGGCACTTTCCGGCCTCGAGGACGTAGTAGAAGTCGCCCTCGTCGCCCTCCCGGAGCACCACCTGGCCGCGCCTGACCGCCACCCGCTGGAAGCGCTTCAACATCTCGTTGATGTGCGCCGCCGGCAGCTGCGCGAACGCGCCCGACTTGAGGTTGTTGATGCTGAAGACCCCCGACAGGATCGCCCAGTTGCTCATCGACGGCACCCCGGCCTCGGCGGCGCGGGACCCGGTCCGGTCGGCGGCGGCGAGCTGGTCCCAGGTCAGCATGATGTCGAGGAGATCCTCGTCGATCCGCAGCAGGTCGACGTCGGTGATGGCCTTGGCGGAAGCGAACGGCGTCTTGCGGCCGACCGGATGCCGCGCCTCCGGCGTTCCGCCCACGACGACCTCCGAGCTGCCGTTGCCGAGGATGAGCGCGAGCTCGCCCTTGAGCAGGAACACGAGCTGGCCGGCGATGCCCTTGACGCGGAACGGGTCGAGCGTCTTGCTCACCCGCTCGACGTAGCAGAGCTCGGCCAGCTCGGCGAGCCGCTGCGCCGACAGCGCCGCGATCGGCTCGAGCGCCTGGAGGACCTGGATGCTTGCCTTGGCGGTGGACATGGCGCCGGCTAGAACTCGATCACCTGGTTGTTCTGCAGCATGCGCGGGCGGTACTGCCCGGCGTCCTCCTCGATCTCCTCCATCGTGAGCTCGATCTCGCCCGGCTTGAGATGGGTGATGAAGATGTCGCAGCTCCGCTCGAGCTTCGCGAGCTCCTCGGCGAGCATGCTCGGGCAGAGGTGCTTCGACATGATCGCCAGGCTCTTCTCCCGGTTGCAGAACGCGCACTCGATGATCAGGTACTTGAGGTTCGCGATCTTGTTGACGATCATCCAGAGCTCGTCGTTGGTGGTCGTGTCGCCGGTGAAGACGAGGCTCGCCCTGCCGCTGTCGAGCTTGTACCCGATCGCGGGAACGACGTGGTTCGCCGGCAGCGCGGTGATGGTTCGCCCGCCGCCGAGCTCGACCGTCTCGCCGAGCTCGATCGTCTCGTACCGCAGGAACGGCCGCTCGGGGCTCGGGATCTGGGTGAAGTCGGGCCAGATCGACCAGTTGAAGACGTGGTTCTTGAGGATCTCGATCGTCGCGGGGATCGCGTGCACGGTGAGCGGGGCGTCGCGCATCTGCCCCACCGTGTCGACCATGAACGGGATCGAGGCGACGTGGTCGAGGTGGGAATGGGTGAGGAACACGTGGTCGATCGGCGTGAGCTCCGCGAGCGTCAGGTCGCACACCCCGGTCCCGGCGTCGATGAGGATGTTGCGGTCGAGCAGCATCGAGGTGGTGCGCAGGTGCCTGCCACCGATGCCGCCGCTGCAGCCCAGGACTCTAATCCGCATGTCCAGGCAACCCGGGGGACGCCGTCCCCTCGTCGATCCTCCGAATCAGCCCGCCTTCCACCCGGTTGGTCACTTGGTCTCGAAAGAGGTCACGCCGTCCCAGCCGGCCTCGGGCAACCGTTGACGATAGCGGGCCACGCGCTCGGCGTAGAAGGAATAAAGTGGCGCGCCCGGGTACAGGCGCTGGAGGTTGAAGAGCACAAGTTCCGCCTGCTCCCAGTTCTGCGCGCGGTAGGCCTTGAGGGCCTGCGTCCAGAGCTTGAGCTCCTCCTGCCGCTCCCGCCCGATCTCGCCCTCGACGCCGAGCGGCTCGAAGATCGCGACCGGCTCGCCTTTGCCCTTGACCCGGACGCGGTCAATCTCCCGGTAGACGAAGTCCTGCGCCGCGTCGCGGGTTGCCCGGCCCACCAGGGCGTCGACGCCATAGTGCTTGGTCAGCCCTTCGAGCCGCGCGGCGAGGTTCACCGCGTCGCCCATCACAGTGTACGCCCGCCGGATCCGCGATCCCATGTCGCCGACGCGCATCGGACCGCTGTTGATCCCGACCCCGATCCGGACCTCGGGCCAGCCCCGCGCCCGGAACTCGCCGTTCAGCTTCGGCAGCGCCGCGAGCATCGCGAGCCCGGCCGCGACCGCCTGGCGAGCGTGCCGCGCGTCGGCGACCGGCGCGCCCCAGAACGCCATGATCTGGTCGCCGACGTACTTGTCGAGGGTGCCCCGGAACTGGTTGCGGATCACCAGGCTCATCGCGGTCAGGAACTCGTTCATGAACGCCGAGAGCGAGCGCGGATCGAGCCCTTCGGCGATCGAGGTGAAATCGCGGATGTCGGTGAACAGCACCGTGAGGACCTCGTTCCGGCCCTCCATGCTGTACCTCCCGGGGTTGGCGGCCATGACGTCCACCAGCTCCGGCGGCACGTACTCGCCGAAACGCTCGGTCAGCTCGCGCTTGGACCGCGACTCCACGAAGTAGCCGTACGACATGTTGAGCCCGAAGAGACCGATCGTCATCAGCAGGCTCGCGGCGAGCGGCAGGACGAGGTTGAGGTCGGGATGTAGCCACGCGCCGATGTTGAGACCGGTCACGAGCGCGAGCGCGGCGAGCGACACCGCCGTCGCCCGAAATGGGCTGAGGAAGGGGAGCCAGAACGCGAGCGTGAGGCCGCCGACGAGGAGCAGGACCACCTCCGCGCCGAGCACGTAGGCCGGCTTCGCCTTGATGTTGCGGTCGATCATCCCGGCGATCAGGTTGGCGTGCACTTCGACCCCCGGGTAGGCCCCGCCGACCGGCGTCGCGCGCAGGTCGAAGAGCCCGGGCGCGGTCGTCCCCACGAGGGCGATCTTTCCCTTCAGCGTCTCGACCGGGACGCGGTCGAAATAGACGTCCGCGAGGGAGACGTAGGGAAAGCTTCCCTTCGGCCCGCGATAGGGCACGAGGGCGCAGGCGTTCTCGTCGACCGGGATGCGCATCGGGCCGACCTCGAGCCACTCCAGGCCGGCGTAGTGCCGGTTGAGCACGCTCCCCGGCGGGTAACCGGGCTCGACCTTCGGGAAGCCGACGAGCGTGCGCATCACCGCGAGCGCGAGCGGCTCGTAGTACGCGCCCTTGTACTCCGCGAGCATCGGCACGCGCCGGTTGATGCCGTCGTCGTCGGCGAACTGGTTGAAGTGCCCGCTCGCCGCCGCCGCCGCCTGGAACTCGGGTAGGTTGGCGCCGTAGCCCGTCCACGAAGTGAAGACGATCGGCCGGCCGGTGAACGTTCCCGCCGGCAGCACGGGCGGCGGCAGGGTTCCGGTCGTGCGGGCGTCGCGCTCGCTCGACAGGTAGTAGCCGAGCACGACCGGACGGCCCTTGATCGTCGCCGCGAAGCGCGCATCGTGGTCGAGCCGGGGCCGGAGCGCCGCGAGCGCGGACTGGAACTGAGGGACGTCCTTGAGCGCGCCGCTCCCGAGCCCCTCGAGCACCGGCAGCCCGCTCGAGCGGTCGGGCTCGGCGAACACGACGTCGAACCCCAGGATCTGGACGCCGTACGTCTCGAACAGCTTGTCCACCAGGCCGGCGACGATGTGCCGGCCCCAGGGCCAGCGGCCGAGCTCGGGCGTCGCGAGGCTCTTCTCGTCGATGTCGAGGATGACGATGCGGTCGTCGACGCCCCCGGGAAGGGTCAGCCGCAGGCGCGCGTCGTAGACGATGCGATCGAGCTGGTCGATGAACGGGATGCGGTAGAAGTCCGCGGCGTGGCCGAGAAAGGCGACCAGGACCGCGAGCCCCAGCGCGATCCGGACGAGGTGCTGCCTCACGGGGCTAGGGCAGGATGGCGAACGAAGGCTGAAGGACGGATTCGCCCCGCGCCGCTCTGCATCGCTTGCGCCGGCATCCGCCGCGGATCAGGTCTTGTAGAAGAACTCCATCTTCACGCCCGCGAGCTCGATGATGTCGTGGTCGCCGAGCGAATGCGCCTGGGCGTCGAGGAGCTTCCCGTTCAGAATCGGGAAGTTGGCGCCCTCGACGTGGGTGATGAAGTAGCCCTGCGGTCGCCGGGTGATCACCGCGACCTGGACGCCGGGCTTGCCGAGGGTGGTGAGGGCCTTCATCAGCTCCATCTCCTTGCCG
>JBOIFD010000140.1:0-8404 GCA_050741515.1 Burkholderiales bacterium
AACCGGAACAGATCGAGGCCGATGCTGCATACCGCGTGCAGCTCGGCCTCTCGTTCGGAGAACTTGGCGAGCTCCCAGGGCTTCTGCTCGTCGATGTACTGGTTCGCGCGGTCCGCGAGCGCCATGATCGTCCGCAGCGCCTTGCCGAACTCGCGGTTCTCGTAGTGCTCTTCGATCTCAACCCTTGCGCCCCTGAATTCGTCGATCAGCGCGCTCGGCGGCAGGTTCGCGACGATCCTGCCCTCGAACCGGCTGTCGATGAACCGCGCGCACCGGCTCGCGATGTTCACGTACTTGCCCACGAGGTCGCTGTTGACCCGCGCGACGAAGTCGTCCGGATTGAACTCCACATCCTCCACGTTCGCGCCGAGCTTGGCGGCGATGTAGTAGCGCAGCCACTCCGGGTCCATCCCGAGCTCGAGGTAGCGCAAGGGGCTGACGCCGGTCCCGCGCGACTTGGACATCTTCTCGCCGGTGACCGTGATGAAGCCGTGCACGTACACGTAGTCGGGCACGCGGTAGGGATGCCCCGCGAACTTGAGCATCGCCGGCCAGAACAGCGTGTGGAAGTAGATGATGTCCTTGCCGATGAAATGGATCTGCTCGGTATCCGGGGCCGACAGGAACGCTTCGAAGGTCCGGTGCTCGCCCCTCGCTTTCGCCTTGCCGGAGTCGAAGTAGTTCTTGAGCGAGGCGAGGTAACCGATCGGCGCGTCGAGCCAGACGTAGAAGTATTTTCCGGGGGCGTCCGGGATCGGAATGCCGAAGTAGGGCGCGTCCCGCGAGATGTCCCAGTCGGCGAGCGCCCGCTCCCCTTCGCCTTCCAGCCACTCGCGTGCCTTGTTGGCCACCTGCGGCTGCAGCCGGCCGTCCTGCGTCCATTCCCTCAGGAACGCGACGCACTTCGGGTCGGAGAGCTTGAAGAAGAAGTGCTCGGACGACTTGAGCACCGGCGTCGCGCCGGTCAGCGTCGAGTACGGGTTCTTCAGGTCGGTCGGGGCGTAGACGCTGCTGCAGTTCTCGCAGGCGTCGCCGTACTGATCCTTCGTGCCGCACACCGGACACTCGCCCTTGACGTAGCGGTCGGCGAGGAACATCCCCTTCACCGGGTCGTAGAGCTGCTCGATGGAGCGCGTGTACACGAGCCCCGCGTCCTTGAGCCGCCGGTAGATGTCCTGCGACAGCGCCACGTTCTCCGGCGAGTCGGTCGAGTGCCAGTTGTCGAACGAGATCCGGAAGCCCTCGAGGTAGCGCGGGCGCTCGGCGGCGATGCGGGCGACCAGCGCCTGCGGGGTGATCCCCTCGGCTTCGGCCTTCAGCATGATCGGCGCGCCATGCGCGTCGTCGGCGCCGACGAAATGCACCGCGTGCCCTTGCATCCGCTGGAAGCGCACCCAGATGTCGGCCTGGATGTACTCCATGATGTGGCCGATGTGGAACGAGCCGTTCGCGTACGGCAGGGCGGTGGTGACGAAGAGGCGGCGGGGCATCGCGGGTTCTCTGGAAGTCCCTGATTTTAGCGTGGCTAAGACGCCGCACCTACTCTGCTAGACTTTGCCGCCACAGGAGCCCTCGTCATGCCGCTCACCGAACAGGACGTCCAGTCCGCGCTCAAGGAGATCGTCGACCCGAACACCGGCAAGGATCTCGCCACGACGCGCTCGGCGAAGGGCGTCAAGGTCTCCGGAAGCGACGTCGCGGTCGACGTCGAGCTCGCCTATCCCGCGAAGACCCAGATCGAACCGATCAGGAAGCTCGTGGCGCAGAAGCTGCGCTCGCTCCCGGGCGTGGGCGCGGTCCACGTCAACGTCACGACCAGGGTCGCCCCGCACGTCGTCCAGCGCGGCGTGAAGCTGGTACCGGGCGTGAAGAACATCATCGCCGTCGCGTCCGCCAAGGGCGGCGTCGGCAAGTCCACCACCGCCGTGAACCTGGCGCTCGCGCTCGCCGCCGAGGGCGCGTCGGTCGGCGTGCTCGACGCCGACATCTACGGTCCCTCGCAGCCGATGATGCTCGGCATCTCCGGGCGCCCGGAGTCGAAGGACGGCAAGTCGCTCGAGCCCATGGTCGGCCACGGCGTGCAGGCGATCTCCATCGGCTTTCTCATCGACGTCGACACGCCGATGGTCTGGCGCGGGCCGATGGTGACCCAGGCGCTCGAGCAGCTGCTGAAGGACACGCGCTGGCGCGACGTCGACTACCTCGTCATCGACCTGCCCCCCGGGACCGGCGACATCCAGCTCACGCTCGCGCAGAAGGTGCCGGTCACCGGCGCAGTCATCGTCACGACGCCCCAGGACATCGCGCTCATCGACGCGCGGAAGGGTCTGAAGATGTTCGAGAAGGTCGGCATCCCGATCCTCGGCGTGGTCGAGAACATGTCGACCCACCTCTGCTCGGCCTGCGGTCACGAGGAGCACATCTTCGGCGCCGGCGGGGCGGAGCGGATGTGCAAGGATTTCGGCGTCGAGCTCCTCGGCGCGCTCCCGCTCGACATCCGCATCCGCGAGCAGGCCGACTCGGGCAAGCCGACCGTGGTCGCGGATCCGGACGGCCGGGTGGCCGAGATCTACCGCCAGATCGCGCGGCGGGTGGCGGTCAAGCTGGGCGAGCTGCAGAAGGACATGACGTCCAAGTTCCCGAGTATCGTGGTGCAGAACACCTAGGGCACGCGGGTATCATCCCCAGCGCCCGCCAACGGCGGGCGCGTTCGCATCCGGGGGCCGGAATGACCATCAAGTCCGACAAGTGGATCCGCCGCATGGCGCGGGAAGCGCGCATGATCGAGCCGTACGAACCGGACCTCGTGCGCGAGGTCGACGGTCGCAAGGTGGTGTCGTTCGGCACCTCGAGCTACGGCTACGACATCCGGTGCTCGAACGATTTCAAGCTCTTCACGAACCTCAACAGCACGATCGTCGACCCGAAGAACTTCGACGCCAAGTCGTTCGTCGACGTGACCGGCGACCACTGCGTGATCCCCCCGAACTCGTTCGCGCTGGCGCGCACGATGGAGTACTTCCGGATCCCGCGGAACGTGCTCGTGCTGTGCCTCGGCAAGAGCACCTATGCGCGCTGCGGCATCATCGTCAACGTCACCCCCCTCGAGCCGGAATGGGAAGGGCACGTCACGCTCGAGTTCTCCAACACCACGCCGCTGCCGGCGAAGATCTACGCCAACGAGGGCGTCGCGCAGGTGATCTTCCTCGAGTCCGACGAGGTCTGCGAGACCTCCTACGGCGACCGCGGCGGCAAGTACCAGGGGCAGCAGGGCGTCACGCTGCCGCGGATCTAGGCGCGCGCACCCGGGTTTCCGCGCCAGCGCCATCGACGTTGGCCAGGCGACCAGGGCGGCGAGGGCCGCCCTTTTCTTCGTGCGCCCCGAGCGGTTGACAGACGCCGGCGAGTGGAGGAGGCTTCGCGGCGGTGGGGGCGTGCGCAGACTCCCCGCCCGTCCAAGACGCAGCCTGCGTCCAAGCTCTGCTTCGCTTCAGGGTTTCCCGTGGAGGAAGAGCTATGGACACGGTCATTTCCCCTTCCGACCTTCGTACCGCGGTCGCCGCCGGCCGGGCCGGTCTCATCATCGACGTCCGGCGTGAGGCGGCGTTCCGGGCGGCGCCGACGATGATCGCCGGCGCGCTGCGCCGCGACCCCGAGTCGGTAGCTCGCTGGGCGCCGGAGTTGCCGGCCGCGGCGAGCGTCGTCGTCTACTGCGTGCACGGCCACGAGGTCAGCCAGACCGCCGCCGCGGAGCTCGGGCGGCTCGGGATTCGGGCCCGGTACCTGGAGGGTGGGCTCGCCGGCTGGGCGGAGAGCGGCTTCCCGCTCGCGCGGAAGCCGGTCGGAGCCGCGACGCGCTGGGTCACCCGCGAGCGGCCCAAGATCGACCGGATCGCCTGCCCCTGGCTGATCCACCGCTTCGTCGACCCGGGCGCCGAGTTCGTCTACGTCGCGCCCAAGGAGGTGCTGGAGGTCGCGAAGCGCATGGATGCGATCCCCTACGACATTCCGGACGTCGAGTTCTCGCACGACGGCGACCACTGCAGCTTCGACGCATTCCTCAAGGCCTATCGCCTGGAGGACCCGGCGCTGCTCGCGCTCGCCGTCATCGTCCGTGGCGCCGATACCGCCAGGCTCGATCTCGCCCCGCAGGCCGCCGGCCTCGCCGCGATCTCGCTCGGGCTCGCGCGCCGGTTCACCGACGATCACGAGCTGCTCCGGCACGGGATGGTGGTGTACGACGCCCTCTATCTCTGGTGCAAGCAGGGCCAGGACGAAGTGCACACCTGGAACCCGGCCGCCTATCGGGAGGGAAGCGGGTGAGGCCGGTGCCCTTCGCCGAAGCGTTCCGCTTCTGGCTCAAGCTCGGCTTCATCAGCTTCGGCGGACCCGCGGGGCAGATCGCGATCATGCACGACGAGCTCGTCGAGCGGCGGCGGTGGATCTCGGAGACCCGCTTTCTGCACGCACTCAACTACTGCATGGTGCTGCCGGGGCCGGAGGCGCAGCAGCTCGCGACCTATATCGGCTGGCTGATGCACCGCACCTGGGGCGGGATCGTCGCGGGGGGGCTGTTCGTCCTGCCGTCGCTCTTCGTGCTCATCGCGCTGTCGTGGGTCTATCTCGCGTACGGCGACGTGCCGGCGATCGCCGGCGCGCTCTACGGCATCAAACCTGCCGTCACCGCCATCGTCGTGTTCGCGGCTTATCGGATCGGCTCCCGCGCCCTCAGGAACGGCGCGCTGTGGGCGATCGCCGCCGCCGCGTTCATCGCGATCTTCGCCCTCCAGGTGCCGTTTCCGGCGATCGTCCTCGCCGCCGGAGTCATCGGCTATCTCGGCGGGCGGCTCGCGCCCGACAGGTTCCGCACCGGCGGCGCGCATGCATCGGCCGCCAATCCGGGTGCGCCGGCACTGATCGACGACTCGACTCCTACCCCCGAGCACGCGCGCTTCTCCTGGGGAAGATTCGCGGGGGTGCTCGGCGTCGGACTGGCGATCTGGGGCGGCGCGATGGCTCTCCTCGTGTCACGGAGCGGGTGGGAAGGCACGCTCACCCAGATGGCCTGGTTCTTCACCAAGGCCGCGCTGCTGACGTTCGGGGGCGCGTATGCGGTGCTGCCTTACGTCTACCAGGGCGCGGTCGAGCACTATGGGTGGCTCACCGCGCTGCAGATGA
This sequence comes from Burkholderiales bacterium, assembly GCA_050741515.1. Taxonomy (GTDB): domain Bacteria; phylum Pseudomonadota; class Gammaproteobacteria; order Burkholderiales; family SG8-39; genus DATEDA01. The sequence continues at coordinate 5,179 of JBOIFD010000140.1, forward strand.
TCGACGGGCTCGCGCTCGGGGAGACCACCCCGGGGCCGCTGATCATGGTCGTGGCGTTCGTCGGCTTCGTCGGCGGCTGGACGACGGCGCTCGCCGGCCCGGACGCCCTGTTCGCCGCCGGCGCGATGGGCGCCGCGGTCGCGACCTTCTTCACCTTCCTGCCGTCGTTCGTCTTCATCCTGCTCGGCGGGCCGCTGGTCGAAACGACGCACGGCGAGCTGAAGTTCACCGCGCCGCTCACCGGGATCACCGCGGCCGTGGTCGGGGTCATCGTGAACCTCGCGGTCTTCTTCGCCTACCATGTGCTTTGGCCCGCCGGCTTCGGGGGCGGGTTCGAGTGGGCGGCCGCGGCGCTGGGCATCGCCGCCGCCGTCGCCCTGTTCCGGTTCAGGGCGGGGGTCATCCCCGTGATCGGCGCGTGCGGCGCCGTGGGGCTCGCCCTGCGCCTCGGGGGCATCGTCTAGCAGCGCGACGGAGGGGAGATGGCGTTCCAGGCCCAGGACCCGGACTTCGAGGCGCGGGTGCGCGCGAGCTTCGCCCGCCAAGGCGTCATGCGGCTCATCGGTGCCGAGCTGACGCGGGTCGAGCCGGGGGTCGCGACGATCGAGCTCGAATACCGCCCCGACCTCACCCAGCAGCATGGGTTCTTCCACGCCGGCATGACATCGACGATCGCCGACGCCGCCGCCGGCTACGCCGCGTACTCGCTGTTCCCCGCGGATAGCTCGGTGCTCACCGTCGAGTTCAAGATCAACCTGATCGCGCCCGCCGACGGCGAACGGCTCGTCGCAACCGGTCGGGTGAAGAAGCCCGGCCGCACGCTCACGATCTGCGAGTTCGAGGTGGTGGCGCTGAAGAGCGGCCGGCCGGCGGTCTGCGCGCTGGGGCTCGAGACCCTGATCTGCCTGGCCGGGAGGCCTGATCAGCGGCCCGAAGGCACCGGGGTTCGCGCGTAGTCGACGAACGCGTAGCCGAGCCCGTCGGCGCTGACGCCGGACTCCCGCGCGACCTCCCGCCACGCGGCGGCATCGAACTCCGGGAACCAGGCATCGCCGGCATAGTCGGCGTCGATCAACGTGAGATGGAGACGATCGGCGCGCGGCAGCGCCTGGGCGTAGAGCGCGGCGCCGCCGATCACGAACGCCGTCGCCGCGTCGTTCGCGAGCGCCAGCGCCGCGTCGAGCGAGTGGGCCACGACACAGCCTTCCCAGCTCGCGCCCCGCTCGCGCGTCACCACGATGTTGCGCCGCCCCGGAAGCGGCCTGCCGATCGATTCGCGGGTCTTGCGGCCCATGATGACCGGGGCGCCCATGGTGAGCCGCTTGAAGCGCGCGAGATCCTCCGGCAGGCGCCAGGGGAGGCGGTTGCCCACGCCGATCACGCGGTTGCGCGCGAGCGCGGCGACGAGCGCGGTCAGGGCCATGCTGTTGTCATCGGATCGCCGGCGCGCCCCCGCACGCCGGGCAGCGGTCGCCTGTATCATCCGGTGCGCCGGATTCTATCAACGGCTGCGCTTGAAGCTCGCCAATTTCTACTACCCGAGCTCGTTCCTCAAGCTGCTGCTGATCGGGCTCGTGGTCGTGGCCGCGCCGCTCGTCGTGGCGCTCGTCAACGCCGCGATTTCGATGCAGCGCCTCGCGGGAATGAGCGAGAGCGCCGTCGACCAGGCGGCGCAGGCGGCGCGCGGCTCGCGCCTGCTGATGGAGCAGGTGCTCGCCATGGAGCGGGTGGTGCGGCAGTACCTGGTCCTGGACGATGTCGGCCTGCTCGACGACTACATCAAGATCCGCGCCAACTTCAAGCGCACCACGAGCGAGCTGTCGCTGCTGCCGCTCGACGAGCTGCAGCTGAAGGAGCTGAACCGGACGATCGACAAGGAGCAGGCCCTGTACGATCAGCTGGTGGTGCAGCCGGTCGCCGCGCCCGAGCGGCGGAAGCTGATCGAGGGTTACGTCGATCTCTCCGAGCTCGCGAAGAGCGTGCTGAACGAGTCGAGCCTCCTGATCGATCGGGAGGTCGACCGCATGCGCGAAGCCGCGGCGGCGACGCAGCGGGCGCTGTTCACCCAGCTCCTCCTCGCGTTCCCGCTCGGTCTCGCGATCGCGACCGTGTTCGCGTTCCTCATCGCGCGGCCGATCCGGCAGCTCGATCGCGCCATCCGCCGCCTTGGCGAGGCCGACTTCGGCGCGTCGGTGCACGTCCAGGGGCCCGCCGACCTGCGGTTCCTCGGCGATCGTCTCGACTGGCTGCGCCATCGGCTCGGCGCGCTCGAGGAGCAGAAGGTGCGGTTTCTCCGCCACGTGTCGCACGAGCTGAAGACCCCGCTCACGGCGCTGCGCGAAGGCTCGGAGCTGCTCGCCGACGGCGCCGCGGGGCCGGTCACGCCCGAGCAGCGCGAGATCGTCGGCATCCTCCAGTCGAACAGCGTGCAGCTGCAACGCCTCATCGAGGACCTGCTGAACTACCAGCGGGCGGTGGCGGGTGTCGAGCAGCTCAAGCTCGCCAAGGTCGACCTCGCGGACGTCGCGCGGCGCGCGATCGACGCGCACAAGCTGGACGCGGCCGGCCGGTCGGTCACGCTCGCGCTCGACGCGCGGCCGGCGCCGCTCCTCGGCGACGAGGAGAAGCTGCACATCGTCGTCGACAACCTGGTGTCGAACGCGGTGAAGTACTCGCCCGAGGGCAGCACGGTGCGCGCGGCCGTGCGGCCGGGCGATCGCGACGTCGTGCTCGAGGTCGCGGACGAGGGCCACGGGGTCGCCGCTGCGGACCGGCACAAGGTGTTCGACTGGTTCTTCCAGGCGGAACGGCCGTCCGGCGTGCGGGTCAAAGGCAGCGGGCTCGGCCTCGCCATCGCGCGCGAGTTCGTCCTCGCGCACGGCGGGACGATCGAGGCGCTCGAGGGGCCAGGCGGACGATTTCGGGTGCGGCTCCCGCAGGTGGCCTCGCGGCGGGAGGCGGCACCGTGAGCCGCCGAGCAGGGGCCCCACGCTTGCGTGGTGGAGTGAGCCGGGAATTCGGGAACGGTGCCTGCGCACCGTTCCCGCCGGCGAACGCCAGGGTCGATGCAGCGACCCTGGCAGCGACGGCGACACGGGGCCAGCCGCCGACGCCATGGCAAGAGCGGCTGCACAGCGGTTCGGAGGCGGCACCGTGAGCCGCAGAGCAGGGGCCATGATGGCCGTCGCCGCGCTCACGGCCTGCGCGCAGCTGCAGGCCCCGGCAC
>JBOIFD010000141.1:0-2857 GCA_050741515.1 Burkholderiales bacterium
TGGGCGGCATGGCGGCGCAGATCCCGATCAAGAACGACGCCGCGGCGAACGAGGCGGCGCTGGAGAAGGTGCGCCAGGACAAGCTGCGCGAGGTGACCGACGGCTGCGACGGCACCTGGGTGGCGCATCCCGGGCTGGTGCCGATCGCGAAAGAAGTCTTCGACCAGCACATGCCGACGCCCAACCAGTACGACAAGCAGCGCCCCGACGTCAAAGTGACGGCCCGGGACCTGCTCGACTTCCGCCCGGAGAGGCCGATCACGGAGGAAGGGCTGCGCAACAACATCTCGGTGGGCATCCAGTATCTCGGCGCCTGGCTCGCCGGCAACGGCTGCGTGCCGGTGTTCAACCTGATGGAGGACGCGGCCACCGCCGAGATCTCGCGCTCGCAGCTCTGGCAGTGGATCCGCAGCCCGAAGGGCGTGCTCGATGACGGACGCAAAGTCACCGTCCCGCTCGTCCGGCAGCTCCTCGCCGAAGAGCTGCCCAGGGTGAGAACCACCCTCGGCGACGAGGCGTGGCGGGCCGGCGAGTACCAGGCGGCCGCGAAGCTCTTCGACGAGCTCACGACCGGCGAGTACGTCGACTTCCTCACGCTGCCGGCGTACGCCCGGATCGACTGACGCTCGCCTGCCCGCTCACGCGGGGGAGGGGAGGGTCATGCGCCGGGCGCCGCCGGCGCTCGCGCGGATCGACCAGACGATCAGCGCGTCCAGCGTGCAGTAGAACGCTCCCACCGCCACCGGCGGGTTGATCGTCGTCAGGCCGAGCCAGGGCGTGCGCGCGGCCCAGCCCCACACGCCGAGCGACGTGCCGAAGAGCTCCATCCCGAGCGCGAGGCCGAACATCGTCGCCAGCAGCCGGCGCACCCCCGGCGCCCGCCAGTACACGGCCACGTACACCGCGAACAGCAGGACGCTGAACTGGTCCTGCAGCAGGATCAGCGCGAGCAGCGTGAGCACGGCGTAGGCCGCGGTCAGCGCGTGCGCCGCGGCGTGCGGAATCCGCGGCGCGATGTGCAAGCCCATCAGGAACAGCAGAACGTGGCCGGGCGGAACGAAGTGCGGGATGTTTCCGAGGCGGTAGGTATAGAGGCCCCACACGAGCGAGCAGAACAGCTCGCCGGCGGTGGCCCAGGCCATGCACCAGAAGAGCATCGGCCGCTGGGCGGCGTCCGCGCGGCCGATGAAGAACAGCGCGGCCGCCCAGGTCAGCAGCCCGGCGGCGAGCTGACCCCAGAGCGGCGCCAGCCGATCCAGCACGAGCGCCGCGGCGAGCACCGCCGCGCCGAGCGCGACGGTCCGCGTCGACCCGGCGGAATCCGCGGCAGTCACGGCATCGTCCAGCCGTGGCCGCACTTGCGGCAGCGCACACGCAGCCACGTCGTCGGCGTCCCGTCGCCGACCTGCGAGGGCCCGCGGCTCCCGCCCGACGCGACGACGTCGAACCTGGCGTACGCGCCGCAGCCGTCGCACGTCGAGCGGCCGCTGAGGCGCTCCGCCTCGCGCATGATCGCCCCGTAGCGTCGCAACGAGAACACCCCCACCAGGCCGCCGCCGGCGATCACCGCCAGCGTCACGAGCGGCTGCACCCCAGGCGCCCGGAAGCTGAACCCCTCGAGCAGGGCGACCACGAGGATCAGGCACAGGAAGCAGGTGACGAGATAGACGTGGCTTTCGATGAGCTGGCGCTCGTACCACCTCTTGAAGCCGAGCTTGCGGATGGCGTCGGCAGGGTCCGCAGCGTGCGAGATCATCGCTCAAACTCCGCTATGACCGGCGCGTGGTCCGACGGTCGTTCGAGGGCGCGCGGGGTCTTGTCGATGCTGCAGCTCCGGCACGCCGCGGCGAGCGCGGGCGACACGAGGATGTGGTCGATCCTGAGGCCCATGTTGCGCTTGAATGCGTTCAAGCGGTAATCCCACCAGGTGAACGATTTCTCCGGCTGATCGAAAAGGCGAAAGCCGTCCTTCAGTCCGAGCTCGAGCAGCCGCCGGAACGCCGCGCGCTCGGGCTCGCTGCACAGCACCTGTCCCGCCCAGAGCTTCGGGTCGTGCACGTCCCGGTCCTCGGGGGCGACGTTGTAGTCGCCGAGCACGACGACGTTCGGGTGCGTAGCGAGCTCGGCCCGCAGCCAGTCGGCGAACGCGCGCAGCCACTTGAGCTTGTACTCGTACTTCTCCGTACCGACCGCCTGACCATTCGGTACGTACGCGCACACGACGCGGATGTCGCCGACGCCCGCGGACACGACCCGTTTCTGGTCGTCCTCGAGGTTCGGGACGGCGAGCTGCACGTCGGTGAGCGCCGCGCGCGACAGGATCGCGACCCCGTTGTAGGCCTTCTGGCCGGCGAACGCGGACCGGTAGCCGGCGGCCTCGAGCGCCGCGGCCGGGAACTTCGGGTCCTCGACCTTGGTTTCCTGGAGGCAGACGACGTCGGGACGCTCGCGTTCGAGCCAGTCGCGGAGATGGGGGAGGCGGACATTCAGCGAGTTCACGTTCCACGTCGCGAGCTTCACGTCGTTCTTATCCTATTGATAGTGAAGGTCTTATATTCTGCAATTGCCTTCTGTGGACACACCCATGGACGCAGAAGCGGGGCGCTGCCCCCCGCCTGATCGCCTCGTCGAAGGGTAACCTGTCAGGCCTGCATCGGCACTCGGTGACCCGCCGGGGAGGGAGGGAGCCATGCGCCAGGGACGATTCGTCGCTGCCGCCATCGCGGCGGCCTGCCTAGTCCCGCTCACTATCCCCTCGAGCACCGCGAACGCCTGGTCGAGTTGTGCGTCCGGCGGCACCGGTGACGCTGTCTCACACGGCGGCGGCTTGAACGCCTGCGGCTGCCACTTCAACCGC
>JBOIFD010000142.1:0-3254 GCA_050741515.1 Burkholderiales bacterium
TGCACCCCGGCGCAGCTCGCGCTCGCGTGGCTGCTCGCGCAAGGCCCCGACATGGTCCCGATCCCGGGCACCAAGCGCCGCACCCATCTCCGCGACAACCTCAAGGCGGCCGAGATCGAGCTCTCCGCCGCCGAGGCCGCGGCGCTCGCGCGCGGCATCGACGACAGCAAGGTGCAGGGGACGCGTTACCCGAAGGGGCAGCTGCCGCTGCTCGGCGTCTGAAGGGATGCGCATCGGGGCGCTGGTCGTCGTCGTGGGCCTCGCCCTGGCCGGCATCGCCACGGCGCAGGTGCCCCCCTCGCCGCAGGAGAAGGCCCAGTACACGGGTCTCCTCGCCGCGGCGGCGCGCGGCGATGCGGCCGAGATCGAGCGGCTCGTGGCCCGCGGCGCGAAGGTGGACGTCCGCGACGGCTACGCCCGCACGCCGCTGCACGTCGCCGCGTACGGGCGCCACACCGACGCGATGCGGGCGCTCGTGAAGGCGGGAGCGAATCCCAACGCGCTCGAGCACGACCGCTACGACATCGTCACCATCGCCGCCGTGGCCGACGACCTGCCGACGCTGAAGGTCGCGCTCGCGCTCGGGGCGAGCGCGAAGAACGTCACCAGCCGCTACGACGGCACCGCGCTGATCGCCGCCGCGCACCTCGGGCACGCCGAGGTCGTCGCCGAGCTGATCCGGGCCGGCGCGCCGCTCGACCACGTGAACAACCTCGGCTGGACGGCGCTGATCGAATCGATCGTGCTCGGCAACGGCGGGAAGCGGCACACCGCGACGCTGGAGGCCCTGGTGCGGGCCGGGGCCAACGTGAACCTCGCCGACCGGAACGGGCAGACGCCGCTCGCGCTGGCGCGCGGCCGCGGCTACCGGGACATGATCGCGATCCTCGAGCGGGCGGGCGCGCGGTAGCGCGTCACGCGAGACCCCCCGCCTCGTTTCACTCGGCCCCCCCCTTTACCGGGGCGCGGAAGTCCGCGCGCTCCAGCAGCCACGAGGTGGCGAAGCCGAACACGAGCCCCCAGAACGGCGCCCCGATGTTGAAGAGCGTGACGTCGGCGACGGTGACGAGGAACGTCACGAGCGCGCCGAGCGTGAACCGGTCCCGGAACGAGATCGCGAACGCGGTCTGCAGCACCCGCAGCATCCCGAGGCCCGCCAGCGCCGCGATGAACTCGCCGGGCGTCGCCAGCAGGAGCCGGGTCACGACCGGCGACGCCAGCCCGAACGCGACCGCGAGGAGGCCGACGAGGATCCCCGCGGTGTAGTGCCGGCGCCGCTCGCCCGCGCCGGAGAGGATCGCGTTGACGGGGCCGGTCAGGCAGGTCGACACGCTGCCCACGAAGGCGGTGACCATCGACCCCGCACCGCAGGCCGCGGTGATCGCGTTGATCGGGGGTGCGTGCCCGGCGGCGCGCAGGATCGCGATGCCCTGCGCGTTCTGCGCGGCGAGCACCGTGATCGCGAGCGGCACCACGAGCTCGATCATCGCCGGCCACGAAAATGCCGGCACGTAGACATTCGGCCGCGCAAGCCCGAGCGCGCCGGCCGCCGCCGGATCGAACCGGCCGAGCGCGACGATCAGGACGACGCCGACGACCAGGGCCCCGATCAGCGGCGGCAGCAGCCGCCCGACCCGCGGCGAGACGCTCAGCGCGAGGAACGCCGCGGTCATCGGCGCGGCGATCCAGAAGTCGTCGCGAATCGCGAGCACGAGGTCGATGCCGAACCGGAGGAACACCCCGGCGACCATCGCCATCACGATCGGCATCGGCACCGCCTCCATCGCGCGCCGGACCCAGCCGCTCAGGCCCAGCGCCAGCATGAGCAGGCCGGTCGCGACGAAAGCGCCGATCACCTCCGGAAACGTGAGGTGGCCGAGCGCCGGCCCGACGAGCACCGTGCCCGGAATCGACCAGAGAAACACGAGCGGCTCGCGGTAGAGCCAGCAGAAGCCGATGCTGATCAGCCCGTTGACGAAGAAGGCGCCGAAGATCCACGACGACAGGTCCGTGGCCGTCAGCCCCCCGCGCGTGCCCACGGCGAGGATGATCGCGACCGGCCCGGACGCGGCGAAGACGAACGCGACGATCGCGTTGACGAAGTAGACCCCGCCGAAGTCCGCGAGCAGCTGCCGCGGCGCGGGCGGGGACGCAGTCGGTTTCTCGAGCGGCATCGATGCGGCGGGGCGGAACCGCGCGATTCTCCACGGGAAGGCGCGCCCGCACAACCCAGGTTGCCCAGATTGCCCTGATTGCCCAGGTTGCCCACGTTGCCCACGTTGCCGGCGCGACGCGCCCGGGTTAGCATCGCCCGCTTCGTCCATCGTCACGTAGCGAGGCGCCGAAACTTCGGGCTCGCGCGCGCTGTCCCATGCTCGAGCCCGCACCATGCTGAACGCCATCCGCGACTTCTTCGAGAGCCACGTCGACGGCCCGGCGGCCCGCCGCGACGAACGCCACACGATCGAGGTCGCCACCGCCGCGCTGCTCGTCGAGGTCGTGCGGCTGGACAGCGAGATCGAGCCGGCCGAGCGGGAGGCGGTGCTGCGCGCGGTGAACGAAAAGTTCGGCCTCTCCGGCGCGGAGGCGGCGACGCTGGTCCGCCTCGCCGAGGAGGAGGCGCGCGAGGCCACCGACTACTACCAGTTCACCTCGCTCATCAACAAGCGCTTCTCGCCGGCGCAGAAGGAGCGGGTGATCGAGCACATGTGGCGGGTCGCGTACGCCGACACCGAGCTCAGCGCCTACGAGCAGCACACCATCCGCAAGATCGCCGACCTGCTGTACGTGCCCCACCGGGCGTACATCGCCGCCAAGCTGCGCGCGCGGGACGCCGCGCGCGAGTGACGCCCGGAATGCCGAACGCGCGCGCCGCGAGCGAAGCGGAGTCCAGGTACGCCTGGACGCGCCTCGTCGCGGCGCTCCTGCTGTCGACCATCGGCGGCGTGGGCATGTGGTCCGTCGTCGTCGCGCTGCCGGCGATCCAGGCGGAGTTCGGCGTGGCGCGCTCCGACGCGTCGCTGCCCTACACCCTGACGATGGTCGGCTTCGGCCTCGGCGGCATCTTCATGGGCCGGCTCTCCGACCGCTTCGGGATCATCGTCCCGGTGGTCGTCGGGGCGGGAGCCCTGGCGCTCGGCTACGTGCTCGCCAGCGCGGCGGGGAGCCTCTGGCAGTTCGCGCTGGCCCAGGGCGTGCTGATCGGGTTTCTCGGCAGCTCGGCCACGTTCGGGCCGCTCCTCGCCGACACGTCG
>JBOIFD010000143.1:0-8264 GCA_050741515.1 Burkholderiales bacterium
GCGGCCCAGCCGATCGAGGACGAGCTCGTCCTCATCACCCCGGTCGCGAAGACCCTCACCGACCCGACGCTGGCGGAGTTCGTCAAGTACGCGAAGGAAAAGTGGAACGTCACGGTCAGGACCGCCGCCCTCGCCGCGGGCACCCCGGTCGCCTACGGCCGCATCGTCGAATGGAAGGGCCGCCCCGAGGCCGACATCTTCTGGGGCGGCGAGAGCGCGCTCTTCGACAAGCTCGCGGAGCAGAAGCTGCTCGCGCCGCACGGTCTGGCGAAGGACGTCGTCGACTCGATCCCGGCGAGCATCGGCAAGCCGAAGCCGATCCCCCTCAAGGATCCCAAGGGCTTCTGGATCGGCACGGTGCTCGAGCCGTACGGCCTCGTCTATCACCCGCGGCTGTTTCAGCGGCTCGGGGTCGAGCCGCCGAAGGACTGGGACGATCTGCTCAACCCGAAGCTGAAGGGCAACGTCGCCCAGTGCGCACCCACGCGCTCCTCGAGCAGCCACGCGACCTACGAGGTGATCCTGCAGCGCGACGGCGACGACAAGGGCTGGGCGTGGCTCAAGCGCCTCGGCGGCAACACCGGCATCTTCACCGCCCGCAGCCGCGACGTGCCGTCCGTGGTCGCCCGCGGCGAGTTCGCCGCCGGCTTCGCCGTGCCGAGCTACATGGCGTTCGAGGACCGGCTCGCCGGCTTCGACATCAAGTTCGTGGCGCCGAAGACCGCGTGGATCACCCCCGAGCCGATCGGGATCATCGCCGGCGCGAAGCATCCCAAGGCGGCGCGCGCCTTCATCGAGTTCCTGCTCTCCGAGCGCGGGCAACGGGTGGCGATGGAGCGCGGCGTGTTCCCGATCACGCCGAAATACCGCGTGCAAGGGCCGCCGGGCTCCCGGGCGGAGATGGCCGTCGAATTCACCGGCGGCCTGCGCTCCTACTTCGACGTCGAGGTGACCAACATCTACGACGACGACGTCGCCACGAAGCGCTACCAGGAGGTCAACTCGCAGTTCCGCAAGGAGATCGAGTCGGTCTGGGACCAGCTGAAGAGGTAGCGCGCCGACCGCGCCGGCGGCCCGGGGCATGCGCATCACGGTTCAGGACCTCACCAAGCGGTTCGGGCCGCTGGCGGCGGTCAACCGGGTCAGCTTCGCCATCGAGGAGGGCGAGCTCTTCACGCTCCTCGGTCCCTCCGGGTGCGGCAAGACGACGCTGCTGCGGCTGATCGCCGGCTTCTACGTCCCGGACGGGGGCGAGATCCGCTTCGACGCCGCCCGGGTGAACGAGGTGCCGCCGCACGCGCGCGGCATCGGCATGGTGTTCCAGAACTACGCCCTCTGGCCGCACATGACGGTGTTCGAGAACGCCGCCTACGGCCTGAAGCTGCGCAAGCTCGAGCGGGCCCGGATCGCCGAGCGCGTCGCGAGCGTCCTCGAGAAGGTCAAGCTCACCGGGCTCGGCGGCCGCTACCCGGGGCAGCTCTCGGGCGGGCAGCAGCAGCGCGTGGCGCTCGCGCGCGCCCTGGTGCTGAACCCGAAGATCCTGCTCCTCGACGAGCCGCTGTCCAACCTCGACGCCAAGGTCCGCGTCGAGGTGCGCGCCGAGATCAGGCGGCTGCAGAAGGATCTCGGCATCACCGCCGTCTACGTGACCCACGATCAGGAAGAGGCGCTGTCCCTTTCGGACCGGATCGCGGTGCTGAACGGCGGAAAGGTGGTCCAGATCGGGCCGCCCAGGGCGCTGTACGAGCGGCCGGCGAACCGCTTCGTCGCCGACTTCATCGGCGTCAACAACCTGCTCGACGCCACGGTGCGCGCGGTCGAGGCGGCCGAGCGCCGGTTGCGGGTGGCAACGCCGCTCGGCGAGCTCTCGGCGCTGCTCGACGAGCGCTTCCGGCCGGGCGACCGCTGCGTCGTGTGCATCCGTCCCGAGAACGTGACCCTGGGCGGCGGCGCCGGCAACGGGCGCAACGTGGTGAAGGGACAGATCGGATTCGCGGCCTACCTGGGCAACACGCTGCGCTACGACCTCGACCTCGGCCAGGGCATGACCTTCAGGGCGGACATCCGGGACCCGTGGCACCACGAGCAGCTGCCGCTGGGCACCGCCATAGAGGCGAGCTTTCCGGTCAGCAGCACCCTGGCGATCCCGGGCGAGTAGATGAGACTCCCGCGCGCCTCCCCGGCGACGCTCGGGTTCGGCCTGATCTGGGCGTTCCTGATCGTCTTCGTCCTGTTTCCGCTCACGCGCATCTTCTACGACGCGTTCACCAACGAGGCGGGCCAGCTCACGTTCGCGAACTTCCACGAGTTCTTCACCGACGCGTTCTACGTGCGCTCGCTCTGGAGGTCCCTGCTGCTGGGAGCGGCGACGGTCCTCACCACCTCGGTGATCGGGATCGCGGTCGCGTTGCTCCTCGTCCGCTACGAGTTCCCGTACCGAAACCTCTTCTCCTATCTGACGATGCTGCCCCTGATCCTGCCGCCGCTGGTCGGGGTGCTCGGGTTCGTCTTCATCCTCGGCCGCGCGGGCACCGTGAACGTGCTCCTGATGGACTGGTTCGGCCTCGTGCACCCGGTCAACTTCATGTACGGGATCCAGGGCGTGCTGCTCGTGTTGACCCTGCACCTCTTTCCGTTGATGACGCTCAGCGTCCTCGACGCGCTCTCCAAGATCGACCCGTCGCTGGAGGAGGCGGCCCAGGGCCTGGGCGCGAACGGCTGGCGCCGGCTGCGCGACATCACGCTGCCGCTGACGACGCCGGGCTACATCTCCGGCGCGCTGCTCGTCTTCATCTGGACCTTCGCCGACTTCATCACGCCGCTCGTCGTGGGGGTGCAGGACCTGCTCGCCCCGCAGGCCTACCTCAACATCGTGCAGTTCGTGGACCGGCGGATCTTCCGCATGGGGATCGTGATCTCGGCGCTGCTCGTGCTCCTCGCCATCGTGTTCCTGCTCGCCGCGCGCCAGTACGTCGCGATCAAGGACTACAGCTCGCTCGCCTACTCGAAGGTCGAGCGCCGCCGCCTGGGCCCGGTCGCGCGCTGGCTCGCGGTCGGCTTCCTTTCGCTCCTCATGCTCGTCTCGTTCGTCCCGCAGGCCGGCGTGCTGCTCGCCGCCATCGGCAGGGGCTGGTCGCTGACGCCGTTCCCGGTCCACTACACGCTCGAGTTCTTCGAGCAGGTGAGCATCGAGACGCCCAAGTTCATCGTCAACTCGCTGCTGTTCTCGGGGCTCGCCGTGATCCTGTGCCTGGTCGTCGGCGTGCCGATGGCGTGGATCATGAGCCGCACGCGCGCGCCCGGGCGCGGCGCGATGGACGCGCTCACCACGCTGATGCTCGCCATTCCGGGCACCGCGATCGGCATCGCCTACATCCGCGCGTTCCACTTTCCGCTCCCGGTCATCGACGTGGCGCTGACCAGCATGTGGATCATCCTGCCGCTGGTGCTCGCCGTGCGCCGCCTGCCGTACACGGTGCGCAGCAGCTATTCGTCGCTGCTCCTGGTGCATCGGTCGATGGAGGAAGCCGCGCAGAACGTGGGCGCGAGCGCCTTGCGCACCTTCCGGGACATCACGGTGCCGCTGGTGTGGAAGGGCATCCTGGTGGGCGCGTTGTTCTCCTTCCTCACCTCGATCCAGGAGGCCTCGGCCACCATCTTCCTCACGCTCGGCGGCTGGGAAATGATCCCGTTCGGGATCTTCACTTTCTACATCGCGGGCTCGCACAGCCAGGCGGCCGCGCTCGGCGTGATCCTGATCGTGGTGTGCGCCCTGAGCCTCTGGGTGGTCAACCGCATCGCCGGGACGCGGGTCGGCGGGCTGTTCGGCTGATCCGGCGCGTCCGCGCCGCGGTGCGTGCCGACGCCCCGCGAGCGGAGAATCCGGCGCGGCGCCGATGCTAGAATCACCGCCGCTCCCCGTCTCCGAGGTCGAACGCGTGCACACGAAGTGGTACAGGGGCAAGGCGGCATGAAGATCCACGAATACCAGGCGAAGGAAATCCTCCGCAAGTACGGGGTGGCGACGCCCCGCGGGGTGCCGTGCTTCTCGGTCGATGAAGCGGTGCACGCGGCGCGGGAGCTCGGCGGCCCCGTCTGGGTGGTGAAGGCGCAGATTCACGCCGGCGGCCGCGGCAAGGGCGGCGGGGTCAAGCTGGCCCGCTCGGTCGAGGAGGTGAGGGAGCTCGCGTCGCAGATCCTCGGCATGCGTCTCGTCACGCACCAGACCGGGCCGGAGGGCCAGAAGGTGCGGCGTCTGCTCATCGAGGAGGGCGCCGACATCAGGAAGGAGTACTACCTCGGCATGGTGGTCGACCGGGAGACGCAGCGGGTGTGCCTGATGGGCTCGCCCGAGGGCGGGGTCGACATCGAGGAGGTCGCCGCCGCGCACCCGGAGCGGATCCACAAGGTGTTCATCGATCCGGCGACGGGGCTGAAGGACGCGGAGGCCGACGACGTCGCGCGCCGGCTCGGGCTGGCCGCGGCGAGCGTTCCGGAGGCGCGGACGCTGCTGCAGGAGCTCTATCGCGCATTCTGGGAGACCGACGCGTCGCTCGCCGAGGTCAACCCGCTGATCGCGACCGGCGCCGGGCGCGTCGTCGCGCTCGACGCCAAGATGAACTTCGACGACAACGCGCTCTTCCGGCATCCCGAGATCGTCGCGATGCGCGACCTCGACGAGGAGGATCCGGCCGAGGTCGAGGCGTCGAAGTACGACCTCTCCTACATCCAGCTCGAGGGCGACATCGGCTGCCTCGTGAACGGCGCCGGGCTCGCCATGGCGACGATGGACATCATCAAGTTCTACGACGGGCGCCCGGCGAACTTCCTCGACGTCGGCGGCGGCGCGACCACCGAGAAGGTGACCGAGGCGTTCAAGATCATGCTCCGCAACCCGTCGCTGAAGGCGATCCTGGTCAACATCTTCGGCGGCATCATGAAGTGCGACGTCATCGCCACCGCGCTGGTCGCGGCGGCGAAGGTGGTGAGCCTCCGGGTCCCGCTCGTCGTGCGGCTCGAGGGCACCAACGTCGAGCTCGGCAAGAAAATCCTCGGCGAGTCGGGGCTGCCGATCATCGCGGCGGCGAACATGGCCGATGCCGCGCAGAAGGTCGTCGCCGCGGCGAAAGCCAAGAGCTAGAAGCGCGCGAATCATGTCGATCCTCATCGACCGGGACACCAAGGTCGTCACCCAGGGCATCACCGGCAAGACCGGGCAGTTCCACACCCGCATGTCCCGCGACTACGCCAACGGCCGGAACTGCTTCGTCGCCGGCGTCAACCCGAAGAAGGCGGGCGAGGACTTCGAGGGCATCCCGATCTTCGCTTCGGTGAAGGAAGCGAAGGCGAAGACGGGCGCGACCGTTTCGGTCATCTACGTCCCGCCGCCCGGCGCCGCCGGCGCGATCCGGGAGGCGGTCGAGGCCGGTCTCGATCTCGCCATCTGCATCACCGAGGGCATCCCGGTGCGCGACATGATCGAGGTGCGCGACCGGATGCGGCGGCAGGGCTCGAAGACCCTGCTGATCGGACCGAACTGCCCCGGCCTCATCACGCCCGACGAGATCAAGATCGGCATCATGCCCGGCCACATCCACAAGCGGGGGCGCATCGGCGTCGTCTCGCGCTCGGGGACGCTGACTTACGAGGCGGTCTGGCAGCTGAGCGAGCTCGGCTACGGCCAGTCCTCGGCGGTGGGGATCGGCGGCGACCCGGTCAATGGACTGAAGCACATCGACGTGATGAAGCTCTTCAACGACGACCCGGGGACCGACGCGGTGGTCATGATCGGCGAGATCGGCGGCGCGGACGAGGAGACCGCCGCCCGCTGGGTGAAGGACAACATGAAGAAGCCGGTCGTGGGCTTCATCGCCGGGGTCACCGCGCCGCCCGGCAAGCGCATGGGTCACGCCGGCGCGATCATTTCCGGCGGCAAGGGCACCGCGCAGGAGAAGCTCGCGGTCATGGAGGAGTGCGGCATCAAGGTGACCCGCAATCCGGCCGAGATGGGGAAACTCCTGAAGTCGGTGCTGTAGTGCCCGTGACGCCAGGCCGCCGCCGCTTCCTCGCCGCTGCGGCCGCGCTCGGGCTGGCCGGTTGCGCCGGCGGCCCGGCGGGCGTCGGGTCGCGGCGGGAGACCGGCGTCGTCGAGGTGAACGGCGCCGGGCTCCATTACGAGACCGCCGGCGCGGGCGAGACGGTCGTCCTGCTGCACGCGTTCATGCTCGACGGACGCATGTGGGACGACCAGTTCGACGTCCTCGCCGAGGACTTCCGGGTGATCCGCTACGACGCGCGCGGCTTCGGCCGGTCGGCGCTGCCGCAGCCCGGCGCGCCGTACTCTCACGTCGACGATCTCGCGGCGCTCCTCGACAAGCTCGATGCGCGCAAGCCCCACCTCGTCGGCGCGTCGATGGGCGGGCGCTTCGCGCTCGACTACGCGGTCACGCATCCCGGCGCGGTGCGCTCGCTCACGGTGATCGACACCGTCGTGAGCGGGTGGCAGTGGTCGCCGGAATGGCTCGCGTCCTACGCGCCCATCGTCGCGGCCGGACGGCGCGGGGACATTCCCGCGGCGAAGCAGTTGTGGCTCGATCACCCGCTGTTCGCGCCGGCGCGCGAACGGCCCGAAGTCGCCGCGCGGCTCAAGCTGATGGTGGACGACTACTCGGGCTGGCATCTCACCCACCGCAACGCCGAGCGGCCGCTCGAGCCGCCGGCGGTACGGCAGCTCGGGCGCATCACCGTGCCCACCCTCGTGGTCATCGGCAGCCGCGATCTGCCGGAGTTCCACCGCATCGCCGCGCGCGTCGAAGGCGGCGTAGCGAGCGGCACGCGCGCAACGATCCCCGGCGCGGGACATTTCGCGAACATGGAGGCGCCGGAAGGGGTCACTCGCGCGGCGCGCGAGTTCCTGCTCCGCGGCTGAGCCGCGAGAACAGCGCGCGCTTGACGGGCGTCAATGGCCCCGTCGCAGGTTCAGGGCCGCGTTGGTGTTCTGCTCGGCTAGCAGGATGCTGACGCCCGCCTTCTGGCGGCTGCGGCCTACGCCGAGCAACGCGGGACCGGCCGTCGGCTACACTCCCGCCGACGTGAACACCGCCGCAGCACCCGCCGCGGACCCCGAGCTCCTCGCCGCGCTTCGTCGCACCGGGTTGATCGCTGCCGGGGAGGCGTTTGCGATCACCCCGCTCGCGGGCGGCGTCTCCTCGGACATCGTGCGCGTCGACGCCGGCCGCGGCAGCTTCTGCGTCAAGCGCGCGCTGGAGAAGCTCCGGGTCGAGGCCGACTGGCACGCGCCGGTGGCGCGCAACCACAGCGAGGCCGAGTGGTTTCGCGTGGCCGGCGGGATCGTGCCGGACGCGGTGCCGCGCCTGTTCGCGGAGGACGTGAACGCGGGGCTGTTCGCGATGCAATGGCTTGCCCCGGAGGCGTATCCGGTGTGGAAGGCCGAGCTGCGCGACGGCCGGATCGAGCCACGGACCGCCACCGAGGTCGGCCGACGCATCGCGCTCGTCCACGCCGGAACCGCGGGCCGCATCGATATCGCCGCGCGCTTCGCGACCGACCGGATCTTCCACACCATCCGGCTCGAGCCCTACCTGCTCGCGACCGCGGAGCGGCACGCGGATGTCGCGGGGGTGCTCCGGTCGCTCGCCGAGACCACCGCGGCGACCAGGCTCGCGCTCGTGCACGGCGACGTCAGCCCGAAGAACATCCTCGTCGGCCCGCGGGGTCCGGTCTTCCTCGACGCCGAGTGCGCGTGGTACGGCGACCCGGCGTTCGATCTCGCGTTCTGCCTGAACCACCTGCTGTTGAAGCGCGTGTGGCGGCCGTGGTGGGAGAGCCGCTACCAGGTGTGCTTTCGGGCGCTGGTCCGCGCCTATCTCGCCGGCGTCACCTGGGAGCCGCGCGACATGCTCGAGGCGCGCTGTGCCCGGCTGCTTCCGGGCCTGCTGCTCGCCCGGGTCGACGGCAAATCGCCCGTGGAATACCTCCTGCGCGAAGGCGACCGGGAGCGCGTCCGGGCGTGCGCGAAGCGGCTGCTCCTGAACCCGCGACGGCGGCTGTCCGAGGTCGCGGAGGCGTGGCGGCAGTGCTGGGAAGAAGGCTGAGATGAACCGCACCGCCATTGCCGAGGTAAGGGGCCGGCGCGTATGGGATTCCCGCGGCCGCCCGACCGTCGAGGCCGAGGTGGCCCTCGCCGGCGGCGCGCGTGGCCGCGCAATCGCTCCGGCCGGCGCCTCGCGCGGGAGGCACGAGGC
>JBOIFD010000144.1:0-3176 GCA_050741515.1 Burkholderiales bacterium
CCGTGCGACTGCTACGTGATCAACCTGCAGCTCCGGCCGGGCGCGTTCGTCGCCGGCATCCCGCTCAACGCGGTGATGACGCTCGTCGAGGCGGAGGGCCAGGTGGTCGCGCTCTTCAACCAGAACGAGCTCCATCAGGTCGCACCGGGGAACGAAGCGGAGTTCGCGCTGAAGACGCTGCCCGGACGAATCATCAAGGCCAGCGTCGATTCGGTGATCTGGGCGCAGGGACAGGGACAGCTGCCGGCGAGCGGAACCATTCCGCTTTCCGGCTTCATGGCGACGCCGCCCGGGCGGTACGCGGTCAAGTTCGACATCGCCGACCGCGACAAGGCGCTCTTCCTGGCGGCGGGCGCGGCCGGCGAGGCCGCGATCTACACCGAGCACCTCGCGGCGGTCCACATCATCCGCAAGGTGATCCTCCGCGTCGGATCGTACCTGAACTACCTGATCCTGAAGCTGCACTGACGCCATGCGCGCGATTCGCCCGATTCTGTCGGTCGCAGTCGCCGCGGCGCTCGCCGGCTGTGCGCTGAAATCCCCGCCCGAGCGCGGCGAGCTCGCGCAACAGGCTCTTCCCAACTTCAAGACGCCGCCGGGGTGGACCGCCCAGGCGGGGCCCTCCGGCGCGGTCGGCGATCGTTGGCTCCGCTCCTTCAACGACCCGCAGCTCGACGCGCTCGTCCAGGAAGCACTGGCGTTCAACCCCGACCTGCAGGTCGCCGCGGCGCGGGTCGAGCAGGCCGCGGGCTACGTCAAGCTCGCGGGCGCGCTGCTCTACCCGCAGGTGAACCTGCTCGCCCGCGGCGGCGGCAAGATGAGCGGCGACTCGAGCGGGCTGGAAGGCGTCGGCGCGTTCGCGAACTGGGAGCTCGACCTGTGGGGACGCGTGCGCGCGGGGCAGGAGGCGGCCCGGAGCCAGTACGGCTCGGCGGCGCTCGATGCCGTGTACGCGCGCCAGTCGCTCGCCGCGCTCGTCGCCAAGAGCTGGTTCCTCGCCACCGAGGCGCGGCTGCAGAAGGCCATCGCCGAGGACATGGTCGGTGCCTCCTCCCGCCAGCTCGATTTCGCACGGGACCGCCTGCGCGTGGGGAGCGGCGACGAATACGAGGTGGTGCTCTCGCGGGCGAATCTTGCGACTTACCGGGACAGCGTGGTCAACCTCGACCTCGCGTACCAGCAGTCGCTGCGGGCCCTCGAGGCGCTCGCCGGCCGCTACCCGGCCACGGCGGTAAGCGTGCCGGCGCAGCTCGCGGCGATGCCAGGGCCGGTGCCGGCGGGAATGCCGTCCGAGCTGCTGGAGCGCCGCCCCGACGTCGTGGCAGCCGAGCGACGCGTGGCCGTCGCGTTCTACCGCGTCGAGGAGGCGAAGGCGGCCCGTCTGCCCAGGATCTCGCTCACCGCGGCGGTGACGAGCATCTCGAGCGAGCTCTTCGTGCTCAAGCAGCAGGACAACCCGGTCTGGAGCGCGGGCGCGTCGCTGCTCGCGCCGCTGTTCCTCGGCGGCCAGCTGCAATCGCAGGTCGAGATCCGCACGGCCGAGCAGAAGCAGGCAGTGGCGGAGTACGGGCGGACCGGCGCGCGCGCCTTCGGCGAAGTGGAGAACGCGCTGTCGGCCGAGTTCGCTCTCGACCAGCGAGAGACGATCCTCAGGGAGGCGGTCGTCGAAAACACGCGCGCGCTCGAGCTCGCCAACGTCCGCTACCGCGTCGGTACCGGCGACCTGCGCGCGGTCCAGCAACAGAGTCTCGCGCTCTTCGCGGCACGCACCACGCTGCTGCGGGTGCAGAGCGAGCGCCTCGTGCAACGCGTCAATCTGTACCTCGCCCTCGGCGGCGGCTTCGACGAGCGCCCGGCCCAGCCGCCGGCGGGCGAACCGAAGGCGGCGGCCGCGAAATGAGCGACGCGCCGCGAACGGCAGCCGCGGCGTGAAACCCTCGCTCAACTGGCTGCTGGCGTTCATTCCGGTCACGGTGGTGCTCGAGCACGCCGGCGCGCCGGATCCCTGGGTGTTCTTCTCCGCGGCGGTGGCGATCGTGCCGATCGCCCGCCTCATCGTCCGCTCGACCGAGCAGCTCTCGACCTACACCGGCGACGCGATCGGCGGGCTGCTCAACGCCACCTTCGGTAACGCGCCGGAGCTGATCATCGCGGTGGTGGCGCTGAAGGCCGGGCTGCTCGACATGGTGCGCGCCTCGCTCGCCGGCGCGATCCTGGCGAACCTGCTGCTCGCGCTCGGCATCGCGTTCCTGCTGGGGGGCTTGCGCCACCACACCCAGACCTACCAGGCCGGCGCCGCGCGCGTTTACAGCTCGATGATGCTGATCGCGGTGATCAGCCTCGCGGTGCCGAGCGCCTTCAGCCGCTTCTTCGCGCCGGAGGAGACGCTGCGCGAGGAGGCGCTGCTCAACGTCGGCCTCGCGTTCGTCCTGCTGGCGGCGTACGTGCTCTATCTCGTCTTCATGCTGAAGACGCATCGGGAGGAGTTCGCCGGTGAAGCGGGCGGGCACGAGCCGCACGAGGGCGAGCGGTGGAGCGTCCGGCGCGCGCTCGGCGGCCTCGCCGTCGCGGCGGTTCTCGCGGCGTGGATGAGCGAGATCCTCGTCGGCGCGGCCGAGGGCACCGGGACCGCGCTCGGCATGTCGCAGGTGTTCATCGGCATCGTCTTCCTCGCGATCGTCGGCGGGGCCGCCGAGTCGAGCTCGGCGATCGCGATGGCGCTCCGGAACAAGATGGACCTCGCCGTCGGCATCGCGCTGGGGAGCTGCATCCAGATCGCGCTGTTCGTGGCGCCGATGCTGGTGCTCGCGAGCTACTTCGTCGCACCGCAGCCGCTCGAGCTCTCCTTCAGCCGGCCGGAGATCGGGTCGCTCTTCATGGGCGTGCTGATCGGCGCACTGGTCGCCGGGGATGGCCACTCGAACTGGTACAAGGGCGTTCAGCTCGTCGCGGTGTACCTCATCATCGCGCTGATGTTCTACTTCATCCCGACCGCGGGGTGAGCGCGTGCTCAGGGTGATCCTCGCCGCGCTCGGCCTCACGCTGATCACGGTGATCATCCACGGCGTCGGCGCCATGGCCGCCGCCCGGCGCGCGGCGCGGCTCTGGGCTGGGCGCAGCGATCGTCCGGGATGGCTCGGCGCGGAGCTGCTGCTCGCGCGGCTCGTGAGCGCGCT
>JBOIFD010000145.1:0-2994 GCA_050741515.1 Burkholderiales bacterium
CCGCGAGACCACGCGCGTCTACCAGTACTTGACGGCGATGCGGGTCGTCGCGCGGGAGGGCGGAGCGATCGACGCCGTGCTCATCGCCCCGCCCGGGGAGAAACGCCGCGTCCAGGCCGCCGGGCCCAACATGCCGCAGGTCCGGGCGGGGGTGGTCGAGCTCGGCGAGGCCGCGCGTGCGATCGGCTTAAAGGAGTACCCGGAAGGCGCCGGCGCGGAGGTGCTCTTCCTGCACCTCCTCGCGCAACGCCCCCCGGCAGCGCAGTACGCCGGCGACAATCTGCGCCAGCATTTCCGGCTGCACCAGCTGCGGGTGGGCCTCGTCGCCGGCGGCGCGCTCATCTGCCTGCTGGCGCTGGGCTATGCGGGCATCCTGCTCACGCAACGCTATGGCCTGGAAGAGCAGATCGACGTCGACCGTCAGCGCGCCAGGGCGGCGACGGACGAGTACCAGCGCGTTACCAGAGCGTTCCCGCAGCTTCCGACGACGACCGACAACCTCCGCGCGACGATGCAGCGGTACGACAGCCTCACCAAGCAGACCTCGGCGCCCGACCGGCTCGCCGCCGTGCTCTCGCAATCGCTCGACGCGTCGCCGGCCATCCAGCTGGAGCGGATCCGCTGGGAGCTGGCCGCCAACCCGAAGGAGCGCGTGCGTGATGCCGCCGCTGGCCAGCCGCGCAGCGCGCCGGCGCGACCGCCCGCGGGCGTGCCCCAGGTCACGGAGCTCTACGAGGTCGTGGAGGTCGCCGGGAAAGTGGTAGGGATCCGATCCGCCGACTACCGGCGGATGAACGGCGCCGTCGAGGAGTTCGTGGGCCGTCTCCGGACGCACCCGGGCGTGGAGGTGCTCCAGGTCAAGCTGCCGTTCGACACCGGCTCCGGCAGCAGCCTGAGCGGGGACATCGGCGCCGAGACCGAGAAGGTCCCGCCGTTCACCGTCACCGTCGCGCGAAAGCTGAGCCTGTGAAGCTGCCGCCGAAAACCGGTCACCGCCTCGTCGGTCCGGCGCTCGTGGCGGTCGCCTTGATCGCCGCCGGCGGCGTGGCGCTGAGCGTCGCGAGCCAGCTGCTCACCGCGGCGCAGGCCGAGCAACAGGCGGCCCGAGCGGAGCGGGGGGCGGAACAGAACAAGCTCGTGCGCGCGAACGACGAAGCCCGCGAGATCAGGGAGCGGATCGTGGAATACCGGAAGCTCGTCGATCGCGGGGTGGTCGGCGAAGAGCGGCGGCTCGACTGGGTCGATCGGATCAACGCGATCAAGGTCGCGCGCAAGCTCGCGGAGGTCAAGTATTCCATCGGCCCGCAGCGCGCGGCCGAGTACCCGGGGATCACGGGCGGCGGCGAGGTGGAGTTCCTCGCCAGCCCGATGACCCTCGACATGGCGCTCCTGCACGAGGAGGATCTGTTCCGCTTCATCGGTGACCTGCGCAGCGCGCTGAGCGCGCTGGTCGTCGTGAAAGCGTGCAGTGTCGAGCGCACCGGCGAGGCGGCAAAGGCGCGCGGGCTTGCGCCGCGCCTGCGCGCCGTCTGCGAGCTGGACCTGGTGACGATCCGCGACAAACGAGCGAGCAAGGCATGAACAACCTCCGCAATTCCGATCGGCTTGTCCGCGTCGCCCGGTCCGCGCTCACAGCGCTCTGCACCGCGGCGTCGCTCGCGCTCCCCGTGCCGGCGCTCGCCGACGATCTCGGCCGGCTGTTCTTCACGCCCCAGGAGCGCCAGGAGCTCGACCGGCGGCGCGCCAGCAATATCGTGGACCGGGAGGCGCCGGCGGTCGAGAGCCTCGTCACCGTGAACGGTCAGGTGACGCGGTCCGGCGGCAAGACGACCACGTGGATCAATGGCGTTGCGCACGACGACACCTATCGGGGCCGCGACCCCGCGCGGGTCGGGGTGCAAGGCCGCTCGGTCAAGGTCGGGGAGACGCTCGACCGGTCGCGGGGCGCGGTGACGGATCCGCTGCAGGGCGGGGAGATCCGGATCCAGGGCGCTCCGGCACGCTAGGAAACGGTCGCGAGGCGAGCCATGCGAGAGCTCATCGGCAACCGGGGTCGCGCCACCCAGGCAGGCATGGCCGCCGTTCTGCTGTTGGTCATCGTGGTGATGGGTTCCCTGTACGCGCTGCTGTCCGGCGTCAACACGGCGACGGCCGAGCTGCAGCAGAAGCGCGACGACGTGACCACCGTCGCGCTCAAGCAAGCCAAGGAAGCGCTGATCGCCTACGCGGCCACGCGGCCGGCGCGGCCCGGGGCGCTGCCCTGCCCGGACCTCGACAACAATGGCATTGCGGGCGGCGCCGGGTTCTACGGCAACAACAACGAAGCGATCCCCGGCCCCCCTCATGGGGGATTCACCTGCCCGGACGCGGGGCGTCAAATCGGCCGCCTGCCGTGGGTCACGCTCGGACTTCCGGACCTTCGGGACGCGGGCGGTGAGCGCCTCTGGTACGTCATGTCCGGCAACTTCCGCAACGACGGGTCGCAAGTCGTCAACAGCGACACGCTGGGCCAACTGCAAGTTGCCGGCGTCGCCCCAGCCACCGGCGTAGTTGCCATCATCTTCGCGCCGGGCCAGCAGCTCGCCGGGGCGGGCCAGAACCGCAGCGGCGCGGGGGTGAACGACTTCGTGCAATACCTTGAGGACGAGAACGCCGACCTCGATGTCAACTTCGTGTCCGCGCGGCGCTGCGAGCAGGCCGCGCCCGCGTGCCCGCTCGGACCGTTCAACGACCAGTTCGTGACCATCACGCACCAGGAGCTCTTCGACGCCGTCGAGAACGTCGTTGCGAGGCGGCTCGAAACCGAGATCGCGCCGGAAATCCAGGCATACGTCGCGGCGTGGGGGATCGGGGTCCACCCCTTCGCGGCGCCGTTCGACGACCTGACGCCCGCTCCGGCGGTCAGCCCGCCGACCACGCCGGATCGTCCGCAGAACATGTACTGGGGCAGGGACGGGCAAATCAACGGCCTGCTGCCGATGGCCTACGACGTGC
>JBOIFD010000146.1:0-2779 GCA_050741515.1 Burkholderiales bacterium
CCGCACTTGTAGATGCGCAGGCCGATC
The DNA here is from genome assembly GCA_050741515.1 of Burkholderiales bacterium. Taxonomy (GTDB): domain Bacteria; phylum Pseudomonadota; class Gammaproteobacteria; order Burkholderiales; family SG8-39; genus DATEDA01. The sequence goes on from JBOIFD010000146.1 coordinate 28, forward strand.
TCGGCGGCGAGGCGCTCGTCGATGCCGAGGTCCTCGAGCGCCTGTCGCACGTCCATGTACGCCTTGCCGGAAGTGATGATGCCGAGCCGCGCGCGCGGGCTGTCGACGACCACGCGGTTGAGGTGGTTCGCGCGGCAGTAGGCGAGCGCGGCATAGAGCTTGTGATGCAGCAGCCGTTCCTCCTGCACGAGGAACGGATCCGGCCAGCGGATGTTCAACCCGTCCGGCGGCAGCGCGAAGTCGGTCGGAAGCTGGATCCGGACGCGGTCCGGATCGACCGACGCCGACGCCGAGCTCTCCACGATGTCGGTCACGCACTTGAACGCGACCCAGCAGCCCGAATACCGGGACATCGCGTAGCCGTGCACGCCGAGGTCGAGGTACTCCTGCACCGACGCCGGATACAGCACCGGCATCATCACCGCCTTGAAGATGTGGTCGGTCTGGTGCGGCAGGGTCGAGGATTTCGCCGCGTGGTCGTCGCCCGCGCAGACGATGACCCCGCCGTGCCGCGACGTTCCGGCGGCGTTGGCGTGGCGGAACACGTCGCCGCAGCGATCGACGCCCGGGCCCTTCCCGTACCAGAGCCCGAACACGCCGTCGTACTTCGCGCCGCGGAAGAGGTTCACCTGCTGGCTGCCCCAGAGCGCGGTCGCCGCCAGGTCCTCGTTGACGCCCGGCTGGAACACGACGTGGTGCTGGTCGAGGAACTTCTTCGCCCGGAAGAGCGCCTGGTCGAGCCCGCCGAGGGGCGAGCCGCGATACCCGGAGACGAACCCGGCGGTGTTCAGGCCGGCCGCTGCGTCACGCTGGCGCTGCAGGATCGGCAGCCGGACGAGGGCCTGGATCCCGGTCAGAAAGACCCGGCCGCGTTCGAGGGAATACTTGTCGTCGAGCGTGACCGCGCGCAAGGCGTCGGCGGGGGCGTTCATGGGCAGGCAATTCTACTAGCAGCGGTCACGCGCCGGCGCGGGAAACGCGGCGCTCTAACCGTGACAGACCGCGCCGCGGCGAGTTGGTTTCGCTCAGATCTCGAGCGAGCGCCACATCTCGACGTCGCGCTCGGCGGTCCAGATGCGAGGGTTGGCGATGCCGCTCGCCTCGTCGTACGCCCGCGAGACGTCGAACGGCATGCAGTGCTCGTAGATCGGGTACTGGCCATACACCGGGTCGAGGCGCGTCCGGGCATCCTGGTAGACCTGCCGGAGGCTCTTGCGCGCCGCCACGCCTTCCCTGGCGCACTCGTACAGGCCGCGGACGAAGTTCTGCGTGAACTCGATCGCCTTGATCGAGTCGGCGGCGGTTGCGAGGGCCGGCCCGCGGCCGGGCACCAGCCGCTCCGGGCCGAGCGCCCGGAGCCGTTCCAGCGTGTCCGGCCAAACCCGCAGATGGGCATCGCCGGTGTAGATCCCGGCGTTGTACTCGACGAGATCGCCCGAGAAGAGCACCTTCTGGGAGGGTAGCCAGACGATCGTGTCGCCGCGGGTGTGGCCGGCGCCGACGTGGATGAGCCGGACTTCGAGCTTGCCCATCCAGAGCGTAGCCTCGCGGTCGAAGGTCAGCGTCGGCCAGGTGAGCCCCGGAATCTCCTCCGCCCCCCGGAAGAGCCGCGGGAACCGGCCGATCTCCGAGTCCATGTCCTCCCGGCCGCGCTCCTTGATCATCTCGTAGGTGGCCTGGCTCGCGATGATCTCGCGGGCGCCGTACGCCGAGGCGCCGAGCACCCGCACGGCGTGGTAGTGGGAGAGCACGACGTACTTGATCGGCTTGTCCGTGACCGTGCGGATATGGCGGATCACGTCGTTGGCCATTGCCGGCGTCGCCTGGGCGTCGATCACCATGACGCCATCGTCGCCCACGACCACGCCCGAGTTCGGGTCGCCTTCGGCGGTATACGCGTAGGCGTTCTCGGAGAGCCGGGCGAAGGTGACCTGCTTCTCGGCGAGATCAGCCTGGGAGGCGAACGCTTTGGTCATGGACGGAGCTCCGGGTCAGGATTGGGGCCGGCCGCGGCGCAACGCCGGGGGGCGGCGACTGGGGAATTCTAACGGCCGGCGCACCCGGGACCCAACCGCGGGCCGGGGACGGCGGGAAGCGCCCCCACCGCCTGCCGGTCCCACCCCTAGAGGTTTGACACGTCAGGGAAAATCGCCCATAATCTTCCGCTTCGTTCGGAGGGGTGCCCGAGCGGCTAAAGGGGGCAGACTGTAAATCTGTTGGCCATGCGCCTACGTAGGTTCGAATCCTACCCCCTCCACCAGGCATGCCTCGCGATTGCAGTCTGATTGAAGTCTGATTGAGGTCTTCGTGCGCGCTCGGCCCAGGGATGGTTCCCGGAAGGTGGGGGAAATGAGCGGGTGTAGCTCAATGGTAGAGCAGAAGCCTTCCAAGCTTATGACGAGGGTTCGATTCCCTTCACCCGCTCCATGCGTCTAGGGCGCGCGACGGCGGGCCGGGATCGACCGGAGCCGGACGGATTTCGCCGATGTAGCTCAGTGGTAGAGCACTCCCTTGGTAAGGGAGAGGTCAAGCGTTCAATCCGCTTCATCGGCACCAGCCAGTCGCAACCGTGTTAGTGACCTCGATTTGGTGACCACGACCCGAACGTAACGAGACAGGTAGTCAGACATGTCAAAGAGCAAGTTTCAGCGCACCAAGCCGCACGTGAACGTGGGCACGATCGGGCACGTCGATCACGGCAAGACGACGCTGACGGCGGCGATGACGCACATTCTGGCGAAGAAGTACGGGG
>JBOIFD010000147.1:0-4675 GCA_050741515.1 Burkholderiales bacterium
CGGCGCAGCTTGGGGTCATTGACGATGTAGTTGATGATCTTGCCGGCCGGCAGCACCAGCCACGAGAACGCGGTGAAGCCCGCGAACACGATCCCCAGCAGCAGCGACTGCTCGCCGAGGAAGACCAGGATCGCGACGACGACGAGGATCCGGTAGAAGAACGAGCTGACGGTGTAGCCGACGAACCAGGCGCGTTCGCCGGCGGTCGCGAGCGGCGGCTCGGCCTCGGGCCGCTTGAACAGGTACTTCTCGCAGAGATACACGAAGTACTGCGTGCCCCGGGTGCGCAGGTTCGGGATCTCCAGCCAGTCCATGAGCATGTAGTAGCCGTCGAACCGCAGGAGCGGGTTGGCGTTGAACAACACCGTCGAGACCCCGGCGATGAGCATGACGTTGTACAGCAGCGCCCTGAACAGCCCGGGCTCGGCCGCGAGCCACAGAAACAGCGCGATCGACGCGATGAACAGCTCGACCATCATCCCCGCGGCGCCGACCGCGAATCGCTGCCACTTGCTCCGGAACGCCCACGCGGAGGAGGCATCGACGTAGGGCACCGGCGTGAGCACGAGGATCATCACCCCCATCTCGTGCACCTCGCCGCCGCGCGTCTTCACGGCGAACGCGTGGCCGAGCTCGTGCAGGAGCTTGAGCAGCGGGAACACGAGCCAGATCATCAGCAGGTTCTCGGGCAGCAACACCCGGTCGAGGACGTCCTCGGTGAGGCTGCGCCAGTGAGCCGCGGCGGCGAACACGCCGGCACCGACGACCAGGCACCAGAGCACGAGCCCGAACCAGCCCGCGAACGGCCGCGCCAGCGGCAGCAGCCGCTCGAGCAGGCGATCCGGGTCGAACAGCGGGACCTGCCACGCGAACACGCTGAGCGCTTTCTTCATCAGCGCCTGGCGCTCCTGCTTCTCCCGGCGCCGGAACAGCTCGGCGGTATCGGGTGGAACGTCGCACTGCAGGACGTCGGCGCCGTGCAGCTGGCCGAGCAGCTGGATCACCTCGTCTTGCGTCACCGCGTCGTCGCCGAGCTGCACGAGCGCCTGGTCCCAGATTCTCTGGACGGTGTGCTTGCCGTCCATCAGGCCGATCACGAAGTAGGCGGCGGGCGAGAAGCGGTGGAATCGCTCCGAGGCGAGATCCTGGAGCACGTACCAGGTCTCGCCGCGGTACTGATGGCGGTGGATCTGGGCGTGGGGCCGCAGCCGCGGCGTCAGCCGCGCGACCCGGTACCAGTTCGGGCTGAAGAGCGGCTGCGACACGGGGCTAGGGCAGCCAGGACCAGGCGAGCAGCCGCAGCGAGTCGACCACCTGGCGCGTCCAGATCCAGAGGTACGAGCGGCGGGCGATCTCCACCTTGCCGACGCCCTCCATGTTCGGCCGCATCCGCGGGTCGGTGCGATCGAGCTGCGCCTCGACGCGGAAGAAGTTCTTGCCTTCCCGCGGCGTGGATACCGGCGTGACCTTCATGACCTCGAATCCGATCGGGTCGCTGGCAAAGGCGGAGAGCAGCAGCATTCCCCGTTGGCCGGGCTGCACGTAGGCGATATCGCGCTCGTCGACCTTGAGGACGAGGCGGAACTCGCTGAGGGGCGCGACCTCGAACAGCACGGTCCCCCGCTCCACGGGCGCCCCCAGCTGCTGGCTCAGGTCGCCGGACACCACCACGCCGTCGAACGGCGCGCTCACCGTCGTGCGCTGCAGCTGCTCCTCGACGCGGGCGACCTGCGCGCGCGCCGCTTCGAGCTGCGCCGTCACGATCTGGACCTGGGCGAGGTCGCGCACGGCGAACGCCTGCCGCACCTGCTTGTTCAGCTCTTCCTGCTGGCTCAGGCCTTTCAGCCGTTCGAGCTTGAGGTCGCGGTCGTCGAGCCGGGCGAGGAGCGCGCCCTGCTTCACCAGGTCGCCCGCACGGATCGGGGCCTCCCGGATGTAACCGTTGAACGGAGCGGTCGCGGCGAGTTGGAGCTGGGGTTCGAGCACGGTCCCGGCGGAGACGCGGAAATCGCCCCGCGCGACGATGAGGAATGTCAACGCCGTCGCCACCACGATCGTGGCGAACTTGAGGCCCGCGTGGCGCGGACCGAACAACCGGCGAAGCTTGTCGCGCCACCAGTCGGCGAAACGCCTGCCGAACCAGCGATCCTCGCGGCGATGGACCTCGAGCATCGGGCCGGCCAGGCCGGCGACCGCCTCGCACAGTTCGATCATCGCCGTGTCGAACGGCCGCTTTGCCGTGCGCTCGAGCGTGATCGCCCCGGCCGGCTTGCCGAGTGCGGTGAGGACGACCGTGCAGCACGCTCCGGAGCCCTGCCCGTCCAGCAGCGCGTCGTGCGAACGGCGCACCAGCGGCGCGCTGCCGATCGGCGGGGGCACCGCGACCGTCGCGTTCTGGTCGACCGCCTCGTCCATCGCCCCGGCGACCGCGCGCATGAGGTTGGTTCGCTCCTTGAACTGCGCGCTGTGCGAGACGGCGTCGATCTTGATCTGGCCGCCACGCTCGAAGCCGATGCTCACGCGATCGCACGCGAGCCGGGTGGCGAGATCGGTGGCGAGCGCGGTCGCGGCGGCGACGAAGCGGTCGTGCGCGGCGGCCGAGGCCACGACCTCGAGCACCGTCTGCAGTCGGTCGCGCGTCTCGCCGACCCGCGCCACCTCCTGCTGGCAGAACATCAGCTCGAGCCCCGCGGCGCCCCAGTGGAGCTGACGGAGCGCAGCCTGCAGCTCGGCCTCGGGACGCAGCGCGACCTCGAGCACCACCACGCCGTAGAGGTGGCCGACCGCCTCGACCGGGTAGCCGATGTGGACGCTCGTCGGCGCCGCGCCGGCGCCGGTCTTGTTCGGCGTCACCACCCCCCGCCGCTCGACGAGCGCCTTCTGCGCCGTCGGCGTGAGATAGGCCATGTCGCGGCGCACGTCGGGCCACACCGCGACGGCGCTGTAGCTTTCCGTGCCCTCGGGTCGCAAGAGGACGACGCCGCCGACGACCCCGGCGATCAGACGGGACTGGATTGCGAGCCAGCTCTGGCAGTACTCGCGCGCGTCGTTCGCGCTGGCGAGCACTGCCCAGAGCGCGGATTCCTGCTGGTTTGCCGCCGGTGCGGTGTCGGCGCCGGGGCTGGCGGACCTCGCGCCTGACCCGGTGGAGTTGAACGCTGCGGACATGGACGGTGTGGGTGCGGCGGGGGTGCCGAGCGCTTCGGCTCGCTGCTTCAACGGGACCGGAGATGGTACTGGCCACCCTCCGGTTTTACCAGCTAGATTCAGGGGTTATCGACAGATGTTTGAGGAAGACTGCACGTCGGAACTGCGCGCTTTCCCGCGTCGAAAGGAACGCTGGCCGGGAGCGACGGCGAACGCCATCGAAGCCCGCTGGTGCCCGGGGCAGGACTCGAACCTGCACGGCTTGCGCCAAAGGATTTTAAGTCCCTTGCGTCTACCAGTTTCGCCACCCGGGCGGGGCGCGCGCCGCGCGAGACCGCGCGCGACGAAGGTGTCAGCGTAAGGGATGTGCGCCCAAAGCGCCTGGAGGCGGGGGTCGGAATCGAACCGGCGTACACGGCTTTGCAGGCCGCTGCATGACCACTCTGCCACCCCGCCGCGACTCTGAAACGAACGAGGGAAAGCGATCGCGCTTTCCCTCGAAAAACCTGGAGCGGGAAACGAGTCTCGAACTCGCGACCTCAACCTTGGCAAGGTTGCGCTCTACCAACTGAGCTATTCCCGCGATGCGAAAGGGAATGTTACTCGCCGGCCGGAGCGAGGGTCAAGCGGGAGGCAGGCCGGTCGGCAACCGCGACACCACCGACCATCAGGCGCCGCCCGCCCCTCGCCCGAACGCGTGCGGCGCCGCAAGCTTCAGGTAATAGAACATCGACAAGAGGGTCAGCCCCGCTGCGAGGTAGATGAGCCACGTGCCGATGCGAAACGCGTCGAACCAGCTGCCGATCGGGTCGTGGTACAGGAGCAGCGGGACCGCGCCGAGTTGCGACGCGGTCTTGATCTTGCCGAGGAAGTTCACCGCCACGCTCTTCGCTCCGCCGACCTTCGCCATCCACTCGCGCAGCGCCGAGATCGCGATCTCCCGGCCGATGATGATGAAGGCGATGATCGCATCCAGGCGGCCGAGCTGCAGCAGCACGATCAGCGCGGCCGCGACCATGAGCTTGTCGGCGACCGGGTCGAGGAACGCCCCGAATGCGGACGTCTGGTTGAGGCGGCGCGCGAGATAGCCATCGAGCCAGTCGGTGGCCGCCGCCGCAGCGAAGAGGATCGACGAGATCAGGTTGCGCTCGTACCCCGTGAGCCACCCGTCCGGGACATAGAAGACGGTGATCAGCAGGGGGATCGCCAGGATCCGCAGCCAGGTGAGGAGGTTGGGAAGGTTGAACAGCATCAGTGCAGCTCGCGGTAGATGCGCTCGGCGAGCGTCCGGCTGATTCCCTCGACCTGCGCCAGGTCCTCGACGCTCGCCGCCTGCACGCCTTTCAGCCCGCCAAACCGCTCGAGCAGCTGGCGGCGGCGCTTCGCGCCGATGCCCGAGATCGATTCCAGCGTCGACGTGACCCGCTGCTTCGCCCGCCGCTGGCGATGACCCGTGATCGCGAACCGGTGCGCTTCGTCCCGGATCTGCTGGATCAGGTGCAAGCCGGGGTGCTCCTTGTCGAGACGC
>JBOIFD010000148.1:0-7854 GCA_050741515.1 Burkholderiales bacterium
CGGCGCTGCTCAGGCGGGCCGCAGTCCGCGGGTCGCCCGGCCGGCCAAGTAGCTCAGTTGGTAGAGCAGCGGACTGAAAATCCGTGTGTCGCTGGTTCGATTCCGGCCTTGGCCACCAACATTTCAATCACTTGCGCGCGGGTTCCCGCAGGGCCTGATGGCCTTGCGTGAATTTTGCGTGAGTCTAGGCCACCGAGAGCCGCCGTAAGACGACGAGCTCGGGCTGCCGCCGATCCCGGCGTTCGTCGCCTGCTGGTCCAGGCCATCGTAGTCTACGCGGTCGTCGTGCTAGCATTTCTTCATTGCGCGCTTTTCCTCCATTGGAGGACAGATGGGTTCGATCTCGGTTGAAGAGTTGGCTCGTAGCCCGGCCAGGCTGATCGAGGAGGCCGAAAGCGGTGAGGTGGCCATCGTGACCAAGGATGGGCGACCGCTGTTTCTTGCCGTCCCCTACGACGAGCGCCTCGCTAAGGAGGAGGTTCACGTCGTCGTGGCCGTCCACCTGTACGAAAAGGGGATCGTCAGCCTCGGAAGAGCTGCGAAGGTCGCCGGTCTGCCCTTGACCGACTTCATCGACCGGCTCGGCACATTGAAGATCCCCGTCGCGCGCTACTCCTCCGACGAGCTCTTGCGGGAGATCGCCGAATTTGGCTGAGATCGTCGTGGCCGATGCCGGCCCGTTGATCGCATTCGGCCGTCTCGACAAGCTCTCTCTTCTCGGCGCGATCTTCGATCGTGTGATCGTGCCCCAGGCAGTCTACGAAGAAACTCAGTCGCGTCCCGATCTTCCCGACGCACTCGCGATACGCGGCGCTGTCCAGAGCGGGTCGCTGAACGTTGTTGCATCAGCTCCAGAGCGAACGGACTTGCCCGTTGAGATCGAACTCGGCGACGGGGAGGCCGCGGCCATCGCGCTCGCCGCAAGGCTCGGCTATGGAGTGTTGATCGATGACTCGCAGGGACGCGCGGCCGCCACGCTGCTCAAGCTGAGAGTGATTGGGACTGTCGGCGTTTTAGTCCTCGCTCGCGAGCGCGGGCTGATTCCCGCCCTCGCGCCGTTGCTGGAAGCGCTGAGAGCATCGGGCTACTACCTCTCGGAGGCGTTGATCCAGGCGGCGCTACAGCGTGTACGTGAATCCTGAGTGGCGTACGCGAGCTTGCGTGAGTTTTGCGTGAATCAGCCGTGAACAGTCCTGCACGGTCCTGCAAGAGACGCAACGGGCGTCCTCGGAAGTTGCTGATTTAACAACCACTACAGGACCGCCGGCCGAACTGAAAATCCGTGTGTCGGTGGTTCGATTCCGGCCTTGGCCACCAGGATTTTGATTCGCGCCCCCAGGCGCGAATCAAAATCCGCCAAGGGCGATTCCGGCCTTGGCCGCCAACGCTCCTCGCCTCGCGCAGCGAGGCGAAACCGAACGCCGACCGAACCCCGCGCTGAGGACGACGCCGGCTCGAGCGGCGTGACGCGCGGCGGACCGCTACAGCCGTCCGTCCCGCTGTGACAGCCGGAACCGCGCCAGGCGCGACGCGACTTCCTCGCCGTCCAGCAGCAGGTCGAGACAGCGTCCCAGGTCGGGGTGATAGCCGGCCAGGGTGAGGGCAACGTCGTCGGCCGGGACGGGGTACCAGCGGTCCTCGCCGACGTACCGCATCTCGAAGCGCGCCGCCACCGCCGTCGAGAGAAAGTCCTCGACCTCGCGATACCACGCGCGGTCGCCGCCGGGCGCCGCCGGTTCGCGCGCGCAAAGGTCGTCGAGTCTCATGTTGTCGTCCCTTCGTGTTGCTCCTCTTTCGCGCCCGGCTGCTCGTGTCGTGTCGGGTTGTCGCCGGCTCGCAAGGCTATCGGATGAAGCAAGCAACCGCCGTGCTTAAGCGCCCGTTCGGCCCCCGCCGGGCAGCGCTTCCGGGTCGTCGGTGTGGCGAAGTCCACACAAATGTCGGGGGTCCGTCGTCCGGAGGGCCGCTCGCGCCGCTCTCCGGAGCCGCGTCCCCGGGCGGTGACGCGCCTGGCGCGCTGTTTTCTCGACGGATGCTGACCAGGGAGCGACACGGCGCGGCGACCCGCGGGCGAAAGTCACACCTGGCCCGGAGCGTGCTTGCCCGTTTCAGCGTATCGGACGGCCGGGACGCACGGACCAGCGAGGTCGATGAGGAAAATCGAGGATCTGCTGCAGGGCGGCAACGCGACGACCTTCGAGATCCTCCAGCAGGTGGGGCTCGAAGACCTCGACGAAGCCGTGGCGGTGCTCAAGCGCCACAAGCCTGCGGACGAGGTCTGCGGCGCCTTGAAGACCCTCATCGCGATGGCGCCGCTCGCGCAGTTCCAGGCGCTGAGCGCCGTGTACCGGAAGCACTGCGGGTAGCGGGCAGGGGAGGCTCGACCAACGCGTGACTGGGGAAAACGAATGATCCGCTTCGAGGACGGCCGGCTCTACGTGGAGCCCCGGGAGAGCGTGCTCTTCTTCGCCCGCGTCGGCGACGCACGCATCCGATGCTACGTCGACCGCGCGACGCTCGTGGAGCACTTCGGCGCGAAGGACGACGCCGCGAACGCCTACAAGTTCTGCGTGTGCGCGTACGACCGCAATCGAGAGCCGATCCAGGAGCTCGCCACCAGGCTCATCGACGAGAGCGGGTTCGCCGCGGAAGACGAGGTGCTGATCACGCCGACCGTCGTCCCGGCGCTCCTCGCGGCCGCCTAGCCGCTCATCTCCCGCCCGGCTCGCCCCGGGCGACCGGCGCTCGACACGCCTGACGGGCCGCCGGACACCCCGCGCGGTGCGGCTGAGAACAACCGCACGAAATCCCCGCCGGGCCCCACGCCTGGCACCTGGCTTGCATCGTGGGGTAAAGGACCCTTCACGACCTCCCGCCATGGTGGAAGCCGTCATCCGCACCGCGTTTCAGCCGATCATGAGCCATCGCGGCCACGTCGTCGCGTACGAGGCGCTGCTGCGCTTTCGCGAAGGGCTCGACAAGCCCGACTCGCGCGAGACCATGATCCGGCGCTGGGAGGACTGCGGCTACATCGGTACGGTCGACGTGTCGGTGCTGAAGCAGGCGATCGCCGCGCTCGACATGCTGCACCGCTCGCTCATGGTGAGCGTGAACGTCTCGCTGGTCACGCTGAACGCGCATCGCGACCGCTACCTCCGGCAGCTCGACGACCTCGGGCCGAAGGCGAGGCGGCTGATCGTCGAGGTGACCGACACCGCCTCCGAGAGCGACCCCACGGTGCTCCTCCAGTTCGCGCGCGACTGCATGGAGCGCAACGTGCGGCTCGCGCTCGACGACTTCATGCCCGACCGCCCGCGTTCGGTGGAGACGGTGCTGCAACTCGTGCGCCCCAAGCTGATCAAGCTCGACCGGAAGTCGTTGTCCACCGCGTTCCAGCGCGTGCAGGACGCCGACATCCGGGCGATCGTGGACGCCGCGACCGCCGTTGGCGCCCGCGTCGTCGCCCAGGGCATCGACGGCCAGGAGAAGTTCGACTGGGCGTTCGGGCTGGGCGTGCGCTACTTCCAGGGCTTCCTTATCGGGCACCCGCGCCAGTTCCCGCTGTTCGACACGCAGGCGTCGTTCCGCGAGGTCGAGGACTCGGAGGTCCCGGCCGAAATGGCCGCGTAGCGGCCCACGCTGCAGCATCGGCGTCGGCGTTTGCCCGCCGCCGCCGGCGCCCGCGAAGCTCCCCCGCCGCCCCGGTCTTTCCCGCCACCGCAGGACGCCCGCGGCCATCCTTAGTAGACTTCCGCGCCGCCACGGAGGTCCGCCATGGAATGGCTCACCGATCCGCAAGCCTGGATCGCGCTTGCGACGCTCACCGCGCTCGAGGTCGTCCTCGGGATCGACAACATCATCTTCATCTCGATCCTCGTCGGGCGGCTGCCGGAGGCGCAGCGGAACCGCGCCCGCCGGCTCGGGCTGGCGCTGGCGATGATCATGCGCATCGCGCTGCTGCTCTCGCTCGCGTGGATCATGACGCTCACCCGGCCGCTGTTCAGCGTCTTCGGCGAGGAGATCTCGGGACGGGACCTGATCCTCATCGGCGGCGGGCTGTTCCTGCTCTGGAAGAGCGTGCACGAGATCCACAACGCGCTCGAAGGCGAGGCCGACCAGGGCGCGACGCCGGTGCGGGCGACCTTCGCCTCGGTGCTCGCGCAGATCGCGATCATCGACATCGTCTTCTCACTGGATTCGGTGATCACCGCGGTCGGGATGGCCGACCACGTCGCGGTCATGATCATCGCGATCGTGCTCGCCGTCGGCGTGATGATGTTCGCGGCCCGCCCGATCGGCGAGTTCGTCGACCGTCACCCGACGATCAAGATGCTCGCGCTCTCGTTCCTGATCCTGGTCGGCTTCGCGCTGGTCGGCGAGGGGCTCGACTTCCACGTGCCGAAGGGCTACATCTACTTCGCGATGGCATTCTCGGTCGGGGTCGAGCTCCTGAACCTCCGGATGCGCGCGGCGGCGGCGCGGCGGCGGGCCCGGGCGCCGGCCGGGCCGGTCAGGCTGCGGAAGACGGTGCACGACTAGCGCGGATTGCGGGCGATCAAAGGGAGGGCCCGGGGGCCGGGGTTACAATTCCGCCCTGAACCGCGCGACCCGCCTCCGCATGCAGCTTTTCGCCCTTGGGCTCAACCACCAGAGCGCGCCGCTCGCGATCCGCGAGCGGGTGGCGTTCAGCGCCGAGCGCCTGCGGGAAGCGCTCGCCGCGATCGTCAAGGCGCCCCCCGCGGAGGAGGCCGCCATCCTGTCGACCTGCAACCGGACCGAGCTCTATTGCGCGGCCGGGGAGCCGACCCAGGCGCTCGCCTGGCTCGCCGGCTACCACCAGGTCGATCCGCACGACCTCAAGCCCTACCTGTACACCCTGCCGCGCGAGGAGGCGGTTCGTCACGCGTTCCGGGTGGCGGCCGGGCTGGACTCGATGGTCCTCGGCGAGCCGCAGATCCTCGGCCAGCTGAAGGACGCGGTGCGGATGGCGGAGGAGGCCGGGGCGCTGGGCGCGACGCTCTCGCGGCTCTTTCAGCGGTCGTTCGCGGTGGCGAAGGAGGTGCGCACGAACACCGGGATCGGCGCGAACGTCGTCTCGATGGCGGCCGCCGGCGTGAAGCTCGCCGCGCGGATCTATCCCAGCCTGCGCGAGACGCAGGTGCTCTTCATCGGCGCCGGCGAGATGATCGAGCTCTGCGCGACACACTTCGCGGCGCAGCTGCCGCGCGCGATGGCGGTCGCGAACCGCACGCTCGAGCGCGCCCACGACCTGGCGCGCCGGTTCGGCGCGCAGGCGATGGAGCTGCGCGAGCTGCCGGAGCGCCTGCACGAGTACGACATCGTGATCTCCTGTACGGCGAGCTCGCTGCCGATCCTGGGCAAGGGGACGATGGAGCGCGTGATCAAGGCGCGGCGCCACGCGCCGGTCTTCATGGTCGACCTCGCGGTGCCGCGCGACATCGAGCCGGAGGTCGGCGAGCTCGACGACGTGTACCTCTACACGGTCGACGACCTCGGCGAGCTGGTCCGCGCCGGTCACGACGAGCGGTCCGCGCACGTCGCGCAGGCCGAGGCGATCATCGACACCCAGGTCGGCTCGTTCCTGCACTGGATGGAGGGGCGGCAGCTCGTGCCCGCCATCCGCGCGCTGCGGGACGGCGCGGAGGCCGCGCGGCAGAACGAGCTCGACCGCGCGTTGCGCATGCTCCAGCGCGGCGACGATCCGCGGGCCGTGCTCGAGGCGCTGTCGCACGGCCTCACCAACAAGCTGCTGCACGCGCCGACCCAGGCGCTGCGCGACGCGCCGGCCGCCGATCGCCACGACCTCCGCGAGCTCGTGGCGCGGCTCTTCCAGCTCCGGTCCGGGCGTTAGCTCCGGGCGGACCGCCCGCGACGGCCGCCGCCGCCATGAAGCCTTCCATTGCCGCGAAGCTCGAGAGCCTCGCCCGCCGGCTGGAGGAGCTGAACCAGCTGCTCTCGTCGGAGGACGCGACCCGCGACCTCGATCAGTTCCGGCGGCTCTCGCGCGAGCACGCCGAGATCACGCCGGTGGTCGAGCGCTACCGCGAGCACAAGTCGGTCGAGGCCGACCTCGCGGCCGCGACCGAGATGCTCGCCGACCCGGCGGCCAGGAGCTTTGCCGAGGCCGAGGCGAAGACCGCCAGGGAGCGGATGGCGGCGCTCGAGACCGAGCTCCAGCAGCTGCTCCTTCCGCGGGACCCGAACGACGAGCGCAGCATCTTCCTCGAGATCCGCGCCGGCGCCGGCGGCGACGAGTCGGCGATCTTCGCCGGCGATCTGTTTCGCATGTACGCGCGCTTCGCCGAGCGGCACGGCTGGCCGGTGGAGGTGCTCTCCTCGAGCCCCTCCGAGCTCGGCGGCTACAAGGAGGTGATCGCGCGGATCGCCGGCCAGGGCGCGTACTCGAAGCTCAAGTTCGAGTCGGGCGGGCACCGCGTGCAGCGCGTTCCGGAGACCGAGACCCAGGGACGCATCCACACCTCGGCCGCGACCGTCGCCGTGATGCCGGAGGCCGACGCGCTCGGCGACGTGGTGCTCAATCCCGCGGACGTGAAGACCGACACCTTCCGGGCCTCGGGAGCCGGCGGGCAGCACGTCAACAAGACCGACTCGGCGGTGCGGGTGACCCACCTGCCGACCGGGATCGTGGTCGAGTGCCAGGACGACCGCTCGCAGCACAAGAACCGGGCGCGCGCGTTGTCGCTGCTCGCGGCGCGGATCAAGGACCAGCAGCTGCGCGAGCAGCAGGCAAAGGAGGCGGCGACCCGGAAGTCGCTCGTCGGCAGCGGCGACCGCTCCGACCGCGTGCGCACCTACAACTTCCCGCAGGGCCGCGTCACCGACCATCGGATCAAGCTCGATCTCTACAAGATCGCCGCGATCATGGACGGCGATCTCGACGACCTCATCGACGCGCTTGCTGCCGAGCACCAGGCGGACCAGCTCGCGGCGCTGGCGGAGGCGTCCGCCTGAGGCGCCCCCTGCCCCGCGTGGGGAGGGGATGCCGTGCGGGGGGCTCGATGTCCGTGACCATTGCCTCGCTCCTCTCGGCGAGCGGCCTCCCGGCGATCGAGGCCGAGGTGCTCGCTGCGCACGCGCTCGGCATTCCGCGTGCGCGACTGCTCGCCGACGCGGGCCGCACGCTCGGTCCGGAAGCGTCGCGCCGGGTCGAGCGATTGTTCCTGCGCCGCCGGGCCGGCGAGCCGGTCGCCTATCTCACCGGGGAGCGCGAGTTCTACGGCCTCGCGCTCCGGGTCACGCCCGATGTGCTCGTTCCGCGGCCGGAGACCGAGCTCCTCGTCGAGCTGGCGCTCGCGCGGCTCCCGAACCGCGCCGGCCGCGTCCTCGACCTCGGCACCGGCAGCGGCGCGATTGCCGTCGCGCTCGCGCACGCGGCGCCGGACGCGGAGATCGTGGCGATCGATGCGTCGGCAGCCGCGCTCGAGGTCGCGCGCGAGAATGCCCGGCGGTACGGAGCGTCGATCCGGTTCATGCCCGGTGACTGGTTCGCCGGGCTCGCCGGCGAGCGCTTCGATGTGGTCGTGGCGAACCCGCCGTACGTCGCGCGCGGGGATGCGCACCTTCAGGAAGGCGACCTGCGCTTCGAGCCGGAGGAGGCGCTCGTCGGCGGGGTCGACGGGTTGGAGGCGATCCGCGTGATCGTCGCCGGCGCGGCCGCGCACCTCGTGCCGGGAGGGTGGCTCCTGTTCGAGCACGGGTACGACCAGGCCGAGCGCTGCAAGAGCCTGCTCGCGATGTACGGTTACGCCGAGATCGCGAGCTGGCCGGATCTGGCGGGGATCGTCAGGGTGAGCGGCGGGCGGGCGGCCGGCG
>JBOIFD010000149.1:0-9401 GCA_050741515.1 Burkholderiales bacterium
TCGAGGACGAGCACGTCCGAGCGGCTGCGGAAGCTCGTCCGGTACGCCTCCAGGCTGCGGTAGAACGAGTAGAACTCGGCGTTCTCGCTGAACGCCTTGGCGTAGATGGCCGTCGCCCGGGCGTCGCCCTCCCCTTTCACGCGCTGCGCGTCGCGGTAGGCTTCGGCGACGATGACCTCGCGGTCCTTGTCCGCCTCGGCGCGGATCTTCTCCGCCTCCGAGGCGCCTTGCGAGCGCAGCCGGCTCGCGACCGCGCGGCGTTCGGCTTCCATCCGGCGGTACACCGCCTCGCTGACGTCCGCCGGCAGCTCGACGCGCTTGAGCCGCACGTCGACGATCTGCACGCCGAGCCCCTTGGCGTCGACGACCACCTTGTCGCGCACGATCCGCATGATGTCGTCGCGTTCCGTCGCGACGACTTCCTGCACGCTGCGCTTCCCGATCTCCTCGCGCAGCACCGAGTTGATGATCTGCGTGAGCCGCGAGCGGGCGCGGGCCTCGTCGCCGGTCACCGAGATGTAATACTGTCTGACGTCGGCGATGCGCCATTTCACGAACGCGTCGACCAGCAGGTTCTTCTTCTCCGAGGTGACGAACCGCTCCGTGTCGGGGTCGTCGATCGTGAGGATGCGCCGGTCGAAGTAGCGGACGTTCTGGATCAGCGGCCACTTGGTGCGCAGACCGGGCTCGGTGATCACTTCCTTGATCTCGCCGAGCTGCAGCAGGATCGCGAGCTCGCGCTGGTCGACCGTGAACAGCGCCAGGCTGGCGAGCACCGCCGCGACGAGCAGCGCCCCGATGATTGCGCCAACACCCGTCCTCATTGCCGCGATTCCCGGTCCCGGGCCCGCAACGACTCGCGCGAGCGGCCCGCGGCCTCCGGCGTCGGCACGTCGGAGGGCGACGGCTTCGCGGAGGCCATCGGGTCCGCAACCCCGGCGGCGGACAGCTGCAGGATCTTGTCGAGCGGGAGGAACAGGATGTTGCCGCCCGATTTCGCGTCGATCATGACCTTGCTCGTGCTGGCCATGATCTGCTGCACCGTCTCCAGGTACATCCGCTCCCGGGTCACCGCGGGCGCCTTGGTGTACTCGGTGAGGATCTGCCGGAAGCGCGAAGCCTCGCCCTCCGCGTACGCGATGACGCGCTGGCGGTAGCCGTTCGCCTCCTCGGTGAGGCGCGACGCGGTACCCCGGGCCTTCGGGACGACGTCGTTGTAGTAAGCCTGGCCCTCGTTCTTGAACCGCTCCAGGTCCTGGTTCGCCTTCACCGCGTCGTCGAACGCCGCTTGCACCTGCTCCGGCGGCTGGGCGTTCTGCATCGTCACCTTGCTTACCAGAACGCCGGTCTGGTAGCGGTCGAGGATGTCCTGCATCAGCGTCTCGGCGCGCGCGGCGATCTCCTCGCGGCCTTCGTAGAGCACGAAGTCCATCGTCGACTTGCCGACGATCTCGCGGAACGCGGTCTCGGCAACCTGCATCACGGTCTCCTCGGGCCGCCGGACGTTGAACAGATAATCCTCGGGATCCTTCAGCGCGTATTGCACCGCGAACTGGATGTCGACGATGTTCTCGTCGCTGGTCAGCGTCAGCGCTTCGCGCAGCACTTTCGATTTCACGTTGTTCCGGTAGCCGACCTCGATCGTCCGGACCTGGGAGATGTTGACCACCTCCTGCGACTGGATCGGATACGGGAGCCGCCAGCGCAGGCCCGGCTCGGTGGTCTGCGAGTATCTGCCGAAGGTCAGCACGACGCCGCGCGAGCTCGCATCCACGATGTAGAAGCCGCTCGCGAGCCACACGACCAGCACCAGGCCCACCAGCAACCCGAAACCCCCGCCGAGCTGGCGAAAGCTGGGCGGCTCGACGCCCGCGCCGCCGCCGCCGCGCCGGCCGAAGATCGTCGCGAGCCGCTGATTGAAGTTGCGCCAGAGCTCGTCGAGGTCCGGCGGCCCCTGGTTGCCGCCGCCACCGCCCCCGCGGCGGCCCCATTGCGGGTCGTTAAGTGACATGCGCGTCCTTCGTGAGCCCGGGTTCGGTTGCGAGTCGTCGGGATTCGGCCTTCGCGGCTGCCGCCTCGGCGAGCGCCTGGCGTAGCGCGTCCAGACCGGCGCCCGTCCGGGCGCTCAATCGGACGCGGGCGATGCTACCACAGTCGTCGCGATCGATTCCCGGCCCGACGCCGTTCAGGTCGATCTTGTTCCAGACGAGGAGCTGACGGACCGCCTGCGCGCCGATCTCTTCCAGCACCTTGTTGACCTCTTCGATCTGCCGATCGCGGATCGCGCTCGAGGCGTCGACGACATGGAGCAGCAGGTCGGCGTGCACCGTCTCCTCGAGCGTGGCGCGAAACGCGGCGACCAGCGGGTGCGGCAGGCCGCGGATGAATCCCACGGTGTCGGAGACGGTGATCGCGCCGAGCGCCGGCAGGTAGAGACGCCGCGTGGTCGTGTCGACGGTCGCGAACAGCCGGTCGGCGGCGTAGGCGCCGGCGTGCGTGAGCGCGTTGAAGAGCGTCGACTTGCCGGCGTTCGTGTAGCCGACGAGCGAGAGCGAGAGCACCTCGCCGCGCGCGCGCGCGCGCCGCTGGACGGTCCGCTGACGCTCGAGGCGGGCGAGGCGCGTCCGCAGGACCTTCACCCGCCGGCCGATCAGCCGCCGGTCGGTCTCGAGCTGGGTCTCGCCCGGGCCGCGCAGCCCGATGCCGCCCTTCTGCCGCTCGAGGTGGGTCCAGCCGCGCACCAGCCGGGTCGACTGGTGCTGCAGCTGCGCGAGCTCCACCTGCACCTTGCCTTCGTGCGAGCTCGCACGCTGCGCGAAGATATCGAGGATCAGGCTGGTCCGGTCGACCACGCGGCAGCCGACGGCGCGCTCGAGATTGCGCTGCTGCGCGGGCGAGAGCTCGTGGTTGAAGATCACGACCGACGCGCCGGTCGCCGCCCGGACTCGCGCGAGCTCCTCGACCTTGCCCGAACCGGCGAACAGCGCCGGATCGGGACGGCCTCGCCGTCCCTCCACGACCGCGAGCACCCGCGCGCCGGCGCTCGTGACCAGCGCCTCGAGCTCGGTGCGGCTGGCGGCGTGATCGTCGCGGCCGAAGTCGAGCGCGACCAGGACCGCGCCTTCGGACGCGGCGCCGTTCGCGCGCCCGGCGCGCGCGGGGAACGCGCGGGCCGCCACTACTTGCGGGACATCAGGAGTCGCCGCCCGGGTCCAGGCTGAGGTTGACCGGGCGCGACGGGACCACGGTGGAGATGGCGTGCTTGTACACCATCTGGGTCACGGTGTTCTTGAGCAACACGACGTACTGGTCGAACGACTCGATCTGGCCCTGGAGCTTGATGCCGTTGACGAGGTAGATCGAAACCGGGATGTGCTCCTTGCGCAGCGTGTTGAGAAAGGGGTCTTGTAGTAGTTGGCCCTTGTTGCTCATGGTCGCTCCGGTGTTTGGTTTTCTGACGGGCTACTTTAGCGCGTTTCCGGGGCGGCTGCCATCCGGGCGAGCGCCGTTTCCCTTCAACCATAAGGACTATTAGGACTATTGCCGCACGTAGGGGTTCCGTCCGGTGCGGAACTCGATCCGGAGCGGCGTGCCGACCAGGCCGAAGGACTTGCGAAACACGCCCTCGAGGTACCGGCGGTAGCTGGCGGGGACCGCGTTGAGCGCCGAGCCGTGCACGACGATGACCGGCGGGTTCCTCCCGCCCTGGTGGGCATAGCGGAGCTTCGGGCGGACCAGCCCGGAGCGCGGCGGCGCCTGCTGCGCAACCGCGTCGATCAGCGTGCGGGTGAGCCGCGGCGTCGCCAGCTTCGTCATCGCCGCGCGGTAAGCCTCGTCCACCGAAGCCAGCAACGGGCGCAGGCCGTCCCCCTGCAACGCCGACACGAATATCACGCGCGCAAACGCGAGGAAGCCGAGCTTTCGCCCGAGCGTGCGTTTGGCGGCGTCCCGCGCGTAGCGGTCGAGGCCGTCCCATTTGTTCGCGGCGACGACGAGCGCCCGGCCGCGCTCGAGCACGTAACCCGCGATGTGGGCGTCCTGGTCGGCCACCCCTTCGGCGGCGTCGACGACGAGGATCGCGACGTTGGCGCGGTCGATCGCCTGCATCGTCTTCACCACCGAGAACTTCTCGACCGCCTCGAAGACCCGGCCGCGCCGCCGGACGCCGGCGGTGTCCACGAGGACGTAGCGCTGGCCGGCGTGCTCGAACGGGACCTCGATCGCATCGCGGGTCGTTCCGGGCGTCGCGGACACGATCATTCGGTCCTCGCCGAGCAGGCGATTGACGAGCGTGGACTTGCCGACGTTCGGGCGGCCGACGACCGCGATCCGCGGTCCTTCCTCGTCGTGAGGCGCCTCGTCCGGGGGCGCTTCGGGCAGCGCCTCGAGGACGGCGTCGATCAGCTCGCGCACCCCCTCGTCATGCGCCGCCGCGATCGCGTGCGGCGCGCCGAGCCCGAGCTCGTGGAACTCGGCCGTCGCGATCGCGGCGTCCATGCCCTCGGTCTTGTTGACCACCAGCCAGACGCGCGCCCGCGCTTTGCGCAGCTCGGCGGCGATGCGCCGATCCTGCGGCGCCACGCCGTCGCGGCCGTCGACCAGGAACACGATGGCGTCGGCCTCCGCGACCGCGGCCAGGGTTTGCTTCGCCATCTCGCCGAGCAGGCCGTCCCGCGCCACCGGCTCGAGCCCGCCGGTGTCGACCGCGAAGTACGGCCGCCCGCCGATCCTCCCGTCTCCATAGTGGCGATCGCGCGTCAGGCCGGGGAGGTCGGCGACCAGCGCGTCGCGCGAGCGCGTGAGGCGGTTGAACAGGGTCGACTTGCCGACGTTCGGCCGGCCGACGATGACGATGGTGGGCTTCACTGCAGGACGAGCGCGCCGCCGCTAGCGGGTCGCGAGCGCGTACAGGTTTCCGTTCGAAGTCTGCACCAGGAACCCCGCTTCGCCGAGCGCGACCGGCGCCGCGCGCACCGCGGAACCGTCGGTCGCGAAGCGCCCGACGAACGCGCCGTTGTCGCGGCCGAGGAAGTGAACGTACCCCTCGAGGTCGCCGACCGCGATCTCCGCGCCGAGCGGCAGCGGCGCGGAGAGATTTCGATTGGCGAGCTTGTCCTGCCGCCACAGGCTCCGTCCGCTGGTCCGGTCGAGCGCGGAGACTGCGCCGCGCTCCTCGGCGACGTACACGTAACGCGCGTCGACCCCCAGCCCCGCGCTGGAGGAGAGGTCACGTCCCCAGATCTGGTTGCCGTTGCCGAGATCGAAGCACGCGACGCGTCCCTGGAACGCGACCGCGCAGGCTTCGCGCTCGCCGACCCAGGGCAGCCCGATCACGTCGGTGACCCGCTCGAGCTCGGTCGTGCCTTTCGGCAGCGACACGGTGCCCTCCCAGCGCAGTGCCCCGTTGCTGAGCGCGAGCGCCACGAGCTTCCCGCCCGAGAACCCGGCGAAGACGAACCCGCCGCGCACGACCGCGCCGGCCGGGCTGCGCACCGCGAGCGGCGGCGCGACCCGCTGGTAGAGCCAGCGCCGCCCCCCGTCGCGCGCATCGAACGCGAAGATCCGGCTGTCGGCGCTCCTCACGATGACGAGGTCACCCGTCAGTACCGGTGGCGCGAGCACTTCGCTCGACACTCGCGCCCGCCAGAGCGTTCGCCCGCCTTCGTCCAGCGCGATCACTTCGCCTTCCGGGGACCCGACGACGACGAGCCGGCCGTCGGCGCCCACGCCGCCCGAGAGCCGCGAGGGCAGGCGGACCCGCCAGACCTCCCTGCCGGTGCCCGCCTCGAGCTCGGTCACCGTGCCGTCAGCGGCGGCGGCGACCACCCGGTCCCCCGCGACCGCCGGCGTGAAGACTGCGTCCGCCCCGCGCCCGACGCTCGCCTGCCACACGACGCGAACCTCGATCGGGGTCGAGATCGGCTGGAGCGGCGCCGGCGGCGGCGGCTTGGCGCCGAAGAGCCAGTCGAACGGGTTCGAGGCGCAGCCGGCGACCACGAGCGCGGCCGCCACCGCCGCCGACCTGGATACGATCGCGCCGCGCACTGCCGCGCTCAGCCGCCGCCCAGCGCGTCGAGCTTCAGCTGGATCAGCTCGCGGGCGGCGGCGTCGTCCGGCGCCGCCTTCGCGAGCGCCGCCTGGTAGGCGGCACGCGCCTCGGCGCGCTTGCCCTGCACGACGAGGACATCGCCGCGCAGCGCCTCGAACGGCGCCTCGAACGACGGCTCGGGTTTGGCCGCAAGCACTTGCAGCGCCTCGTCGTAGGCCTGGGCGTCGATCAGCACGTTCGCCAGCCGCAGCCGCGCGGTCGCCTGCAGCTCGCGATCGCGCGCGTTGTCGACGACCCACTGCAGCTGGGCGCGCGCGGTCTTGAGCTCGCCGGCCGTGAAGTGCACCCGCGCCGAGACCAGCGCGCCGAGCGCCGCGTAGAGGGTGCGCGGATGATTCTCGATCAGCGTGCCCGCCAGATCCCGCACCTTCTTCGCGTCGTTGGCGGCCGCCGCCTTCTGCAGCTCGGCGTACGTGACCCCGGCCTGGGCGGTCTGGGAAGCCTGATACCGGTTCCAGCCCCAGTAGGCGGCGACGACGGCGGCCGCGAGGGACACCGCCAGCACGATCAGGTTGCCGTACTGCTTCCAGAACGCCTTCAGTTCGGCGAGCTGCTCCTGCTCCTCGAGGTCGTACGCGCTCATTCGGTCTCATCCACGTAGAGTGTGTCGGTCAGCACCGCGGCCAGTTCGTCGAAGGGCACGCGCCTCTGGTCGCGGTCCTCGCGCAGCGGCTTGACGCTCGCCGCGCGCGCATTCGCCTCGTCGTCGCCGACGATCACGGCCACCCGCGCCCCGCTCCCGTCGGCCCGCTTCATCTGCGCCTTGAAGCTCCCGCCGCCGCAATGGTGGGTCACCGCGAACCCGTGGTCGCGGAGCCGCTCGGCGACGGTGAAGGCGTAGCGGTCGGCGGCCTCGCCCTGGTGGACGAGGTAGACGTCCGGGCTCTCGCCGGCGGCGGGCGCCGCGTCGTCGCGCAGCAGCGCGATCACGCGCTCGATCCCCATCGCGAATCCGGCCCCAGGAGCGGGCTTGCCGCCGAGCTGCGCGAACAAGCCATCGTAGCGTCCTCCGCCGCACACGGTGCCCTGCGCCCCGAGCCGGTCGGTGATCCACTCGAATACCGTGAGGTTGTAGTAGTCGAGCCCGCGCACCAGGCGATGGTCGATCGTATGGTCGATGCCGGCGTCTTTCAGGATCCGCCGCACGCCGTCGAAATGCTTGAGCGATGCCTCGCCGAGGTAGTCGAGGAGCTTCGGGGCGGCCGAGACGATCGGCGCCATCGCCGGGTTCTTGCTGTCGAGAACGCGCAGGGGGTTGGTGACCAGGCGGCGGCGCGAATCCTCGTCGAGATCGCCTTCGTGGCGCCGCAGGTGGGCGAGGAGCGCCGCGCGGTGGGCGAGGCGCTCCTCGAGGCTCCCGAGCGAGTTCAGGTGGAGCCGCAGTCCGTCGAGCCCCAGGTCGCCCCACAGCCGTGCGCACATGAGGATCAGCTCGGCATCGACATCGGGCCCGGCGAGCCCCAGGGCCTCGACATCGACCTGATGGAACTGCCGGTAGCGCCCCTTCTGCGGCCGCTCGTGACGGTACATCGGTCCGATGGACCAGAGCCGCTGCGGTCCCGCGTGGAGCAGCGAGTGCTCGATCGCGGCGCGGACGGTGGACGCCGTGGCCTCGGGGCGCAGCGTCAGCTGCTCGCCGTTCAGCTCGTCGACGAAGCTGTACATCTCCTTCGCGACGATGTCGGTCGCCTCGCCGATCGCGCGGCGGAACAGCGCCGTGTGCTCGACCAGCGGCGTGCGGATGTTGCGGTAGCCGTAGCTCCGGGCCCAGGAGCGGACGGTGTCCTCGAAGCGCTCCCAGAGCACGGCCTCGTCGGGGAGGATGTCGTTCATCCCCCGCACCGCTTGGATGGTTTGGGTCATCGTTCGGCTGGCGGCCGTTCTAGGCGACGGCCTTGGTCGTCTGCTGGCGATCCGCGCCGTCCCGCCGGCCCTTCCCGCCCGGGCCATAGGTGGTGCGCACGTACTCCTCGACGATGCGCTGGAAGTCTTCGGCGATCCGGTCGCCCTTCAACGTGACCGTCTTCTCGCCATCCACGTAGACCGGCGCGACCGGGCGTTCCCCGGCGCCCGGCAGGCTGATGCCGACGTTCGCCTGCTTGGATTCGCCGGGGCCGTTGACGACGCAACCCATGACCGCGACGTGCATCTCCTCGACGCCCGGATAGCGCTCGCGCCACCCCGGCATCTCGGCGCGGAGGGTGCCCTGGATCCGCGCCGCGAGCTCCTGGAAGAACGTGCTGGTCGTCCGGCCGCAGCCCGGGCAGGCGATCACGAGCGGCGCGAAGGAGCGCAGCCCCATGGTCTGCAGGAGCTCCTGCGCGACGACGACCTCCCGGGTGCGGTCCCCGTCCGGGTCGGGCGTGAGCGACGCGCGGATGGTGTCGCCGATGCCCTGCTGCAGGAGGCAAGCCATCGCTGCCGCCGACGCGACGATCCCCTTGGTGCCCATGCCCGCCTCGGTCAGTCCGAGATGGAGCGGGTAGTCGCACCGGCCGGCGAGCTCGCGGTAGACCGCGATCAGGTCCTGGACCCCGCTCACCTTGCACGACAGGATGATGCGGTCGCCCGGCAGGCCGAGCGCTTCGGCCCGCGCCGCGCTCTCGAGCGCCGAAGCGACCAACGCGTCGCGCATCACCGCGTCGGCATCGCGGGGCTCCGGGCGCCGCGCGTTCTCGTCCATGAGACGCGCCAGCAGCTCCTGGTCGAGGCTGCCCCAGTTCACGCCGATCCGGACCGGCTTGCCATGCCGGCACGCGATCCGGATCAGCGTCGCGAACTGCGCGTCGCGTTTCGCGCCCCGGCCGACGTTGCCCGGGTTGATCCGGTACTTCGCCAGCGCCTGCGCGCAGCCCGGGAACTCGGCGAGCAGCTTGTGCCCGTTGAAGTGGAAATCGCCGACCAGCGGCACGTTGCAGCCCGCCGCGTCGAGCTGCGCGCGGACGGCCGGCACCGCCGCCGCCGCCTCGGCCGTGTTGACCGTGACGCGCACCACTTCCGAGCCGGCCTGCGCGAGCTCGAGCACCTGGCGCGCCGTTGCGTCCGCATCCGCGGTGTCGGTATTGGTCATCGACTGCACCATGATCGGCGCGTCGCCGCCGACCGGGACGTGGTCGATCCAGACCTTGCGCGCAACGCGACGCGTTACCGGTGCGTCCATCGGTTCACTTCAGTGTCAGGCGCGCGACGTCGATGCGCGTGTACGGCGTCAGATCGACCTCGGCATCGTTGTAGCGCAGCTTCACGCCGGCGGCGTTGCCGATGACGAGCGAGAACGGCGCCACGCCTTCGA
>JBOIFD010000150.1:0-3833 GCA_050741515.1 Burkholderiales bacterium
CGGCCGCGCGGGTCGCCCGCGCGTGCCGCGAGGGCAGGAAGACCTCGAGCACGTAGTAGGCGAGGCAGCCGGCGACCGGGAACGCGAGGATGACGAACACCCAGTACCGCGGCGCTCCCGAGCGGTACGCGTGAACGACGAAGCAGACCTGAATCAGCAGATTCAGTGCGACGAGCAGCGGCATCCCGCCCCTTCCCCGAGCTACCCGGTGATGATGGGAAGGGTCGGCGGGACCGGCGAGGAACAACGGCACGGGGCCGCGCCCCGGGCCCGCGCAGTGCCAACGATTACCGCCGCGCGGCGCGTCTGTCACGCCGTCGTCACGCGGCGCCGCAGCACCGCGAGCCCGGCACCGATCAGGTGCTGCAGCCGCGCGCGCGGAGCGTCTCGTCGACCCACTTGCGGTCGACGGTGCCGGCGGCGATCGCCTTGAGCGTCGCGTCCTCCTTGTGGCGCTGCTCGCGCGCCGCGGCGAGCACGCCCTCGGCGTCGGCCTGCGGCACCGCGAGCACGCCGTCCTCGTCGCCGACGACGATGTCGGCGGGCTGCACCACCATGCCTCCGATCGAGACCGGAACGTTGATCTCGCCCGGACCGTTCTTGTACGGGCCGCGGTGCGTCACGCCGCGGGCGTAGACCGGGAACGACCCCGCCGAGATCGCCCCCACGTCGCGGATCGCGCCGTCGATAACGAAGCCGGCGACGCCGCGCTTCGCGGCCCAGGACGCCATGATCTCGCCGATGATCGCCTGCTCGAGCGCCCCGCCGGCGTCGATCACGAGCACATCGCCCGGCTCGGCGAGGTCGATCGCCTTGTGCACCATGAGGTTGTCCCCGGGCGCCACGCGGACGGTGAACGCCGGCCCGGCGAGCTTGCCGCCGCGGTGCATGGGACGCAGCGCCGCGGCGGCACCGCACCGGCGGCTCATGTTGTCGGAGAGATGGGGCGTGACCATTTCGCCGAGCGCGGCAACGAGGGCGCGCGACGGGCGCTGCGGCATCGGGAAGATCCGGAATCCTGGGGTCATGACGGGTGGGCCCGAGACGATCGGAATCGGTTGCAGGAACGGGGATTCTAGCCGCCCGGCGGTTTGCGCCCCCGGCGGCCGGTCCGGTAGGCTCCGCCGACCTCGTGCCCGGCCGCCTTGCCCATGTCCGCCACCGTTACGGTTCCGCTCTGGCTGGCGATCCTGGTCGGGCTCGCCGCGGCGTGGGCCGTCTATGCCCGGATCGTCGTTCCCGGCGTCCGCTGGTTCGTGCGGCGCCGCACCGAGCGCGTGCTCGACGAGGTCGGCGGGCGCCTCAGGCTCGAGATCCGGCCGTTTCAGCAGACGCGCCGGCCGGCCCTGATCGACGTCCTGGTCCACGACGCGCGGGTGCAGGAGGCTGCGGCCGCCCACGCGCGCGAGCAGGGCTTGAGCCGGGAAGGGGTGAACCGGCGCCTCCGCGGCTACGCCCGCGAGATCGTGCCGGCCTTCAATGCCTACCTCTACTTCCGGCTCGGGTACGGGATCGGCCGCTGGGTCACACGCTCGCTCTACCGCGTGCGAATCGGCCATTCCGACAGCGAAGGGCTGGCGCGGATCCCGGCCAGCGCGACCGTGGTGTTCGTCATGAACCACCGCAGCAACATGGACTACATCCTTGCCGCCTACCTCGCCGCCGACCAGGCGGCGCTCTCTTACGCGGTCGGGGAGTGGGCCCGGATCTGGCCGCTCCAGAGCCTCATCCGCGCGATGGGCGCGTACTTCGTGCGCCGCAACTCGAAGGACGAGCTGTACCGGCGGGTGCTGGAGCGCTACATCGTCATGGCCACCGAGGCCGGGGTGACCCAGGCGGTCTATCCCGAGGGCGGGCTCTCGCGCGACGGGCGCATGCGGGAGCCGAAGCTGGGGGCGATCGACTACATGCTGCGCGGCTTCCGGCCGGACGGCGACCGGGACCTCGTCTTCATCCCGCTCGGCATCAACTACGACCGCGTGCTCGAGGACCGCACGCTGCTCGCCGAGCTCGGGCCCGGGGCGCGCCGGCCGGGCGCGTTGCGCGCGGCGGCGAGGACGCTCGGCTTCGTCCTGCACCAGGCGCGGCTCGCGTTGCGGAGCGAGTGGAAGTCGTTCGGCTACGCCTGCGTCAACTTCGGGACGCCGATCTCGATGCGCGAGTACGTCGCCGCCCGCGGGCTCGACTTCCGCAGGCTCGGCAAGGACGAGCGCTTCGCGCGCGTCGCCGCGCTCGCGCGCCACCTCATGGATGCGGTCGCGCGGCTGGTGCCGGTGCTGCCGGTGCCGCTGGTCGCGACGGTGTTCCTGCAGAGCCTCGACCGGCCGCTCTCGGAGAGCGAGGTGAAGTCACGCGCGGCGGTGCTCGCCGAGCGCCTGGAGGGGGCGGGCGCGCACGTCTACGTGCCGCGCCGCGACCGGGAGTTCGCATTCACCGCCGGGTTTCAGGCGCTGCGCCTTCGGCGCCTGCTGGAGGAGCGCGACGGGCTGTATGCCGCGAAGCCGTCGGAGCTGCCGCTGCTCCGGTACTACGCCGGCTCCATCGCCCACCTGCTCGCCTGAGCGGTGCGCGGGGGCTACTCTTTCTTGCCGGCCTCGATGCCGGCGGCCTTCGCGAGCTCGCGGTGGATGCGGGCCACGCGCTCCACCTCGCCCTTCGCGGGGAACCGCTCGTAGAAGCCTTCGACGCGGAACTGGCGGACGAGCTCGGACCACGGCGTCAGGCGTTCCTCCCAGCGGGCGACCCGTCCGGCCTCGGGCTCCGCGTCCTCGCGGGCGAGGTCGGCGCACACGCGCACCATCGCCTTGATGGTCACGGGCTTGGTGACCATGTAGTTCTCCTTGCCCCAGGCGGCGTCGGTGAAGGCGGCGCGGGCCGCCTTGAAGAAGTCGCGGATGATCGCGTAGTAGCGCGGCAGCTCCTTCGAGCTGCCCCCGGCGATCTGGATCTTGCGCCAATGGCCCCGCACCCAGCGGTGCAGCTCGTTGAAGAGCTCGGCCTGCAGGACCCACTTGTCCCGCTGGCTCCGCCCGCCCAGGCGGTTGATGCGGTAGCGAAGCGGGCTGTCCGCCTCGACGTAGAGCCGCTCGACGAGCCGGGCGGCGAACTTGCGGTCGGGCGCCGCCCACGAGACGCGCTCGTAGAGGTCCACGAGGTGGCTCTTGTTGATCCGGGTCGGGGTCGAGTTGATGATCACGAACATCTCGGTGGCGAAGTCCTCGGTCCGGCCGTCGAAGACCACGCACGGCACGTTGATGGTCGCGGCGTCGTCCGGGCGGTCCTTGAGGTAGAAGTGCAGCGCGGCGAGCCGGTGCTGCCCGTCGATGACGAGGAACCTGGACGTGGGCTCCGTCAGGCTGCCTGCGGAATCGCTGCCGCTCGGCTGAAAGCGCAGCCGCTCCGGCGTGAACAGCAGGACCGTGCCCGGGATCGGGGGCTGGGTGACCGCGGTCTCGTAGAAGTTCCGCAGCTGCTTCACCTTGGCCTGCGAGAGTGCGCGCTGGAACGCGGCGTCGGTGCGCTCGATCCGGGCGATGAACTGGGCGACGTCGTCGTCGTGCGCGACGCGGCTCGGCGCGATCTGCTCGCCCTCGCCGTAGAACCGGCTGATGAACCGGACCTTCGCCATCAGGTCCCGGGCCGGATAGCTGACGAAGTAGAAGACGCCGTCTTTTTGGCGGATGCGCATCGCGTGCACGGCCGTTGTCTCCCCTTTTAGAGTCGGGCCCGCGCTGGACGCGAGGCCGTGCGAACTATAACTTGCCCGACCCCCCGGCGGCACGTCCAAAGTGAGCCCCCGCCCCGGCGGCGCGGGCGGGTCCCCCGAGGCGGAG
>JBOIFD010000151.1:0-6162 GCA_050741515.1 Burkholderiales bacterium
CCTGCAGCACCTGCTCCGGCGTGATCGGGTAGTGGCGGAAGCGCACGCCGATGGCGTCGTGGACCGCGTTGGCGATGGCCGGGCCGATGGCGATGATCGGGTCCTCGCCGACGCCCTTGGCGCCGTACGGCCCGCCGGGATCGGGCGCGGTTTCCAGCATGATGGTCCGGATCGGCGGCATGTCCATCGAGAGCGGCATCTTGTAGTCGACGAAGCCCGCGTTCAGCGACCGGCCGTTCGTGAGGTCGATCACGTAGTCCTCGGTCAGCGTGTGGCCGATCCCCTGCTGGATCCCGCCCTCGATCTGCCCGGCGGCCGCGACCGGATGGATCACCTTGCCGAGCTCGTGCACCGGGACGACCTGCAGCACGTCGATCTGCCCGGTCTCGGTGTCGACCTGCACCTCCACGAAGTGCGCGGCGAACGAGTAGGACTTCGTCGGACGGTACGTGGCGGAGGCGACGAGGTGCGCCGACGGAATGCCCTTCTTCGGGCTGATCGCCTCGCGCACGGTGAGGCGGCGATCCGAGCCTCTGACCGTGATCACGCCCTGGCGGACCTCGAGGTCCTCGGCGGCGGCCTCGAGCTCGTCCGCCGCCCGCTCGAGCAGCGCCCGCTTCACCTCCGCCGCCGCCATCTGCGCGGCACGCCCGCCCATGTAGGTCGTGTGGCTCGCGAACGCGCCGATGTCCCAGGGCACGACGTCGGTGTCGCCGTGAACCACCGATACGTCCGCGAAACGCACGCCGAGCTCCTCGGCGACGACCTGGGCGAGCGCGGTGTGCGCGCCGGTGCCGAGCCCGGTCGTGCCGGTGAAGAGCTGCACCGTGCCGTCCTCGTTCATTCTCACGGTCGCGTTGCCCTGCTCCTTGATGCCCGGGTAGGCGCTCGAGCCGTGCATCTCGCAGCCCATGCCCCAGCCGCGCCGCACCGGGCCGTGCGACGTCCGGCGCTGCCGGCGCAGCTCCG
This sequence comes from Burkholderiales bacterium, assembly GCA_050741515.1. Lineage (GTDB taxonomy): Bacteria > Pseudomonadota > Gammaproteobacteria > Burkholderiales > SG8-39 > DATEDA01. The sequence goes on from JBOIFD010000151.1 coordinate 970, forward strand.
GCCATCCGGTCTCGGCCATGCCGTGCCGGATGCAATCCTCGAGCCCGTGACCGACGATCGCGTGGCCGGAGGGCGAGAGATCGCCTTCGCGCACGGCGTTGCGCAGCTTGAGCTCGGCCGGGTCGATGCCCAGTCGCTCCGCCGCCTCGTCCATCTGGATGTCGAGCGCGTAATAGGTCTGGACGACGCCGTAGCCGCGATACGCGCCGGCGATGGGCGTGTTGGTGTACACGCACCGCCCCTCGAGGTGCACGTTCTCGCAGCGGTAGAGCGAAGTGAGCGCGGCGGTGCCGACGGCGGTGACGCCCGGCCCGTGCGAGCCGTAGGCGCCGGAGTTGAGGGTGACCAGCGCCTGCCGCGCCGAGATCGAGCCGTCTTGCCTGAAGCCCTGCTTCAGCCACACCGTGCCGGGGTGGCGCGAGCGGCCGCCGAGGAAAGTCTCCTTGCGGGTGAACTCCATGCGCACCGGGCGCCGGGTCTCCTTCGCCAGCAGCGCGCACAGGAACTCGGTCTGGAAGAGGTCCTGCTTCGCCCCGAAGCCGCCGCCCATGTGATCGACGAGGACGCGCACCTTGTGATACGGCAGCCCGAGCACTTCGGCGAGGATGCCGCGCACCATGAACGGCGTCTGGGTCGAGATCCAGGCCGTGAGCTTGCCGTCGGCGTCCCACTGGCATACGCAGACGTTGGGTTCCATGTACGCCGGCGTCGGCCGGCCCATCGCGTAGGTGCCCTCGACGACGAGCGCGGCTTCGGCGAAGCCGCGCTCGATGTCGCCGCGCTTCACCAGCACCGGATCGACGACGAGGTTGCCGGCCCGCGCCGCGTGGATCAGCGGCGCATCGGGGGCGAGCGCCTGGTCCACGGTGAAGGCCGCCGGAAGCTCCGCGTACTCCACGTCGATCAGGTCGAGCGCCTCCTCGGCGATCTCTTCGCTGTCGGCGGCCACCACCGCGACGCTCTCGCCCCAGTAGCGCACCTTGGTGTCGAGGATGTACTGATCCCGCGTCACCGAGGCCGAGCGCGGGTGAGGGGAGCCGTAGTGCAGCACCCGGGGCACGTTCGCGTGCGTGAGGACCGCTCTCACCCCCGGCAGGGCCAGTGCCCTGGACACGTCGATGCGCCTGATGTCGGCGTGGGCGATCGTGCTGCGCTTGGTCTTTCCATGCAGCATCCCCGGCAGGCTGAGGTCGCCGGCGTACAGCGCGTGGCCGGTGACCTTGCCCGGCATGTCGGGGCGCGCGACGCTCGTGCCGATGACGGCGAGGTCCTTCATGCGTCGCCCTTGCCGTTCAGCTGCCGCGCCGCGGCCTGGATCGCCGCGACGATCTTCGTGTAGCCGGTGCACCGGCAGATGTTGCCGGCGAGGCCGAAGCGGATCTCGCTTTCCGTCGGATCGGGATTCTCGTCGAGCAGCGCCTTCGCCATCATGAGCACGCCCGGCGTGCAGAACCCGCATTGCGCTCCGCCGTACCTGATGAAGCTCTCCTGGAGCGGGTGCAGCCGATCCGGCCCGGGCTGGAGGCCCTCGATGGTCTCGATCCGGCAGCCCTCGACCTCGACGCCGAGGACCAGGCAGGAATTGACCGGCTTGCCGTCCAGGATGACGGTGCAGGCGCCGCAGTCGCCGACGTCGCAGCCTTTCTTGGTGCCGGTCAGGCCGGCCTCGTTCCGCAGCACGTCGAGGAGGCTGCGGTAAGGCGCGACCGCCAGCTCGCGCGCCTCGCCGTTGATCGTGGTGCGGATGATCTGCGTCATCGCGCCGTCTCCACCGCCTGCTTGATGGCCCGCCGGGTCAGCACCTCGATCATCTGCCGCCGGTACGCGGCGCTCGCGCGGACGTTCCCGATGGGCCGGGACTCGTCCCTCGCGGCCTGGGCGGCGGCGTCGACGAGACGCCCGTCGATCACCCGGTCCTGCAGCAGGGCCTCGGCCCGCCTGGCGCGGATCGGCGTGGGCGCGACGGCGCCCAGCGCGATGCGGACCTCGCGGCAGGTGTCGCCCGCGAGCGTCAGCGAGACCGCGACGCCGACCGTCGCCAGCTCCATGGCCTTGCGGCGGCCGTGCTTGATGTAGATCCTTCCGGTGCGCGGCGGCGGCGGCGGAATCGTGATCTCCGTGACCAGCTCGTCCGGCTTCAGGACCGTCCGGCCGGGGCCGGTGAAGAATTCCTCGAGCAGGACGACCCGTTCGCCGCGCGGCCCGTAGATTCCCGCGCTCGCCCCGTCCGCGATCAGCGGCGGCAGCGTATCGGCCGAGGGCGAGGCGCGGCAGACGTTGCCGACGACCGTGGCGCGGTTCCGCACCTGGATCGAGCCCAGGTCCCGGGCCGCCTGGGCGAGGCCCGGGTACTTCTCCTGCACCACCGGCGAGAGCTCGATCGCCCGGGAGGTCACCAGGGCGCCGAACCTCAGCCCGCGCTCGGGGTCGTAGCTGAGCGCCTCCATCCCGGGGATTTGCTTGATGTTGATCACGTAGTCGGGCCGGCGGAGATGCTCCTTGATCTCCACCAGGAGGTCGGTGCCGCCCGCGAGCAGGCTCGCCTTGCCGTTGCCGCGGCCGAGCAGCGCGACCGCTTCGGCGAGCGTGGCGGGTTCGAAGTACTCGAAGCGGTGCAATCGGGTGGTCCGGCGCTCGGCTGCTCGCGGTCGAGGGTAGGGGCGCCGCGCCAACGTGTCAACATTCGCGAGGCGTGTCGTCGACCATTCCGCGGACCCGGAGCGCAGGTTCGATAGAATCGCGGCGCCAAGCGTCCAGGAGCGCCATCGATGCCCCGCCACCGTCTCGCCGCCTGCCTCGCCGCCGCCGCGCTCGCCCTCGTCGCCGGCGCCGCCGCCGCGCAGCCGCTCACGAAGCTCGTCTTCGGGACCAACTGGTATGCGCAGGCCGAGCACGGGGGCTTCTACCAGGCGGTTGCCGAGGGCCTCTACCGCAAGCACGGGCTCGACGTGCAGATCACCATGGGCGGGCCGCAGGTGAACGGTCTGCAGCTCCTGCTCGCGGGCCGGTTCGATCTCTTCATGGGCTACGACCTGCAGACCCTCCTCGCCGTCGAGCAGGACCTGCCCGTGGTCACGGTGGCGGCGGCCTTCCAGAAGGATCCCGCGGTCATCATCGCCCACCCGGGCGTCGCCAGGCTCGAGGAGCTGAAGGGGCGCCCGATCGCGATCAGCGCGGCGAGCGACACGACGTTCTGGCCGTGGCTGCGCACCCGCTACGGCTTCGACGACGGCCAGAAGCGGCCGTACGCCTTCAGCGTGCAGCCGTTCCTGGTCGACAAGCGGCTCGCGCAGCAGGGCTACGTGACCTCCGAGCCGTACTCGATCGAGAAGGGCGGGGTGAAGCCGGTCGTGTTCCTGCTCGCCGACCTCGGCTACCCGCCGTACGCGCAGACGATCGTCGTGACGCGCGACACGCTCGCCAAGCGGCGCGACGCGGTGCAGCGCTTCGTCCGGGCGAGCGCCGAAGGCTGGAAGGGCTATCTCGCGAACCCCGCGCCCGGGAACGCCCTGATCAAGCGCGACAACCCGCAGATGGAGGACGATCTCATCGCGTTCGGCGTGCGCAAGATGAAGGAGTACCGGATCGTCACCGGCGGCGACGCCGCGAAGCTCGGCATCATGACCATGACCGACGCGCGCTGGAAGCGCACGTCCGACTTCATGGCGGAGGCGAAGACCGTGAAGCCGGGCCTCGACTACCGCCGCGCGTACACGCTCGAGCTCGTGCGCGGGATCAAGGTGCTCCCGTAGGCGAGCGCGTCATGCGGGTCTAGCCGGCCGGGAAGACGTAATCCGCGCCGGCATCGGCGGCCCCCATCCGGGCGCGGAAGAGCCGCTGGTCGGATTCCCGCAGCCGCCGCGAGACCTCGCGCCCCATGTTCATCTCGATCATGGCGAACTGCTCGAGGTCCTTCTTGTAGAGCTGGTACAGGCCGGCCGCCGACAGCTCGATGGCGGCGCAGTCCTCGACCGCGCGCACCGAGGCGCTGCGCGGACGGAGGTCGAGCAGCGCCATCTCCCCGAAGCAGTCGCCTCGCTCCAGGATCCGGAGGAGGCAGTCGGCTCCCTGCCAGCGCTTCAGCACCGCCACCCGGCCTTCCTCCAGGACGAACATGGACTGGCCCTCGTCGTCCTCGCGGAAGAAGAACCGGTCCTGCGGAATGCGAACGACCGGGGAGAGCGCGAGGAGGAACCCGAGGATGTCGTCCCGGATCCCGCCGAAGATGGGCATCCGCTGCAGGAGCTCGATCCGCGCCTCGTGCATGCCGGCGTCCCGATCGGGGACCGGTCGGTCGGGGCGGCCGTCTAGTGCAGCCGGCGCCGGCCCTTGTCGCTCGTCGGCGCCTGGACCGTCATCGAGCCCTGGCGCACGACCCCGCCGGCGCTCGGCGCGGTCCGCGCGAAGAGCTGGTTGAGGAGCGCGACGACCTCGCCGATCTCCGACTCGCCGAACTGGCGCGCGAGGAGGTCCGAGACGTCCTCGATCATCGCCTGCCGCTGCGCCTCGTGGATCGCCTCCGGCGTCGGGCCGACGAACACCACGCCGAGCTCGTCCTGGCCGTCGTCGTGGTAGTAGCTGACCTCGATCTCGGCGGCCCGCTCGGTGTACGGGTTCAGGTTCGCGAGCGCCGCTTCGACGTGCTCGCGGAAGGTGCGGCCGACGTCGCCCGTCCAGCAGATCTCGAGCAGCCGCTCGCGCGAGTCGAACACGACGCCCGGCTCGTCCTCGTAGACCGAGCGCGCGTCGGCGAGCGAGTCCTCGTCGATGTACTCGAGCCACGGCCGCAGCGCGGCCTCGAGCTGCGCCGAGGTGACGCCGGCTTGAAGCGGGATGTTGCCGTGGACGTGGACTTCGATGCGCATCGCAATCTCCGCGGCGGGCGAAGGGCCCGAGGACCGGCTATTTTCCCCCTGTTCGGCCGCCGGCGTCAGGCGCGCGGGAGCGTGACCGTCGCGGCGCGGTCGCGGTGCGCGCGGAGGAACGCGAGCACCGCCGCGTTGAAGCGCTCGGGCTGGTCGAGGTTCGAGACGTGTCCGGCGCCCCGGATCACCGCGAGCCGCGCGCCCGGGATGCGGCCCGCCAAGGCCTCGGCGGTCGCGGGCGGATAGACCGCGTCCTCGTCGCTCGTCACCACCAGCGTCGGCACGGCGATGCGCTCGACCGGCGCGCCGCGATCCTCGCGCACCGACG
>JBOIFD010000152.1:0-5069 GCA_050741515.1 Burkholderiales bacterium
CAACGTCCGCTCCGGGCCGGCCTGAGCCCGCGGGTAACGTCTGCTTTTTCGTCACGCTGACTTCCGGCTCGGGTCGAGAGCCGACAGCGGATAGCGAAGCCCCCTAGAACGGGCAGTCCGGCTTGAAACTCGGCGCGCGCTTCTCGCGCAGGCTGGCGATCCCTTCGCGCACGTCGGGTCCGGTGAACCCCATGAACTCGAGCGCGAGCGACGCATCGAAGGTCGGCCCGGCCATCCGCAGCCAGTTGTTGAGCGAGTACTTCGTCCAGCGGATCGCCGACTGCGCCCCGGTCGCCAGCTTGCCTGCCACCTCGAACGCCTTCGGCACCAGATCCTTCTCGTCGACGACGAGCGACACGAGACCGATGCGCTCGGCTTCCTCGCCGGAGACGGCCTCGCACAGCAGCAGGTAGTACTTCGCCTTCGCCATGCCGCAGAGGAGCGGCCACACGATGGCCGCGTGGTCGCCCGCGGCGACGCCCAGGCGCGTGTGGCCGTCGATGATGCGCGCGGTCTTCGCCGCGATCGAGATGTCGGCGAGGAGACCCGCGACGAGACCGGCGCCGACCGCCGGGCCGTGCATCGCCGACACGATCGGCTTGGAGCAGTTGATGACGTTGTAGACGAGGTCGCGCGCCTCGCGCCAGACCCGGGCGCGGGCGTCGAAGTCGCTCACCATGTCCGCGACGAGCTTCAGATCGCCGCCGGCCGAGAACCCCTTGCCCTCGCCGCGCAGGATCGCGACGCGCGTTTCGGGGTCGGCATCGACGTCGCGCCAGATCTCGGCGAGCTCACGGTGCAGGACGTGATCGGCGGTCGAGAGCTTGCCCGGCGCGCCCATCACGATCTCGAGGATGCCGTCGGGATGGCGCTTGAGCGCGAGGCGCTCGTAGCTCGAGTAGCGGTCAGCCATGATGTCTCTCCGTTAGGCTAGTCGACCCGCACGGGCAGGCGCCGGAAACCGCGGAACCGCACGCGTCGGTCCCGCTCCGCCGCGCCCGCGGGGGCGATCCGCGGGAACCGCGCGAGCAGCCGCCCGATCGCGATCCGCGCCTCCAGGCGCGCGACGTTCATCCCGGAGCAGGCGTGATCGCCGTGCCCGAACGCCACGTGCCGGTTGGGCTTGCGGCCCACGTCGAGGCGGCCGGGATCGGGAAACTGCGCCGGGTCGCGATTGGCCGCGCCGACCCCGAGCGTGAGGAAGGTGCCGGCCGGGAAGGTGCGCCCGCCGATCGCCGTCTCGGCGGTGGTGACGCGGTTGTTCAGCTGGAGCGGACTCTCGAAGCGCAGCAGCTCCTCCACCGCCGTCGCGATCAGCACCGGCTCGCGGGCGAGCCGCTCGAGCTCGCCGCGATGTCGCAGCAGCGCGTCGACGCCGTTGCCGATGAGGTTCGTGGTCGTCTCGTGGCCGGCGTTCAGCAGGAAGATGCAGTTGTGGAGGAGCTCGCTCTCGGTGAGCCGCTCGCCGTCGGCCTCGCCCTGGATCAGCCGCGTGAGCACGTCGGTCTCGGGGTCGCCCGGCGCCTGCCGGCGCCGCGCGACCACCGTCCGGAGGTAGTCGAGGAACTCGCGCACCGCGCGGTTGCCGCGCTCGAGCAGCGCCGCGCTCGGCGCCGGCTCGAGCGCCGACAGGATCGCGAGCGACCAGCCGCGCAGCGGCTCGCGCTCGTCGCGCGGCACGTCGAGCAGATTGCCGATCACCTCCACCGGGATCTCGGCCGCGAAGTCGGCGATGAGGTCCAGCTCGCGCTTGCCCGCCATCCGGTCGAGGAGGCGGTCGACGAGGGCGACGACGTCCGGCTCCATCCGCGCGATCGCCCGCTGGTTGACCGCGCCCATGATCAGCCGGCGCACGCGCGTGTGCAGCGGCGGGTCGTTGAAGACCAGGCTGGTGGTGTGATGCTCGTAGAGCGGGGTGTCGCCGTACTTCGGCTTGAACTCCCGCTTCTTGTCCGAGCTCGCGCGCGGATCGCGGTAGACGGCCGCGACGTCGTCGTAGCGCGTGAGAAGAAACGACCCCTGCCCGAGCTCGTGCACCGGGTCGTGCGCGCGAAGCGCCGCGTAGTACGGGTACGGGTCGTCGAAGAAGTCGTCCGGGACGTCGGTCAGGCGGAACGTGCGTGCGAACGCTCCCGCCTCGGGCGCGGACGGATCGATCGCGGCGCGGCGCATGCGCTCAGAAGGTCCCCGGATACGCGCCGCCGTCGATCAGGAAGTTCTGCCCGGTGACGTACCCGGCCTGCGCGCTGCACAGGAACGCGCACGCCTCGCCGAACTCGGCCGGATCGCCGAGGCGGCCGGCCGGGATCGCCCGCGCGCGCTCGGCCTTCGCCTCCTCGAGGGAGAGGCTCTTGTCCTTGGCGAACGCCGCCATCGTCGAGCGCAGCCGGTCGGTGTCGAAGGCCCCCGGCAGCAGGTTGTTGATCGTCACGTTGTGCTTCGCCGTCTGGCGCGCGATGCCCGCGACGAACCCGGTGAGGCCGGTGCGCGCGCCGTTCGACAGGCCGAGCGGCGCGAGCGGCGCCTTCACCGCGCTCGACGTGATGTTGACGATGCGGCCGAACCGGCGCGCGATCATGGGATCGATCGTCGCCTTGATGAGCTCGATCGGCGTCAGCATGTTGGCGTCGATCGCCCTGATCCAGTCCTCCCGCGCCCAGTCGCGAAAGTCGCCCGGCGGCGGGCCGCCGGCGTTGTTGACGAGGATGTCCGGCTGGGGGCACGCGGCGAGCACCTTGGCGCGGCCGTCCGGCGTGGTGATGTCCGCGACGACGGCGGTCACCGGAACACCGAACTGCTTGCGGATCTCGTCCGCCGTCCGGCTCAGCGCCTCCTCGCCGCGGGCGCAGATCGTCAGCACCACGCCCTCGCGCCCGAGCGACCACGCGCAGGCGCGGCCGAGGCCCTTGCTCGCTGCGCAGACGATCGCTGTCTTGCCCTTGATGCCGAGGTCCATCGCTCAACTCCTGGAAAAGGCGGTCATGGGGGACCCGCAAAGCTACCGCGCGACAAGGCGGCGGACGCGGCCTACCGCCGCTTGCCGCCCAGGATCGAGCCCAGCACTCCGCGGATGATCTCGCGCCCGACCTGCGACCCGATCGAGCGGGCGGCGCTCTTCGCCGCCGACTCGAGCACGCCCTCGCGCTTGCCGCCGCGCGGGCCGGTCGAGCCGAAGAGGATGTCGCTGAGGCCGCCGCCGGAATCCTGCGGTGTCCCGGCCGGTGCGGCCTTGCCGCGGCCCGGCGCCTGGGTCTGCCGTTCCTCGGTGCGGCCCTTGAGCTTCTCGTAGGCCGATTCGCGGTCGACGGTCTTCGCGTAGTGGCTCGCGATCGCCGAGGACGCGATGACCCGCTGGCGCTCCTCGGGGGTGATCGGCCCGATCTTCGACGCCGGCGGCATGACGAACGCGCGCTCGACCACGGTCGGGCGGCCCTTCTCGTCGAGGAACGACACGAGCGCCTCGCCGACACCGAGCTCGGTGATGACCTGTTCGGCCTTGAACTTCGGGTTGGGGCGCAGCGTCTCGGCGGCGGTCTTCACCGCCCGCTGGTCCTTGGGCGTGAAGGCCCGCAGCGCGTGCTGCACGCGGTTCCCGAGCTGGCCGAGCACCGACTCCGGAACGTCGAGCGGGTTCTGGGTCACGAAGTAGACGCCGACGCCCTTCGAGCGGATGAGCCGCACCACTTGCTCGATCTTCTCGAGCAGCGCCCTGGGGGCGTCGCCGAACAGCAGATGCGCCTCGTCGAAGAAGAAGACGATCTTGGGCTTGTCGGGGTCCCCGACCTCGGGCAGGCGCTCGAAGAGCTCGGCGAGCAGCCACAGCAGGAAGGTGGAGTAGAGCTTCGGCGAGCGCATCAGCTTGTCGGCGGCGAGGAGGTTCACCAGGCCGCGGCCCTTCGCGTCGGTCCGCATCAGGTCGTCGATGTCGAGCATCGGCTCGCCGAAGAACTCCTCCGCGCCCTGGTGCTCGAGCTCGAGCAGACCCCGCTGGATCGCGCCGACCGACGACGCCGAGATGTTCCCGTACTCGGTCTTGAACTTGGCGGCGTTGTCGCCCACGAACTGCAGCATCGCCCGCAGGTCCTTCAGGTCGAGCAGCAGCAGCCCGTTGTCGTCGGCGATCTTGAAGACCGCGGTGAGCACGCCGCCCTGCGTGTCGTTCAGGCCGAGCAGCCGCGCGAGCAGGAGCGGCCCCATGTCGGAGACGGTCGCCCGGATCGGATGCCCCTGCTCGCCGTAGAGGTCCCAGAAGGTGACCGGGCAACCCTGCCACTTCGGCTCGTCGAGCTTCAGCATCGCCAGCCGCTCCTTCATCTTCGGCGAAGCGGCGCCCGGCGCGGAGATCCCCGAGAAATCGCCCTTCACGTCGGCCATGAACGTCGGGACGCCGATGCGGGCGAAGCTCTCGGCGAGCACCTGCATGGTCACCGTCTTGCCGGTCCCGGTCGCGCCGGTGATGAGGCCGTGGCGGTTGGCTAGGCCGGGCAGCAGGCAGAGATCCTTGGTGCCGGCTTTGGCGACGAGCAACGGTTCGGGCATTGCGGGCTCCTGGCGCTTGTGGAGTGGGGTCGGCGGCGGGCAAAATTATAGGCGCCCCCCAGCATCGCACAGCGCCCGCGACGACACCCGCCATGGCCGGCCACTCCAGATGGGCGAACATCCGCCACCGGAAGGACCGCGCCGACGCGAAGCGCGGCAAGGTCTTCACCCGGGTCATCAAGGAGGTCTCCGTCGCCGCCAAGCTCGGCGGCGGCGATCCGGGCATGAACCCGCGGCTGCGCCTGGCGCTCGCCAGGGCCCAGGAGGCGAACGTCCCGAAGGACAACCTCGAGCGCGCGATCAAGCGCGGGACGGGCGAGCTCGAAGGGGTGGCGTACGAGGAGCTCCGCTATGAGGGCTACGGCGCCGCCGGCGCGGCGGTGATGGTCGACTGCCTCACCGACAACCGCACCCGCACCGTCGGCGAGGTGCGGCACGCGTTTGCGAAGCACGGCGGCAACCTCGGCACCGACGGCTCCGTGGCGTTCCTGTTCAAGCACTGCGGCCAGTTCGTGCTCGCGCCGGGCACG
>JBOIFD010000153.1:0-2066 GCA_050741515.1 Burkholderiales bacterium
GTGTGGCCGTGATGGCTGCACGGCTCGAGCGTGACATACACCGTCGCGCCCGCAGCGCGCGCACCGGCGGCCGCAAGCGCGTTCGCCTCTGCGTGCGCTTCGCCGGCGCGCTCGTGGAACCCTTCGCCGACGACCTCGCCGTCCCGGACGATGACGCAGCCGACGCGGGGATTCGGGGTGGTCGTGAACAGCCCGCGCTCGGCAAGGTCCAGCGCGCGGGCCATGAACTCTCGGTCGGCGGGGGTGAACATGCGGCGACCCGCGTCGCTCCGCGGGGAGCTCAGGATGCTACTTCTGGGCCGCGGCGCGGCGGACTCTCCGGCCGGGGCGCTTGAGCTCCAGCACCTTCTCGCGGAACTCGTCCACGCGCTGGAAGTCCTCGTAGACCGAGGCGAAGCGGATGTAGGCGACGTGGTCCATCTTCTTCAGCTCGGCCATCACCATCTCGCCGAGGGTGCGCGAGCCGATCTCGCGCTCGCCGCGCGCGAGGATCTTCTGCTCGATGCGGTCGATCGCCGCGTCGACGTATTGCGTGGGCACCGGCCGCTTGTGCAGCGCCCGCATGAACCCGGTGCGCATCTTCTCGCGGTCGTAGGCAGTGCGGTAGCCGCTCGTCTTCACCACCGCGGGCATCGCGAGCTCGACCCGCTCGTAGGTCGTGAAGCGCTTGCCGCAGTGCTCGCACTCGCGGCGCCGGCGCACGCTCTCGCCGTCCTCCGACATCCGCGTGTCGATGACCGCAGTGTCGTCGGCTTTGCAGTACGGGCACTTCATCGGCCGTCAGGCCGCGCGTTCCACCGGCACGCCCATGTGCACCGCGTCCGGATAGACCGGGAAGCGGCGGCAGAGCGCGCGCACCTGCTCGCGCACCCGCGCGACGGTCGCCTCGTCCCGGGGCGCATCGAGCACGTCGGCGATCAGGTTCGCCACCTGCTCGGCTTCGATCTCCTCGAAGCCGCGGGTCGTCATCGCCGGCGTGCCGACCCGGATGCCGCTGGCGACGAACGGCTTCTGCGGGTCGTTCGGGATCGCGTTCTTGTTGACCGTGATGTGCGCCCGCTCGAGCACGTCCTCGGCCGCCTTGCCGGTGATGCCCTTGGCGCGCAGATCGACGAGGCAGAGATGGCAGTCGGTGCGCCCGGAGACGATGCGCAGCCCCCGCTCGGCGAGCACCTTCGCCATGACCCGCGCGTTGTTGAGGACCTCTTCCTGATAACGCTTGAAGTCCTTCGTCATCGCCTCCTTGAACGCGACCGCCTTGGCGGCGATCACGTGCATGAGCGGCCCGCCCTGCAGCTGCGGGAACACGGCGGCGTTCAGCCGCTTCTCGTGCTCCTTGGAAGCGAGGAGCAGACCACCGCGCGGCCCGCGCAGCGTCTTGTGCGTGGTGCTCGTCACGAAGTCGGCGATTCCGATCGGGCTCGGGTACAGCCCGGCCGCGATCAGCCCGGCCGGGTGGGCGATGTCGGCCATGAGATACGCGCCGACGCTGTCGGCGATCCTGCGGAAGCGCTTCCAGTCGATCGTCAGCGAATAGGCCGACGCCCCGGCGACGATGAGCTTCGCCTTGTGGCCCTTCGCGAGGTGCTCGACCTGCTCGTAATCGATCTCCTCGCGCCCGTCGAGGCCGTAGTAGAAGGCCTGGTACAGCCGGCCCGAGAAGTTGACGGCCGAGCCGTGCGTGAGGTGTCCGCCGTGGGCAAGCGACATGCCGAGGATCACGTCGCCCGGCTTCAACACCGCCTGGTAGACCGCCTGGTTCGCCTGCGAACCCGAGTGCGGCTGGACGTTCGCGTAGTCGGCGTGAAAGAGCCGCTTCGCGCGCTCGATCGCGAGCTCCTCGGCGATGTCCACGTACTCGCAACCCCCGTAGTACCGCTTGCCGGGGTAGCCTTCGGCGTACTTGTTCGTGAGCACCGAGCCCTGCGCCGCGAGCACCGCCGGGCTCGCGTAGTTCTCCGAGGCGATCAGCTCGATGTGGTCCTCCTGGCGGAGGATCTCGCTCCGCACCGCCTGCCACAGCTCCGGATCGGCCTTCGCGAGGGGTTCGTTCGAGAACATGTCGG
>JBOIFD010000154.1:0-3133 GCA_050741515.1 Burkholderiales bacterium
CTGCGCGAGCGCCGCGGCGGCCGCGGCCGCGGCGACGAGCGCGCCCCCACGGGCGGCGAGCCTCGATGACAATGGCATGATGGCGATTCTACCCGCCGGGAACCGGCTGCGGGCACCGCTCCGCGGCCACGCTACTTGTGCTTGAAGCTCGGCTTGCGCTTCTCCACGAACGCGCGCATGCCTTCCTTCTGGTCCGCGGTCGCGAACAGCGAATGGAACATGCGCCGCTCGAAGAGGATCCCCTCCGCGAGCGGGGTCTCGTAGGCGCGGTTCACCGCCTCCTTCGCCATCATCACCGCCGGGCCCGAGAACTCGCAGATCGCGTTCGCGACCGCGAGCGCTTCGTCGAGGAGCCTGTCGGCCGGCACCACGCGCGACACCAGCCCGGCGCGCTCGGCCTCCTGCGCGTCCATCATGCGGGCGGTCAGGATCATGTCCATCGCCTTGGCCTTCCCGACCGCGCGCGGCAGCCGCTGCGAGCCGCCGGCGCCGGGCATTGCGCCGATCTTGATCTCGGGCTGGCCGAACTTCGCCGTGTCGGCGGCGACGACGATGTCGCAGGCGAGCGCGATCTCGCAGCCGCCGCCGAGCGCGAAGCCGGCGACGGCCGCGATCACCGGCTTGCGGGTCCGCTTCAGCGCCTCCCAGTTGCGCGTGATGTAGTCGGACTTGTACACGTCCATGTACGTCCAGTTCGCCATCGCGCCGATGTCGGCTCCGGCCGCGAACGCCTTGTCGTTGCCGGTGAGCACGATCGCGCCGATCGCCTCGTCGGCATCGAACTCGAGGAGCGCGTCGCCGAGCTCGGTCATGAGCGCGTCGTTCAAGGCGTTCAGCTGCTTCGGGCGGTTCAGCGTGATGAGGCCGACGCGGCCGCGGGTTTCGGTCAGGATGTTCGCGTAGGGCATGGCGATGGGCGGAACGGGAGGAGCCAAGCGCGATTATAGGCGCGCTCACTCCTCGCTCGGCTGCGCCCGGGGTCGCACCAGCCATGCCACGAGCAGGCCGGCGAGAAACCCGCCGATGTGCGCGCCGTGCGCCACCGGCGACCCGGCCGGCGCGATCAGGAACGGCAGCAGGTTGTCGACGACGAGGTACAGCCCGAGCACGATGCGGGCGTTCAGGAAGAAGCTGCCGACGTAGAACGGGAACAGGAACGCGAACACCCTGACGGTGTGCCCCGGAAACCAGACGAAGTAGAAGCCGAGGACGCCCGACACCGCGCCCGAGGCGCCGACCAGCGGCACCTGCGTGCTGCCCGCAAAGAGCGTGAAGAACAGCGTCGCGGCGGCGCCGGTGAGCAGGTAACACACGAGGAACATCACCGGCCCGAGGCGATGCTCCACGTTGTCGCCGTAGACCCAGAGGTAGAGCATGTTCCCGACGAGGTGCAGCAGTCCGGCGTGCAGGAACATCGCCGCGAAGAGGTCGGCGACGCCTGGCGCCGCCGGCCGGAAGCCGTGGTCGAAGAGGAAAAGGTCGTAGCGCGTGAGCTGCGCGAGGACGGCCTGCACCGGCACGTTCGGCGGCAGCGACGGCAGGATCGCCTGCAGGTACTCGCGCAGCAGCGGGTCGCTCGGGTCGGGACGCGCGGCGGACAGCGGCAGGGTGAAGAGGAGGTACACCGCGACGTTCGCCGCGATGAGCGCGATCGTCACCCACGGCGTCCGCCGCGGGTTGGGGTAATCGCTGATCGGGACGAACACGGCGGACCCGCGCGGCGCCCGGCGCCGCTATGACCGGCGCGCCTTCCAGTCCTTCAGCGGCAGCACCTCGCCGACTTCGAGCCGCCGGCGGTTGGGCTCGACCTCGGTGAGTGCCGCCGTCTCCGTCATGGTCCGCTGGCTGCGCACCGCGAGCTCCTGGTACTGCCGCGTCGCGTCCGCCTTCCACGCGAGCTCGGCATCGGTGAGCTCGCGCAGCACCTTCGCCGGGATGCCGGCGACGAGCGTGCGCGGCGGCACCTTCATGCCGGCCTTTACGAACGCCAGGGCGGCGACGAACGCCGACTCGCCGATCACCGCGCCGTCGTTCACCACCGCGTTCATGCCCACGAGCGCGTTCGCGCCCACGCGGCAGGCGTGGAGGATCGCGCCGTGGCCGACGTGCCCGTCGCGCTCGATCACGGTGTCGGCGTCGGGAAAGCCGTGCACGATGCAGCAGTCCTGGAGGTTGGCGCCCTCCTCCATCACGATCCGCCCGAAGTCGCCCCGCAGCGAGGCGGAGGGGGCGATGTAGACGCGCGGGCCGACGATCACGTCGCCGATCAGCGTCGCCGAAGGGTGGACGTACGCCGAAGGGTGCACGACCGGCGTGATGCCGTCGATGGAGTAGACGCGGGCCATGGGACGGGGGAGGAGGTAGACTTCGCGCGATTCTAGCCCAACGCCGTGACCCGATTTTCCGCCGCGCTCGCCGCTCTCGCCGTCATGAGCTCCGCCGCCGCCTTCGATCTTCAGGGCCATCGCGGTGCGCGCGGGCTGGCGCCCGAGAACACGCTGCCGGCGTTCGCGCGCGCGCTTTCGCTCGGCGTCACCACGCTCGAGCTCGACGTCGGCGTCACGGAGGACGGCGTGGTCGTCGTGCACCACGACCGCCGGCTCGACCCCGACATCGCGCGCGGCACCGACGGGCGCTGGCTGCGCGCGCCGACGCGCGCGATCCGCGAGCTGACGTTCCACGAGCTGCAGCGCTACGACGTCGGGCGCATCCGCCCCGGCAGCGACTACTCGAAGCGGTTTCCCGACCAGCGCAAGCGGGACGGCGTGCGCATTCCGAGGCTCGAGGACGTGTTCGAGCTCGCGCGCCGCGCGCGCAACGACGAGGTGCGGTTCAACGTCGAGACCAAGATCTCTCCCGAGGCGCCCGACGAGACGGTCGGGCCGGAGGCGTTCGCGCGCGCGGTCGTCCGGGTGGTGCGCGACCACGGCATGGCGAACCGCACGATCATCCAGTCCTTCGACTGGCGCACGCTCGCGATCGTGCAGCGGGAGGCGGCGGAGATCGCGACGTCGTACCTCAGCTCGCGCGGCGCCGGCATCGACAACATCGGCGCCGGCCTGCGGGAGGACTCGCCCTGGACGGCGGGCGTCCGGTTTCGCGACCACGGGTCGGTGCCGAAGATGGTGAAGGC
>JBOIFD010000155.1:0-4275 GCA_050741515.1 Burkholderiales bacterium
GGGGCGGATTGACCGTGGAGGCCTGGGGTGGCGGGCCGGGGCTGGTCGACGCGCTCACCAAGGCGGCGCGCTCGCAAGGAATCGAGATCTGGTACTCGGCGCGCGCGTCCGAGCTCATCCACGACGATGACGGCGTGCACGGCGTGCGCGTGAAGCGCGCGGGGAAGACCGTGGAGGTGCGAGGCAAGGCGGTGGTGCTCGCCGCCGGCGGCTTCCAGGCGAACCCCGAGTGGCGGACGCGCTATCTCGGGCCCGGCTGGGAGCTGGCGAAGGTCCGCGGGACGCGCTTCAACACCGGTGACGGCATCAAGATGGCGCTCGACGTCGGCGCCGCCGCCGTGGGCAACTGGTCCGGTTGCCACGCGGTCGCCTGGGAGCGGAACGCGCCGGAGTTCGGCGACCTCGCGGTCGGCGACGCGTTCCAGAAGCACAGCTATCCGTGGGGCATCTACATCAACGCCGACGGGAAGCGATTCGTCGACGAGGGCGCCGATTTCCGGAACTACACGTACGCCAAGTACGGCCGCGTGGTCCTCGCGCAACCCGGCCAGTTCGCGTGGCAGGTCTTCGACCAGAAGGTGATCCACCTGCTGCGCGACGAGTACCGCATCAAGCAGGTGACCAAACGGACGGCGGACACGCTCGAAGATCTGGTCAAGCAGCTCGACGACGTGAACGCCGAGGCGGCGCTCGCGGAGATCAAGGCCTACAACACCGCCATTCGCACGGAGGTGCCGTTCAACCCGAACGTCAAGGATGGACGGGGCACCGCCGGCCTGGCCGTGAACAAGTCCAACTGGGCCAACACTATTGATATGCCACCGTTCGAGGCGTACGCCGTGACCTGCGGAATCACCTTCACCTTCGGGGGGTTACGTATCAATACCGATGCGCAGGTCCTCTCGACCGATGGCGACCCCGTCCCCGGTCTCTACGCCGCCGGCGAGCTCGTCGGCGGGATCTTCTATTTCAACTACCCAGGCGGCACCGGCCTCACCAACGGCTCGGTGTTCGGCCGGATCGCCGGCGCGAACGCGGCGCGATTCGCCCGAGCCCCTCGCTAGCCTCGCCGCGCCAGGCGTCTCGCCACGGCGGTCATTGCCTTCGCCTATCGAACCCTAGGGTAAGAGCGTGAACGCCCGGCAGTGCTTGGGCTTCACTACCGAGAAGTGCCGGCGGTCGGTCGTCGCAACGTCGGTGATCTCCAGCCGCTCGGCGATCGCAACGTTCGCCGCATCGACGAAGCCGACGTTGGCGTCGTCGTAGACCCGCAGCAGCTCCTCGATGCGGGACAGGTCGGCGTCGGCGAAATGCTCGACGAGCAACTCGCGCTTTCGTAACGCCCCCACGAACTTCAGCTCGGCTGCCTGCCCGAGGTAGCTGCTGAGCAGATAGCAGACTTCGGGAATCACCGGCGAGGCGACCAGTAGTCGGCCGCGATAGCCGTCGACACAATCCCGGGCGCGCGCATGCCAGGCGTCGTCGCGGTCCGCCAGCGCGTACAGGATGCCCGTATCGACGAGACAGCGGTTCATCTCGGCGGTTTGCGCCAGAGCAGTCGCTCGTGCTGCGCCGCGATCTCCCGCCTACCGCTCCGGCCGATGCCGATAAACGAGAGAGTCCGGCGCGGCCTGCGCCTTCTCGCGACGTGCTCGGTGAGCGCCTCCCGGACGAGCTGGGCGACGCTCACGCCGCGCTCGGCAGAGAGCGCTTTCAGCTCGTCGAGCAACGCTTGATCGGCAAATATCGTGGTGCGCTTCATCGCGGACCCAGACGTATGACGTATGCTATATGCTACCTAATGCCCCGACTCGGTGCAATCTCATCCTTCAGCCCGGCGCTACGCCGCCGCCGGCGAGCCGCCGTCGACCCGCCCGGCCTCAGAACGGTTGCGGCGTCGCCCGCTCCTGGATCGTCACCCTGCCGCTAGGTGAGCTCTTCAGAGTTCGCGGCGCCGCAGTGGCGGCCGCCGTTCCCCGATGCGCCGATGCCGCCCCTGCCCCCCGCGACCGTATAAGATACTCAAATGCTCGAGCCCATCCATCCGGTCCAGCTCGAGGGCTTCAGGCGCATGACGCCCGCCCAGAAGTTGAGGATGGTTGCGGACCTGTACGAGGCGGGCATCCGGCTGCGGGTGGCGGGCTTGCGCCTCGCGCATCCCGACTGGTCGGACGAGCGCCTCGAGCGGGAGGCGCGCCGGTCGCTCCTTTATGCCGGGACCTGACCCGCTCGCTCCCTTCCTCGAACCGCTCGAGCGCCTCGGTCTTCCCTATTGCGTCACCGGATCGGTCGCCGCGAGTGTCTACGGCGAGCCGCGACTGACCGCGGACATCGACGTCGTCCTCCTGCTCCGGGTCGGAGACATTGCCGCCCTCAGGGTCGCCTTCCCGGACGCCAGCTATTACGTTCCTCCCGACGAGACGCTCCAGCTGGAGCTGTCGCGCGGCATCCGGGGCATGTTCAACCTCATCCACCACGCCAGCCAGTTCAAGGCCGACGTCTACCTCGCCGGCCGCGACCCGCTGCACGCGTGGGCGCTCGCGCATCGTCGCCGGATCAGCCTGGAAGGCGGCGGCGCCTGGATCGCACCCCCCGAGTACGTGATCGTGCGCAAGCTCGAATACCTGCGCGAGGGCGGCCAGGACAAGCACGTGCGCGACATCCGGTTCATCCTGGCAGCGACGGCAACGGACGGCGCGTTCCTCGAGGCGGAGATCGCGCGCCTCGGCCTGCAGGAGCAGTGGCGCCGCTGCACCGCGCGAGGCGCATAAACACGAAGGCCCCGCCGACGCGGCGGGGCCTTCGCGGTCGGATGGGCAACGTTCAGCAGCCGGAGACGCACCTCCCGTTACCCTCGAAGCTCATCGTCTTGCCGCTGAGCGGGACGTGTACCGGGACGTTCGCTGCCTTCATGAAAGCCTCGGTCCGGGTGCCCGGCAGCAACTTGCCGCCTTGCGTCGCCACCTCGTTGGCGTGGGAAGCGATCACCGCGTTCGGCCTGACCAGGTCGTTGACGACGTAGGCCGATTCCTGCGGTCCGGTGGTGAACGGGGAGCCGCCAATGTTCATGACGACGAGGTTGGCGCGATAGTAGCGCCGGACTACGAGATCCTGGTCGCCCGTGATCCCGGTGTCGCCGGACAGGTAGGCCACGAGCCCGTTGGTGAAGCGCAGGACGTAGCCTACCGGCGGGCCGACGTCCGCCACGAGGCCATTCGCCCGCAGCTCATCGCTCAGAGGCTTGTCGAGAAACGCCGGGTCCACGCCGTTGGTGTGAGTGGCGGTGACGGTCGCGACGCTGACGCCGCCCACCTTCCCCAGGGCGCCGAACCGCACGAGCTGGACCTGCGCCGGCTCGCCCCCCGCAGCCTTGACCTTCGCGGCGAGGAACGTGTGCATGTCGCTGCCGGCGAGGATCCTGGCTTTCTTCCCGGCGGCGATGTTCGCGGTGTTGGAGTTCGGCGCGGCCCTGACCGAAAGCTCCGGCTTGCCGCAGGTCCCCGCGTTCGCGGCCGGCTGATGTGCCAGTCCCAGATGGTCGTTGTGGACGTGGCTGAGCAGCACCACGTCGATCTTCCCGAGCCGCGGGTCGTTCGGGCCGCGGACCGTCAACCCGGCGTCATAGAGGACCCGGGTGCCGTCGGGATCCTCGAAGATCAGGGCCCGGTCAAGGGGGCAGAACTCGCCATCGTGGCTTCCCAGGGGGGTGACTTTCACCACCCCCGGACCGGGAGGTGGTCCCATCGTGCCGGCACACCCGACACACAGCACTGCCAAGATCGTCGCTAGTCTTCTCATCGTCGCCTCCTCCATTGGTGTTGTTGCGGGGGGATTCTAGAACGGATACGGCGTCGCCCGGTCCTGCATCGTATCGCCAGCGGCGAAGAAACCGAGGGAGCGCCGCTCGCTCCCTCGGTCCGAAACGCGCGCGGTTACTTCACCGCAAAGCAGTAGAGCAGGCCGGCCCCGCCCGTCTTCACCAGCAGCCCCTGGCTGCAACCGATGGTCGGGTGTGAGGAGTTCCAGGACGTTGCCCACGGGTTGTCGATCGGGCCCACGCGGTCGTGATGACCGGTCATCGCCGAACCGTCGTTTCCGCTCTTCGTCCAGCTGCCGCAGGTCATGTCAGGCATGAACGAAGCCCCTGCGAAGGCCGTGCCGTCGGTGCGTGAACCGGTCAGGATGTCGTGCTTGTTGGGCTTCTCGGTGCGGCCGTTGACCAGGTTGCCCCGCTCGTCCACGGCCGTCTGCTTGGTCAGGTTGTTGCTGGCCGAG
>JBOIFD010000156.1:0-5458 GCA_050741515.1 Burkholderiales bacterium
ACGCGGGATGGGTGCGCGTCGCGAGCGCCTCGGCGGCGACGTCGGGCGGCGGCCGGTGCAGCGTCAGCACCGCCGCGGGGAACGGCTCGAGGCCCTGTTGCGCGCGGAGCGCGTCGGGCAGGGTTTCGGCAAGGTCCGCGCGGGCGAGCGCGCCGTCGATGAGCTCCCGCAGCACCTGTTGCGACACCCCGGCGGTCGCGGGATACACCGGCGTGAGCGAGGTCGGCAGCGGCTCGGGGCCGTGCACGACACGGTAGCGCGGATGCACCATCTCGCCGCCGAAGAAGCCGGGCCGCACCTCGCCGAAGAGCCGCACCCGGCGGCCGGCGGCGAGGGTCTTCGCCTGGCTCGGGTAGAAGTTCAGGAACCGCACGAACACGAGCCCGGAGTCGTCGCGCACCTTCAGCACCAGCTGCCGGCGGGGCCGATAGGCGAGCTCGCTCGAGACGATGTCGCCCTCGACGAGGACCGGCGTGCCGTGCCGGGCCGCGCCGATCGGCGTGAGCACGGTCTCGTCCTCGTAGCGCAGCGGCAGGTGCAGGACCAGGTCGAAGTCCGTGCGCACGCCCAGCTTGGCGAGCTTCCCGCGCAAGGCCGGGCCCGTGGGTGAAGACGGGGGCGCGACCGGCGGCGGACCGGCGCGCGCGCGCCTCGCGACGCGCCGTTCACCCATCGTCTTCGCCATGTCGGGCACGCGTCTTCGGGAAGGGGTACTCTTGAGCCGCTCGCGAGTCCTGCTTCTCGCGGGCGAAATGTTACATGGCCGCTCCGGCCCTGGCCAACCTGCTGAAGCTCGTCGGCACGCCGCGCGACGGCGCGGCGCTGCGGTTCTCGCTCGGGAACGAGTACCTCAAGGCCGGCGATCCCGCCAGCGCGATCGAGCATCTGCGCGAAGCGGTGGCGAGGGATCCGAACTACTCGGCGGCGTGGAAGCTGCTCGGCAAGGCGTGCGCCGAGGCGGGTCGATTCCGGGAGAGCCTCGGCGCGTACGAGCGGGGCATCGTCGTGGCCGAGGCGCGCGGGGACCAACAGGCGGCGAAGGAGATGACGGTCTTCGCGCGCCGCATCCGGAAGCAGCTGGGGGATCCTTTGTGAGCGCGCTGCGCATCGGGGCCGGCATGCTCGCCGCGCTGGCGGTCGTTGCCGCGCCGCGCGCCGAGGCGCAGGTCGTGACCGGCGGGGCCGGGCTCGGTTACGGGGCCTATCGCGGCGCGCCGGCGGTGCTCGTGCCGCTCTATCCGTATCCCCATGGCGTCTACCCGGACCCGCTCCGGTTCACCGACGGACTGCCGTCGTGCTACCGCTTCGGACGCTGCACGCTGCGCGACCTCGAGCTCTTCCGCGATCGTCCGCACCGCCTCGACCGGCTGGCGCCGGCGGCGCCGGAAGACGCGCCGCACCCCGGATCGGAGCGGCCGGGCCGCGCCGCGGTCGTACCTACGCCGGAAGAGAACATCCGCCCCGAGTACCGGGGCGCGAGCGTGCCGCGCGCGGAGTTCGGCGCGAGCGGAAAGCCGCGCTGAGCGCGGCTCACGCGCTCGTGAGCCGCGCGCGGAACGTCCATTCCTGGGTCACGCGGCCGGTCAGGTCCACGAGCTGGACCTTGCTCGGCGGGATCGCCTGCGCCCAGAGCTTCGCGAGCGAGAGCGCAAGGCCCCGCGCCATGAAGAAATGCGTCCGGCGAGTGCCCTCCAGGTACACGACCCAGCCGTAGGGCTCCGCCGACTCGACCCGAAAGCACCGGTATTCCAGCGTCTCGGCCATCGCTCTCCCGTTCGTCTCGGTCTCGCGCACGTTTGCTCCTCCCAATCGCGCGACGACGAGCCGCAGCATCCGGCCCACGTGCGCGCACGCCAGGTACCGGGCCGAAGGCGCCGTCCGCGCGTGGGTCACCGCGGTTGCGCCGAAGGCGCGGCCTCGAACCGCCACGCCTCCTCGACCGCGCCGTACCACGTCTCCACCCGCAGCGCGCTCGGCCGATTGGCATCGGCCATGCATCGGCCGTAGCCGATCGCCGACGCCTTCGCGCCGAAGTGCAGCGGGATCGGGTCGCCCTCCCGCAGCAGCGCCCAGCCCGCCCGCTCGCTCGGGTAGACCACGAATACTTTCATCGCGGGTGCATCGCGGCCGGCGCCGGGCCGATGCGGCGGATGCCCTTGTACGCGCCGTAGGCCCACTCGTCCTCGACCGCGCCGCCCGCGGCGCAGACGCGGACCAGACTGGGCCGGTGGTCCTGGGCCCAGCGATGCGCCCATTCCAGCGCCGGATAGCGCGCCGCGAACGCCCGCCGCTCGCCCCCGCCCTCGATGCAGGTTTGCCAGGCGCCCCCGAGGGGCATGACGATGACGACCGGATCCTGCACACGACCTCCCGCGCCGCGAAATTCTGGTGTGCGCTGCCTGTTCGCCGCCGCTTGCGGAAGCTGCCCGCGCCGTCGCGCCGGAGCTGCAGAGAAGCGCACGCGGAAAGTCTGGGCTGTCTCCCGCGCGCGTGCTGAAAAGAATTGTCAAATCGGCGCGCGCGGCGCGGGTCGGGCCCGCGCGCGGGCGGCGTTGACAGAGTTTTACATTTCCGCCGCCGCGCGGACGGCGGGCGCTCAGGCCGGGACGGCGACCGGCCGCACCGGCTTCTCGCGAATCGGCAGGTGGACGACCGCGGCGCCGAGCGCGAGCGCGATGTCGGCGTACCACATCCAGTCGTACGATCCGGTCGCCGCGAACGCGAGGCCGCCGAGGTACGCGCCGAGGAAGCCGCCGATCTGGTGCGACAGCATCACCACGCCGAACAGCGTCGCCATGTAGCGCGGGCCGTAGAACTTGGCGACCAGCCCGGCGGTCGGCGGCACGGTCGAGAGCCACGACACCCCGAGCACCATTGCGAACAGCAGAAACGTGAGCTCGGTCTTCGGCGCGACCAGGAACACCGCCACGGCGACCGCGCGCGTCGCGTAGACGAGCGCGAGCAGCGACTTGAAGCGCCAGCGGTTCATCGACCAGCCGATCGCGAAGCTGCCGATCATGTTGCCGAACCCGATCACCGCGAGCGACCACGCACCCACCGACGGCGGCAGCTGGCACGCATCGACGACGCCGGGGAGGTGCGTCGAGATGAACGCCACGTGGAAGCCGCAGGTGAAGAACCCGGCGTTCAGCAGCATGTAGTTGGAGTCGCCGAACGCGCGCCTGAGCGCCTGGCCGAACGGCTCGTGGGGCGTCGCCCCGGCGGCCGGCGCCTCGCTCTTCCCGCGCAGCACCCACGCGAGCGGCACGGCCGCCGCCGCCAGCCCGCCGAGCCAGAACAGCGCGCCCATCCAGCCGGTCCAGCCGATCAGGCCCTGCGCCATCGGCACGATCGCCAGTTGGCCGAACGAGCCGCCGGCCGTCACCATGCCGGCGCCGATGCCGCGCTTCTCCGGCGGCAGGAACCGTTGCATGGCCGAGAGCAGGATCGACGGCCCGGCGGCGCCCGCCCCGACCGCGACCAGGACGCCGATCGTGAAGACGAGCGCCCCGGTCGTCCCGGCGACCGTGGTGAGCGCGGTGCCTGCGGCGACCATGAGGATCCCGGCGCCGAGCACGCGCCCGGCGCCGTAGCGGTCGGCGATCGCGCCTGCGAACGGCTGGGAGATCCCCCACGTGAGCTGCGACACGGCGAACGCGAAGCTGATCGCGACCAGCCCGAGCCCGGTCTGGGTGTTGATCGCGCTGATGAAGAGCGCGAGCGCGGTGCGGATCCCGAGCGTGAGCCCGAAGATCGCCGCCGCCGCGGCGAGGACGAGATAGACGTTGCGTCGGGTCACTTGCGCCTCCGCACAACGTCGAGCATACACACGTATCGCTCGACGCCGTGCCGGCCGAACGACCGGTACAGGCCCGGCTGCGGAGGCGGAAGAGGGCTCGGCGCGCGCTTCAGGCCGCGCCGAGCGTTTCCGCCAGGGCGGCGAGCGCCGGCGTGAAACAGGCGAGCGGCGCGCGCACGATGCCGGCGCCGATCTGGCCGACGCCGGCCTGCCGGTGGGCGATGCCGGTCGTCAGCACCGGGCGGATCCCGGTGTCGACGACCTTGCGCACGTCGATGCCCGCCGGCGCGCCGGCGAACTCGAGGTTCGGCAGCGACATGACCGGGTTGCGCGCCCAGGTCACGTGATACATCTCGCGCGAATACGCGATCGCCTCGGCGACGCTCCCGCCGACCAGCTGGACGAGCGCCGGCGAGGCGGCGAGCGACAGGCCGCCGTAGCCGGCGGTCTCGCAGATCGCGCTGTCGCCGAGGTCGGCGTTCGCGTCCGCCTGCCCGAAGCCCGGGAAGTAGAGCCCGACGGGCGTCTCCGACGGCGCCTCGAACCAGCGGTGCCCGAGCCCGCTCACGCGGATCGCGGTGGTGACGCCGTTGCGGGCGATCGCGGTAACGATCGAGGAATGCTCGACGCCGTGCGCCGCGTCCATGATCGCCTTCGACGCCGCCATCGACGGGTTGAGGAAGAACTGCGAGTTGCCGGCGACGAAATCGAGCGCCGCCTTCGCGCGCGCGCGGTCGAAGTGGCTCCCGGCGAGCGCGCCGCCGATCGCCATGTGGAAGAGCGCCGTGGCGGCGGCGTTGCGGCTATGGACCTCGTCGCCCATGAGGAGCGCCTGCGACTGGATCGCCTTGAGATCCACGCCGCCGGACAGCGCCGCGAGCGCGGCCTTGATCGCGGGCGCGAGCACGGTCGCGATCCACTTCAGGCGCTCGATCACCTCGGGCCCGTACGCGCCGAACCGCAGCACCCGGCCGATGCCTTCGCTGAAGTTGCAGTACGCCGTGTTGCCGCGGGCCGAGTTGCGCACGACGAACACCGGCATCGACGGCGAGATCGTCCCCGACATCGGCCCGACCGCGCCGAGGTCGTGGTTCGGGACGAACGCCACTTCGCCGCCCGCGAGGCGGTCGGCCGCCTCCTCGGGCGTGCTCGCCCAACCCTCGTAGAGCGACGCGCCGATCAGCGTGCCCTTCATCGGGTCGCACATGCGCGCCCACGCGATTGGCGCTCCGGCGTGCGTGAGCGTGTGCTTCCCGTCCGCCCAGAGCTCCGGCCAGACCTCGTCCGCGCGCAGTGCGACGTCGACGAGCACCGCGCGGGCGGCGAGCATGCGCTCGACCGCGGTCTGGTTCGCCCGGTCGATGCGCGCGCCCGGCGATTCGGGGTCGTCGGGGTCGCCCGCGAGCTGCGCAAGCAGCCATGCGAGCTTCGGGTCGCCGTCGCCCGGGGGCCGCCATTCGACGTGAGCAACGGGCGCGCCGCCGGCCCGCACGCTGTCGACGAACATCTCCGGCCCGACGTTCACGACCGCGAGGTCGTCATGCAGCAGATCGCTCTTCATCTCCGTGTACCTGGCGGCATTGCGTGGTGCGGATGCTATAGTGGTCCGGCCATTCGCGATGGCTTACCTGATCGGGTACGCGAGGACCGCCTTCATGC